>CAYQAV010000037.1:0-19101 GCA_964415565.1 uncultured Candidatus Peribacteria bacterium
TTTTTTATTTCCTTTGATTTACATTTTTTACAGATTTTATGGCTATTTTTATTTAACATAGTTAAAAATAAAGGAGTATTTGGCTTTATTATACCAAATATTCCTTATTTTAGCCACACACTTTTTACAATTAAGCCAAAATTTAAATAAAATATAACATTATTTACTATTTATTAAATTTTATTTTGTAAGCTTCATGACATTTCGCAAGTATTTTTTTAGCAGTATATTTATCATCCCAACCATTTAATTCTACTTTTTTCCCATGTAAATCTTTGTAATGTAACATATAGTATTCTATATCTTCTAGTTCTTTTTTGTTTACATCATGTATGTCTTTTACATCAGAATAGTATTTATCATCTGCAGCAGCCAAAATTTTATAATCATCTTCTCATCAATCAATCATTTTTAATCAACCAACAACCCTAAGAGGTACAACTACACCTGGAGAAATAGACTCGCTACATAATATAATTACATCAAGTGGATCATTATCTCATTCATTCCATGTTTGTGGAATATCTCAGTAATTAAAAGTATAATCAATAGGAGTTTTACCAACTCTATCAACCCAAATTGCACCAGTTTTATGATCAAATTCATATTTTACTCTACTACCTTTTGGTATTTCATTAACTGCATTTATTTCAGAAAAGTCTTCATTTCCAAGTGGAATATCGTGGTATAAATTCATATTATATTATATTAATTTCTAAATAATAGGAGTATTTTATAGAAAAAAATGAAAAATTCAAGGGGAGTTTTGGAAAAGTTTTAAATTTTAACTTCACTAATTTTTAATTCTAAATAAAAAATGACAATAAATAAAAACACATCAAATTAATTTGATGTGTTTTTTCTTTACATTTCCCACAATTTCCATAAACTAAAACTGCCAAAAAACTTTTAATGTAATGCTGTAAGATGTATTGAAGGAGGAAAATAATTCCTCTCCTTTTTATACTTATTTTATGGCATATAAGGTTTTTTGGCAATATAATTAGGCATTATTTTCCTCCTTTTTATATTGTCAAAAAATCTAATAATAAATGACTTTAAGCAATATTCTTGCTTGTTTTTTGGTAACAATTTATTTTGTTACCTTTTATTATGGAAAAAAAATCTTGAAATTGAAATTTAAGAAAAGCTAATAAAGCTAAAAATGATGAGTTCTACACTCAATTATCAGATATAGAAAAAGAATTAGGTCATTACAAAGAACACTTCAAGTGAAAAACTATTTTTTGTAATTGTGATGATCCTGAAGAGAGTAATTTTTGGAAATATTTTGAACTCAATTTTGAATATCTATGAATTAAAAAACTTGTTTCAACTCATTATGAAGATGAAAAACCAAGCTATAAATTAGATATAATTTGAGATAGAAATCATGACGGAAAAATAAATAAACTAGATATAGTAAAAACTCCTCTCAAACAAAACTGAGATTTCAGAAGTTCAGAATGTATAGATATACTAAAAGAAGCAGATATAGTTATAACAAATCCACCATTTTCACTTTTTAGAGAGTATGTAGCAAAACTTATAGAATATGATAAAAATTTTGTAATTTTAGGAAATTTAAATGCTATAACTTATAAAGAAATTTTTAAACTTATAAAAGAAAATAAAATTTGGGCTTGATATTGATTTAATTTAAGTCTAGTTTTTAAATCGCCTTATGAAAACAATCTTGAAGCAAATTTAAAGTTTTGTGAACAAAAATGATATTTTTGAAAAAATTATATCAAAACGCCAGCTATAAATTGGTTTACAAATTTAGATATTCAAAAAAGATATGAAGATTTAATTCTTTATAAAAAATATAATGAAATTGAATATCAAAAATATTATAATTTTGATGCAATAAATGTAGATAAGGTAAAAGAAATCCCACTAGATTATTCTTGATATATATGAGTTCCAATAACATTTTTATGAAATTATAATCCAGAACAATTTGAAATTATATGATTATGAATTTCAAGTTCTTGAATAGATATTTGAGTAAAACCATATACAGAAGAACATAAGTATTATAGAAAAGAAATACAAAAAAGAGCTGCAGTAGATTGAGATTTATATATGTTTATAAATTGAGTTGTAGAAGTCCCGTATGCTCGTGTAATCATCAAAAACAAAAAAAATAATCCTTAAAAATCATATTATGAAAATACAATTAAAAGAAATAACTATTAGAGAAGTATCCACTTGATATATAAACAACAATGAAGAGTGAGTTGTTTGATATAGTGGTAATCTAAATATAAGGCCAAAATACCAAAGAGAATTTGTTTATAAAGACAAACAAAGAGATAGTGTTTTGGAAACTGTTAGAAAAAATTTCCCATTAAATGTTATGTATTGGGTAAAAAATGATGACGGAACTTATGAAGTGCTTGACTGACAACAAAGAACTATAAGTATTTGTGAATATATTGATTGAAAATTTTCTATAAATTATCAGTATTTTCATAACTTAGAAAAAGAAGAACAAGAACAAATTCTGGATTATAACCTTATGGTTTATTTTTGCGAGTGAACAGACAAAGAAAAACTAGATTGGTTCAAAACTATAAACATAGCTTGAGAAAAACTTACAGAGCAAGAACTTAGAAATGCAATTTATACTGGTACTTGGCTTACAGATGCAAAAAAATATTTTTCTAAATCAAATTGTCCAGCTTACAATATAGCAAGTGATTATTTAAATGGTTCAAGTATTCGTCAAGAGTATTTAGAAGCTGCTATAAGTTGGATAAGTAATGAAAATATAGAAGAATATATGGCTCAAAATCAACACAATGTAAATGCAATGGAATTGTGGCAATATTTTCAAAGTGTTATAAATTGGATAAAAGTAATTTTTCCAAATTATCGTAGAGAGATGAAATGAGTTGCTTTTTGACCACTTTATAATCAGTACAAAAACACTTTTTTTGATTCAAATAAATTGGAACATGAAGTTTTGAAACTTATGCAAGATGAAGATATAACAAAAAAATCTTGAATTTATGAATATTTATTAACTTGAAAAGAAAAGTTTTTAAGTATAAGAGTATTTACAGAAAAACAAAAAAGGGAAGTATATGAAAAACAAGCTTGAATTTGTACTCATTGTAGTAAACATTTTGAAATAAACGAAATGGAAGCAGACAATATAACACCTTGGCATGAATGATGAAAAACAACAAGTGATAATTGTCAGATGCTTTGTAAAAATTGTAATAGAATTAAGAGTGGGAAATAAAAAAACTTTGATTAAATCAAAGTTTTTTATATTTTTTCTGAAGCCATTTTTAGTTTTTCAGCACATGCAAATAATTCATTTGCTAATTTAATCCTTGATGGTTTTCTTCATTTATCAGCTTCTCAATCCCTGTGTAATTTTGTTGATAATAATTCTAAAAATTCTTTTAGTTTATCATTTTCTAAATATGCAATTGATCTAGATATTTGTTCATTTTTTAAAGTAGTACCTTTTATATCAAAAGTATGTTTGCTATTTTTTTCTAGTTCATTTATATCTGTTATATATGGTTTACAATGATCCCATGCTTTTAATATATGATTACTTGCTTCTTTTAACAATTTTACTATTTCTTCGTTATTATTAGTTTGTTTTTCTAATTCTATTGCAATAGAATTTAACATTGAGGCTAATGGTTCATAAAATAAATCTCACATTTTTTTTGCAAGTTCTTCAAATGAAAAATCTATTCATTCTATTGTTTTATTTTTTTTAGAAAATGTATTTTCAATTTTTACTGAACTATCTGAAACATTTTTTTGAACTTCTAATGCTTTTTTTGCTTGGTCATCCAATATAAAAATATCACTAATATTTCAAGTAAATCCTAAATCCTCTAATGCTAACATAATTCAAGGAATAAATCTATCAAAATTTTGTTCTAAAGAAGCAACTTTCTTTCTAAACTCTGTAAGATTTATAGGAAAATCATTATCATCAGAGTGCCACCAATTACCACAAATCTTTCTATCCCAATAATCTTGTTTATTAGAGTCATCTCAATTTTTATAATTTTGAAATTCTTTTTCTTCTCTTTCTTGAAGAAATTTTTGAGTTTCATATGCTCTTTTTTCTATATCTCTCATAGGAATTTAGTTAAATATTAAAAATATAATAATTATTTTTTATAAAAATACAATTATTTAGTTTGTTCTACATCAATATAATTGATATTATCTAGTTTAAATCTATCAAGAATTTTTACTATTGAATTTGGTAAAATAACTCATTCATTATTTGTTTTTGGTAACTTTTTTAATTTACCTGAAAAATTAGTAAGGATTTCTAATTCTTCTTTTGATACTCAAAAATTAACAGCAATTGATAATTTTGAAATATCTTTTACTCTTCATTCTTTTCATATAATTGATACTTGAGTGTTAGTATCATGCTTTTCTCATAAAAATATATCTTTTTTGTTATTTGAAACTGAACTAAAAGCAGTTAATTCAATTTCATCTCAAATTTTTCAATCCCAATATTTTCATTTATCTCATCTTAATATAAATCAATCTTCTCAAGATTTTAAATTTGGCATTTTTTCTAGTGCTTGTTCTAGTTTTAAAGCTAATCTTTTACTTACCTCAATATTATGAGGAGTTAAACTATCTACAACTTCCTTTTTTCATCTTAAAAATGCATTTAATCTTCTATATATAACCTCGTCAGTGTAAGAAAATATTATTAATGCTTCTTCTCTAGTTAAATTAGGAATTTGCTTTATAACTTCATCTATCATTTTATTATAATCTATTCATTTTTTGTGTAAATCTTCAAATCTTCTTAGTAAATCTCAACCAAAAAACTCTTTTCTGATTAATCAACTTTCTAACATATCTTTTGAGAGACTTTCAGGTATTCATAATTTTTCTAATCATTTTATCTGTCTTTCAATATCAATACTTCTTTTTAAATTATCATCTAAATCCAATTCTTTTTTAGGTACTATTTCATCTACTTTTCATCTAGTTGTTCATATTACATCTTTAATTTCTGGATTTTCTACGACTCTTTCAGCTGTTTTTCTAAGTCTTGATATTTGTTTCATTCACAATTTAAATCATTTTTTTCATACATAAACTCAAGCTCAAACTCAAGTTGTTATAAGTCATAATTCTGCTACTGATTTTCATCTTTCGTAAGCATTTCAACTTAGTAAATTTCATATATTTTCTCATATAGCTTCTGCTACTTTTTTCAATCATTCTAAACTTGCAAGTTGTTTTAATGAATCTATAAGTATTTTTCAATTTGTTTCCCATACTTGAATAGCTAAATCATAATTATCTAAAATCAAAGTATCTATTATTCATTTTTCAAAATTTACCAAAGCACTATTATTATTTTGATTATTATCTATTCCTAATTTTTCATAAAGTATAGTTCTAGCTTCATTTATCATCGCTTCTTTATCTAAACTTTCTCTTGTATCTTGTATAATTGGTTTTTCTAACTTATCTTTTAAAGTGTTATTTTCTGTTATTTGCCTAAATGATAAATTTCCTGCTCATTCAAAAGTTTTATATTTAAAATAATTTTGTTGTACCTGAATTTCTAAATTATTAAAAGAAGAGCTATTTTTATTAACTCCTCATTTTTTATTATCTCAATTTTCATAATTTTGTGAAAATCACTCATTCATAATTTTAAAATATTTATATTAAAATTATTTTAGCATATTTTGATATTTAAGACAAAAAATGTTGTAATTAACTAACAAATTCTTTGTAAAAATTGTAACAGAATTAAGAGAGGGAAATAGTCTACCTAGTTTGCATTGACTTTTTGAGTATATTAAATAAAATAGTATTACTTTAATAGATTAATATTATTTTTATGAAAAAAGTATTTAATCCAATCTTCACTATCTCATCTTCGTGAGCTGAAAAAATAGCTAAAATTATGAATTGAGAATTAAAATCATGACTTTCAAAAGAAAAATTGAAGGGTATTTTAACTAGTGGTTTATCTATGAAAAAAAATTTAAGAACAAAATAATATGGAATTAGTATTACTTAAAAAGGATTTTACTAAAGATAATATAATAATAGAAACAGAAGAAATCTTTCAACATTTGAAAGATTTTTTATTTTATGAATCAGATGATTATATATCTTCTAAGTTATGTTCTATATATGCTATAGAAATTGAAAATAATATAAGATGATATATTTCTTTTTCTTCATCTGTATTAAAAATGAAACCAAAGTATTTTTCTTTATGGAAAAGTAAGGATTTAGAAAATGTAGCATTTCCAATTCCTGCAATGCTTATATGAAAATTACTTATTGATATTAATTTAAGAAGAAATTGATATTGATGAAAACTTATAAATTTTGCATTAACGACTGCATATGAATTATCAAAAACAATTTGAATTAGATTTGTTATAGTTGATGCAAATAATAATGCTGTTTGATTTTATGAAAAATATTGATTTATTTCTATTGATGAAAAAGAAAAAACAACTACTATGGTTTTTGATTTAAAAGAATTTGATGAATTATAAAAACACTAGAAAAATCCTAGTGTTTTTATTTTATTGACATTAAATACTTATCATATTATAATATACTAAGTATTTTATAATTATTATATCTTGACTACAATTAATTGAGCTGATATTAAATTACTTATAAGTGAATTGTGAGAGTATGGTGAATCACTTTGACCTTTAGATAAAGTTTCTAGAGATATTTTTGATATACTAAATTTATCATCAAATACTTCATCTTGAGTTGATCACAATGTATGGGTAGAAAATTTAATGAATACTCAAAGATTTCCAGAATTTCAATTAATTACTCACGATAATATTTTTGCACATCAAGTTAGATTATCAAATATAGTAAAAGAATTATGATATTTTTTTGATGAAATTAATTATAATTGATATTTTGAAAACAAAATCAGTGTTTGATATCTTTCTTCTTTGGCTTTGGTTCACGATGATACAGAATGAGTAAATCCTTTAAAAGATATACCTACAAATATAAAAAATTCTCTATCGGGTAAAGCAAAAATTATATTGCATGACATAGAATTGGCTTGTATAAATATATTAGCAAATCATCAAATTGATCATTTAAAAGATTTCTCAAAAGAGGAATTGAGAGGATTGTATTTTGATGCAGAATCAAAGAATAGTTTAGAGTGACAACTCTTATCTTATTTGGATAAAGTTGACTGATTTTTGTTTACGCTACATGAGATACTTAATTGTAATACTGAGATAATTGAAGTTTTTAATAACTATATAAATATACTTAAATCTATAAAAGAAGATAAAAGTAAATATCCATTGATTAGATTTTTAATTGATGCAGATATAGGTTTATTGAGAGATGTTATTTCTAAATCATTTTTATTTTCAAATCAAGAATTACTTTGAATAGATGAGTCAATAAATGATACTATGAAAAGTAAATTATTAAGTTTTGTAGAATTATTTAATCTAGATTGATTAATTAAAATACAAATCGAAGAAAATTATAGTTGAACTCAAGATGATAAAAGTGATTATGAAACTTTGAGAGATATGAATTGAATTTATACTGATGCTATGCCAAAAGTTAAATCTTCAGGAATTCCTGCTTATGATGCTTGGAAAATAGCATATAGCAATGTTTGATATTATAATTGATGAGAGTTAATTAATTGAATTGATTTAATGTTTAAAAAAGACTAAGATTTTTCTTAGTCTTTTTACTTCCTTCTATGTTTTTTATCCCCAAACTTATTTTTAAGTCTCTTAAATTCTTTTTCTCATAGTTTTTCTTCTAATACAAGGTTTAATTGAGCTTCTTCATCAAACAAGCTCATATCCATATCTAAATTGTGTTCTATCTTGTATCTATAGTCTTCATAATTTCAATATGAAACAGATAATTCATTATTTGTTATAAACCATATATTTGTAGCTAGTTTATTTACGAAATATCTATCATGAGATATAAAAAGTATAGATCATTCAAATTCTTTTAGTGATTGTTCTAAGCTTTCTCTAGTATCATAATCTAGATGATTTGTAGGCTCATCAAGTATAAGTAAGTTGTATTCTTTTTGCCCAAGAATTGCAAAAAGTAGTTTAGATGTTTGTCATCCAGATAAATCACTTACTTTTTTATCCAAATCTTCTCTTTCAAAAAGATAATGTTTGATAAGTCATATCAAGTTTTGTTCCGGATAATTTATCCCAGCAAGTTCGAAGTTTTCTCTAACAGTTTTATCTTTTCTAAGTTCTTCATGTAGTTGAGAATAATATCAAATCTTAATTCATTTTCATCTGTTGTAGATTCACTCAAGTACATCTAATTCTCTCATTATAGTTTTTAAAAATGTAGATTTTCAAACTCAGTTTTCTCAAACTATTCAAATCCTTTGTTTTTTATAAAGATTTACTTCATTTATATAAAATAATGGTTCAGTTCTACCTATAAAACATTCTTTAAAACTCAGAATTTTTTCAGGTAATTCTCAATTGAAATTAAAGAAAAATTTAGGTTTTTGTTGTATAAAAGGAGGAGTAATTTCTTCTCTTCTATCAAGTGCTTTTTCTCTTGATTTTGCCCATCAAGCACGACTTCAAGCTCTAAATCTATCTATAAGTTTTTCTTCTTTTTCTATGAATTCTTGTTCTCTTTTAAATACTTCTAATTTTTTCCTTTCAATTCTATCTCTTTCATGTAAATATCAGGTATAATTTGAGTAATAAAAAGTTATACCTCTTTTTGGTTGAACTTCATAAGTTTTTTCGCAAGTTTTATCTAAAAATTCTCTATCATGTGAAATAATTACATAACCACTTTTCCATTTATTTTGCAAAAAACTTTCAAGCCACTCTACACTTCACATATCTATGAAGTTTGTAGGTTCATCAAGAAAAAGTATATCTGGTGACTCAAGAAGTACTTTTGCTAGTGCTATTTTAGTTCTTTGTCATCAACTTACTTCACAAAGTTTTTTATCCAATAATTCAAGAATTCAGATTCAACTTGTTACATTGTGAATTTTGTTATTATAATCATTTCATCAGACGTTATTAAAAACTTCTAAAAGGGAAGTATAGTTTTCTATAACTTCCAAATTACCAGGTTTTTCAAGCATCTCTCTTTCTACTATATCAAGCTTTTTTTCAGTTTCAATTATCTCAGTAAATGCATCTTTTAACTCTTCTCTTACTAGTTTATTTTCATCAGATGAGTGAATTTGTTTTAGATATCATAGAGTTAAATTTCATACGTTATCAATTGTTCAATCATAGCTTTTAATCTCTCAAGTCAATATCTTTAAAAGTGTAGTTTTTCATGCTCAATTAGCTCATACTATAGCAATTCTATCGTTTTTATTTAGAGTAAAATCTATATCTTTCAATATAGTTTCTCAATCAAATTCTAGGCTGTTAATCTTTATTTTTAGGTGTTTCACTTTATTTTATTAATTCATTATTTTTTATAATATAATTGTATCACATATGAACTTCTTTAAATAACTTAGACCACTTATTTAGTTTAATAGTATAATGAAAATGACTTATTCAGTCTTCACTCTTTATTTTTTTATCCATTTCTTTAGTTCTTAATTGCAATTCTACAAGGATTTGAGTATCTCTATAAGGACTTATATATTTGTAATGTAAACTTTGATATCCGTTATCTTTTGGATTTGTAATATAATCTTTTTTATTTAAAAATACATATTTTGTTTCAAAAAAATCTGAAAATTTATCTAAATCTTTTATGTCTGAAAAAATTATTCTCATTCAAATAGTATCTAGTAATCAAACTCATTTTTTTCTAATTAATTTATTATAAATACTAAAATATGTTTTTCTTCTTACATTAGTTTTTCATATAATATTTGCTTCACTCATTAAATCTGACATATTATTTACAATTGAGAACATATGTTCTCAAGGAAATTCTACTTTATTTATTTTATCTATATAATATTTTCTAATTTTTTCAAATTTTTTAGGATATACTTTTTTGAAATATATATCTTGAAAAAATCATAAGAGTGGTGATTCAATAAATGTTAAATATGGAATAATATATCAAATAGATTTATAATAATTACTTTGATTTTTGATTATAGTTAAAAATCTTTTTTCAAAAGATAATATGTTGTATTTTATTACCATTTTTAAAATAAATAATTCTTTATCCATTTTCATCACATAATCTAAAAAATTTTTGTAATCTCAATCAATTTCATGTTTATAACTTATCTTTAATATTTCTAAATTTTCTAAATCTTTTTTTGTTAGAGCTATATTTTTGTCATCTATTATGGAAAAATATGATAATCAATAAATAAGAGCAAGAACCATAAGTTCTTCATTACTTGAATGTCTTTTAAAAATTATAATTACATTTTTAATAAGTATTTTTAAATCATTTGACATATAATTTACATTTTCACTATACAGTTTATCAAATCTTTCTTTTTGTTCTTTATTTCTTATTATAACCTCTTCCATAGATTTTTATGTTAATTTATACAATAATATTATACTTATTATTAAAATAATTAAAGAAGAAAAAATAGAAGAGTATTTTCATAAATTTCATATTTTTTCATATGCTTTATTTTTTAAATAAACACTTAGTAATACTATGAAAACTAGAGTAGTAAATATTCACAATCATAGTGCTAAAATTATTGGTAATAAATAATTTGTTTTTCACAATGCTGCAAGTAAAAGAAATATACTCCAAGCAAAACTACATGGTGCCAGTCATGCAAGAAATGCAATAGATAAATTAGATTTATTATACTTATTTTTTTCTTTTTTTACAGATTTTTTAATTAAATATATACTTAAAAAGAATAAAATTACAGCACTAACTAATTGTATGTAATATAAATAGTCATTTAAATCTACAAATGAAATAATTACTTTTGTAATTATAAACAAAATAATTATATCAATTATATGAGTTATGGTGAAAATAATAGAAAATAAGATTCATTTTTTATATCAATTTTCTTTTTCTAAAGTATAAGCTATAAGAAGTCATTTTGAATGTCCAGGTCAAGCGGCATGAAGAATTCATAATATATAAACAATTCAAAAAATAATTAATATATTTCAAATTCATTTTTCAAAATAATCATTTATATATTTCATTACTTTCTTTAAGTATCAGTTATTTGATCAATAATCACTTAGATTTTTTTGAGAAATTGTTTTATTTATATTTTCTAACTCATCAATTTTTTTGTTACTTAATTCTACATCAAGTTTTTCTCTATACTCTTGTCCTGGCGATAACTCTATATTTAATGCATCCCATCAGAAATCGATTTCTTCTTTGTCAGTATAATTATCACCATCAGTATCTATTTCGTTTGGATTTGTTAAATAAACTTTTTCTTCTTCATCTGATAATCAATCGTTATCATTATCAATTCTAACTACATTTAAGTTTTTTAAATCTAGATTTAAATCTTGTATTTTTGGTGTAAGAACCTTGTATATTATTGGTCTTAAATTACTTATTCAGTTTGTTAAATCATATATTGTAATCCTATTTGTTTGAAGTTTAAATTCTGAAAAATAATTGAAAAATAAATTAAATTTCGATATATTTTCACCACAAACAAAACTATAATCACTTGATAATCAATTTGTTAATATATTGTAAGTTTCATCTCTATTTATAGTTATGTCTCACAATTCACAATCTTTGTTATTATTTGATAATGCTATATTTTCTTTTATGTATTTTTTTATTATGTTTTCATTTTCAAAATAATCTATTACTCAATCAGGATTTATTCAATTATTTTTTAATAAATATTCTATCTCAAAACTATGAAAATATGTACTTATATATACAATATTTCATTTTATATTTGCTGTGCTAACAGAAATATCAAGAGGATGAGCAAATGTAGTGTTAAATGCTCACAAAAATATTATAAATGAAATTAATATTTTTTTCATTATTTTTTTATTACTTTTATTAACTTGATTATAAATAAAAAACTCTGGATTACCAGAGTTTTTTATTTTGAAAGATATTTACTAAATATATATCAAGTAGTTCATTCTTTTAAGTTTTTTGCTTTTATAACTTTTATCATAAAAAATCATTTTTCATGTATTTGAGTTAATTGTTCAACTATATCTCACTTTTCAAGAATTCAAACATTGTTTACCCAATATGGATCTGCTTTTAAATATATATTTTCAATATTTACTCTAAATTGTAAACTTTTTAATTTTGTTTCATTTTGTTCTACAATAGGAGCTTCTTTTATTGTATTTTTTACAGTATTTGTACTTGTTGTATTTGTATTTTCAACTGTATTATTATTTGGAGTTTTATCATCATTATTTACAACTTTTTTTATTTTCTTTCTAGAATTTTTAAAATTTGTACTGAAATCTCTAACTGTTTCATTTATTTTTTTAAGCACAAGTGCTTTTGTATCTGAATCAAGATTTCAAACCTTATACATAGAAACATAAACTACTAAATCATTTAAATTATCAATTAATAATTGTGTTGATGCTATACTAAAATTTTGAGAAATAATAAATTCTCATATTTTTTTAACACTTTCATTTATCCCTGATCATTTTATATTTGTTAGTTTAAAATTTCCTAATTGTATATATGAAATTTTATCTAAAAGAGTAGATATTATACTATCTTTATTTTGTAATTCTGGAGTACTTTTAATTATATTGTTATATAAATTATCTTTTTGTTCAGTAATTTCTCTTTCTTTTTCTATATTTTGTTCTAATCTATAAACATCAGTTTCACCTAATCACATCTTAGATAGTTGTTCATCTGGATCAACTCAACAAGAATTATCATAATAACTAGGAGAAAAATCTCAATACTTACAAATATCTTGTCTTAATATTGATCATCAACCTCAGCTAGAACTACTAGTTGAACTAGAACTTCAACCAGAACTAGAACTTGTCGAACTTCAACCTGATGAACTAGATGAGCTACTAGAAGAACTTCAACCAGATGAGCTTGAACTAGAACTAGAAGAATTTCATGAATCAACAGGAATATTTACAATTACTTTTCAAGTATTATCAACTTCAACTAAAGCGAAATATGTAAAATGATTTACTTTTAAATCTAAATTAGTTCATGTTTTAACTACATTTGCATCAGAAACTTTATTCCAGTTTTCTCAATCTTGCGAATATATAACGCTGTATTTTTTATTTGCGTCTAAATTTGGTATTTTTATTATTGCATCTTGATTTAAATCCATTGATATACCTAATTTATCTGCTCAAACTTTTATTATTTTATCTATATTTAAAGTTGATAATAAATCTCAATTATATTTACTAGTTTTTGATATGAAAAAATCTTTATTAATTTCATAGGGAACTGTGAAACCTCAATTCCAAATTGTTCAAGTCGAACTTGAACTCAATGTTGTTATATATGTTCAACTATTTGTTTTTAAAATTAATCAATCATCTCAAATTATATCTTTATCTTCAGTTTTACTTCATAATAATATTCAACTAGAAGTACTTGTTATTAGACCAAGATTTAATCATACATTTGTATTGTTATATTTCATTAATCTTGTATCTGTATTCAATGAAACTATATCAGTGTTATTTTTAATCTCTGGAGAAACAAAACTTCATTCTAAAACAGTAGTATTGTATTGATTGTCATAAATAGTTATTTTATAAAAATAATTAGTTTTTGAATCAATGTTATTTAAATATAGATTTATAGCGTTTTCTCAAACATTCATATATCTAGATATATTGTATTGAGATTCATTGTATAAATTATTTATATCTTTTCAGTATTGTATTTTTATATATGATGCTTGATCTGGTTTAAAATTGGTATCATCTAATTTAAATTTGAATCTAACTTTTGTTCTAGTAGTATTTATATTTTCAAACTCTTTATTAAGTAATTCAACTTTTGGTCAAGTAGTATCTATATAATTGTTTATATCATATACTGCTCATAATTTTGCACTAATATCTTGTTTGTATATAAATTTCATCAAGCTATAATAAACAGCTCTATAATCAATTCAAACTCATAACCAATTTTCGTATCAATTTTTAAATGATAGATTTCAATATACTTTTTTATCTAGATTTTGAAGTACATCTTTATTATTAGAAATAATAAACATTCAACCTCATTTTCAATGATCTGTTCACATTGAACCAGTCATTTTTAGTGTTCTTCAAAATTCTGAAAATATAACTATAGTTACATCTTGTTTATCTTTAACTCTATTAAAATAATCTGCTGTTCTTTGTGCTACTTTTTCTAAATTATCACTTAATCCTTGTTTTTGATTTCCATGAGTATCATATCATCAATCAGCTCACATTCTAGCAATACTTGAAATATTTGAATCAAAAATTGATTCCAAAAATATGAAATTATCAGTCATATTGTATCATGAACCTGGTTTTCATCAGGCATTATATGAATATAAAGCTACATTACTTATAGTAACAGCATTTTTAAATACATTTTTTGCATTTCAAGGATAAGTTCTATTATCTAAAATATCTTTTAATAAATCTCTTTTATGTATTCTAAAAGCTGCATTTGTACTATCATACATATTAAAATATGCATTTGTTCAAATATTTAAATAATTTCATCATCTAAATATCAAAGGATTATATCATCACATAACTATTGTTTTTGTATAATCTTCATCTTTAATGAAGTTTCATATTATTCAATCATCTAAGATATCAGAAGAATTATCAACTGAAGTTATTTTTTGAGAAGCAGTATCATGTCATCTAGAATTATCAGGAGTTCAAACTCTATTTATTAATTTCAGATTTCAAGAATCATATAATTGTTTAAATGGTTCTAATTTTGCATTTATATAATAATCATCATCTAAACTTAGAATTTCATTTCATACCAAAGCTCAAGTTCATCTATTATCCATATATTCGCTATATTCATCTTTTGGAATAACTGCATGTAAATAATCAAGTCAACCAGATGCTTTTATTATAATTAATTTAGAATTATTATTTATAAAATTTGTGTTCAATGTATTGCTAACATCTTCTGCTAAATCATATCAACTTTGCATTACGTACTCAGGTTGTGCTAACATCAAATTAATTAATCATTTTATATAATAATTTTTATAATTATTATTTGTTAAATTCATAGTTACAGGGACTCATTTATCATCAAAACTTATAAATTTTATAAGTTTATTTTTTATATCAATAGGTAATTTTCTATCTAAATATAATTTATCTTCTAAATATGTTACAAGTCATTCGTTTGTAAAATCTTTTTGAATTAAATAAAATCAATCAATATCTGCAGTTCAATAAATATTTTTTGATATTCAATCTTTTATATAAGTACCATTTATAATATTTATTTTTGAGTTTTTATAATCAAGTTTTCAATTAGTTATTTCTATTTTTTCATTATTACTTATAGAAATAGAAAAATCATTGAAATCAACACTTCAAGTATTTATAATTATAGGATTATTGTTTGTTTCTTTAATATCAAAATTTATCAAATTTACAATTCAGCTTAATCAACTTCAAGTTCAAGTTTTTAGATTTAATAATTCACTTTTGTTGCTATACAATATATTTTGAAATTCTTTATCATCTCAAGCATATGGAGTAAGATAAATTTTATCAGGTATTAATTTTGTAGTATCTAGCGAATTTATGATATAACTAGATTCATTTACCCATTGAGTTTCAGTATAGGCTGTATAAAATGCTCAATTTTCATCAAATCAATCCCTACCAAATATACTTGCAGGGTAATATGGATTCCATCAAAGATTCACAACACTTGAGACTCTTAAATTTTCAAAGTTTAATCAAAAAATATTTGCAGTTCAAAGTGCTAATTCAAGTGGATTTTTGTAAATAATAGAATTCATAGATTTTTCACTATACATCATATCACTTGCAAGTAACCATTTTATAGTTGTATAAATATCAAAATTACTTCAAAGTAATTTATTTGAAATTAAAGTTAAATCAGAATTACTAGGGTTTTCATCAATATAAAACTTATAGAATCTATTTGCTAAAAACATTGATATTTCGTATTCTCTTTTTGAAAATATGTAGTCAATTATATTGTCAGCTAATCAATTATTTCAAGAAATAGGATTTTTTAATAATTGAACATCTATTTCTCAAGTATTTACATCATAAAAAGGAAAACTATCTCAAGTTTTTAAATTTCAATCTAAAAATTTTATTTTTTGATTTGTATTTATTGTATTATTATATGTGATTTTATGTGTATTTTCATCACTTTCAAATCATACCAATATTTTTGCTAGTGCATTTACATCTTCTTCACTATAGTTTCTATTATCTCAATTTTCTGCTGATTTTCAAGGAATATATTCTAGCATTAAAAATAATTGCATTATTTCTCTAGCATAGTTTTCATTTGGAGAATTTGGAGTTTTTTGATTAAATAAATCAAGAAATTTTCAAAGCGCATAATCTCATGATTCTCAATTATTATAAAGATTTCTTTTTATCATATCTTTATAACTTCATAAAGTATATTTATAAAGCATATCATGATTATTTTCAACATCAATATATGTTATATCTTGACTATTATTTACATATACTGAGAAAATATCTTCAAATAATGTAAATAATTTTGCTTTAGCTTGATATGGATCATATCAATTTTTTTGTAAATAATATGATTTCATATTATCTCAGTTTGAGATATTAAAACCAGTTCAGCTTATTACACTATTTAGTTTATTTTCAAAATCAGTTCTATTTGGTCATTGTACAGAAGGGAATAATGAATTTACAGCGGCTTCAGCACTTCAAGTTTCTAGAAGTTTTTTTACATTATCTCAATCAACTCAAAAAAGAGTTTTTCTAGCTAAATGGCTAGCTTTTTCATAATTCCAAGGATTGTTTAATCAATTTGTATCACTTGCATATGACTTAAAAAACATAAAATTGTTAATTATTAAACATAGGATAACAATAAAAGAGATAAATTTTTTGTACATATTTTATTTATTAATAATAGCTTATTTTATTATAAAATTTGTTGTAGCTATGTCAATTTAGTTTTTATATTAAATCTTTATATTTATTTTTTTCTAGTTATAATTTAGATGTAATTACTTTATTTTTTAACATATTTAATATGAAAAAATCTAATTACCTAGCAATTGTTTTATTAATAGTTTTGTCATTTTGAATATCAAATGCAAACGAAGAAGAAGAATCAATGTCTACAACAACAGAAGTTAAAGCAGATGTTTCTGTAGAAGCTAAACCTATGATTAGAAATACTATTTGAGTAAAAGAAAAAATGGAATTAGAAAGATCTAAATCTGATTCTTGAATAAAAGAAAAAATGGAATTAGAAAGATCTAAATCTGATTCTTGAATTATGGATGATATGAAAGAAGTTAGAACAAGGTCTTGAATAAGAGAAGATATAAAAGTTTTTAAAAATGATATAAAAGAAATTAGAAACGAAAAAAAAGAAGTTATCTCTACTAATCTTCAAGATTTAAAAGATAATAGATCTGAAATTAAAACTGAATTTTCATTAAAAAGTGTTTTAAAATGATTAACTCCTGAATTAATTACTGAAGTTAAAACATTAGATGAAACTTTTAGAGCCGATGTTAAAGCTTTGGAAGAAAAAATTAAAACAAATATTTGAGATATTGTAAAAGTTAAAGAATTAAGATTAGAATTACAAAATATTAGAATTGCATACAATGAAAAACTTATTAGTTTAATTACTGATACTGAAGTTAAAAATACTTTAACTAAAAGATTAGAATTATTAAAACAAAATTTTGAATTAATTGATTCAAATATTGATGCTAGAATTGAATATAGAGGTACTTTAAATGATAAAGTTACTACTTATAAAGATAAACTTTCTACTAAACTTTGAAATGGTTTACCAAAAGTAAAAGAAGCTAATATAGAAAAAGTATTATCAAAAGTTGATAGTGTTATTACTATTATTGAAAATAACAGTAAAATAACTCAAGAAAACAAAGATAAAATTATGGCACAAATTATTGCTTTAAAAGAATTATTAGAAGAACAAATCGAGTTAAATACTAGTGTTTGATTAGATATATCTGCTGAATAGTAGAGAAAATAAAAAAGAGCCAAGCTCTTTTTTATTTTCTCTTTCATTTTATAAATTTGACAATACTGTAATATATTATATTATTAATATTAATAATTATATTATTTACAATTAATTTAACATTTTTATGCAAAATGATTTTTTAGTATTAGCTTGAACTAAGGTTATTTTAGAATGAAGAAATGTAATGGCTTCTAAAGATTTTTTAGTATCTTTTAACTGAAAACTTTTAAGTTATATAAATTATGTAAGATCATGAGTAGAACATCTAGTTGATAATGGTGAATTTGATTGATATTTAGTTGATTGTACTACTGAATATTGAGTTGCTACTATAGCTATATCTGATTTATTATCAATGCAATAAAAATAAAAAATAAAAACCTTTTAACGGTTTTTATTTTTTATTTTTATTGCTATAAATCAAATAATAGGAAAAAATATTTTTGTAATTATCTTTGGTAACCAAGTTGCATCATAATGATGAATAGTATATGTATTTTCTGTTATCATCATATCTTCAGGTTTTTCAAAATATGCAAAAGGATAAAAATAATCTTTTGTATAAATAGTAAAATCTTTTATTTTGATATTTTTTCAAGTATATTTAATAGAAATATATTTTTTAAATATTTTATTAATTAAATTTGGTAAAATAATTCTTGTTTTTTTAGTTTGATAAAAATCAAGGATTTCTTTTAGTATAGTGTTTCATTTTTTTGCTCAAATAATTGAACATCAAATACTAAATATATCTTGATATCATGTAAAGGCTTCATTTTTAATTAATGGATCTATATTTTTTAAGACTTCAATATCTGTATCAAAATACACTCATCAAGTATTATATAAAGCATATATTCTAACATAATCAGCAACAAAAGCCCATTTTTTTTTTCTATAAAATGTTTTTGTATAATA
>CAYQAV010000038.1:0-2790 GCA_964415565.1 uncultured Candidatus Peribacteria bacterium
TTATTTTCCTCTTTTAAGGCTATCGCCTTGGCTTCTTGCTATCGCAATACGTTCTTGTATGGTGTGGGTATGCACCATAGGAGAGGGTAGAAGTGTCCAGACTGAAAGCAATGACAACCTGGCGGGTTGGAAGGTGGCGTATAGCCACTTAAAGGGGAATATGAGAATGGTTTAAACCATAGAGGCACAATTAGGTTTTTAAATTTATATTGATTTAATGTTATTTAAGCCTCTTATTTGAATTTTCTAACATATTGTTAAAAAATTTAATTTGACAAAAATTTCTCATGACATATCCTTTATTGTAGTTATTTTTTAAATATAACAAATTAAAATATTATCTATTTCTAATTAACTTTTGTAAAATTGAAAGTTCTGCCAAAATATGTTGGTGAGCGAATACACCTCTTTCAGTTGGTTTGAAATCTGTTAGTAAATCTAAAAGGCTGTCAACTTTAAGAACTGGAATATCTGAGTCTTTATTGATGTTTAAATTCATTATAAAAGTAGAATCTGTGTTTCTAGCACTGTCTCTTGCTAATACTTTAATTTTAACTTTTCTCATATTTAAAATTAAATCGTTCTTATATGTCAAAAATATATCTTTCATATAAAATGTATTGTTTAGATTAAAAATGAATTTTTTGTTTATTGAGTTTAATTCTGCGATAGTCATATTTTTTCCTTTTATAATTCTAGTAAATGTTTATTTTCTTCATGAAATTCATTGAAATTAGGAAGTGTTCTATATTCAACTGGTTTTCCTTTTGTAATAGAGTCTTCAATTCCCATCTTCATTCCTGATGAAATTCCAAGGTCTGTATAAACAACTGATTTATCCATAACACGTCTAAATTGGAATCCAGCCTTAATTCCAAACTCTCGTTCATGTGGTATTTTATCGTCTAGAAACTTCGTATAAAGGGCATGACTGGCGTATGGTGACTCATTCTTATACAAGCAGTCTTTCATACATTCAAAGACATAGGCAAGGTTGTATTCAATAATGCTTGGGTTCTTATTGAAGTATGGAGATTCAACTATAACCAATGGGTGAATTTCTATTGGTTGTTTCTTTCTAAAAATTCTTTTGAATAAATTCATAAATCTTGCCTTTATATTCTTGTTATAATATGAATATAACATTAAATTATAAAATGTCAAGTTTATGAATTAGATATTTTAGATAAAATAAAAGCCTCATAAAGAGGCTATAAATTAAATGAAACCGTATCGTCTTAGTCTGTTATAGAAGACTTTATAATCGTAACTAAGTAATTCTTTATCATAAAGTTCTTTGTGTAGTTTTGTAAGTATTCTAGATTTGAAATCTATATTGAGTGCTTTTAATTCATTGTATGCCTGTTGTTTTTTTGTATTAATTGCTCTATTTAATGTTTTTTTGTATTCAATGTTATTTCTTAGTATTTCATTATGAAAGTGGTTCATTTTTACTTCTATAAAACCATTGTCTGTAAGGTAGTCAAAGTTCTCTCTAATAGTGTGGTCTTTAACAAAGAAGCCATTCTTTTCAGCCAATTTGATACCGTGAACAATTTTTGACTTTCTTCTATTTAGAAGTTCAATGCCTTGGTTAGTAGCGAGTTCGTCCAGGTAGTCCTTGTTCACACGTTTAAGAACTTTGAATGGTAGTTTGTCAACTGACTTTTTTGAAAATTGATTGTTATCTATTAAATTTTGTATTTTTACTTTGGCAACATCATTGCGAGACTGATTAAAATCTTCAAGGTTATATTCTTTAATGAGTTGTCTAACACGCTCTTTTGAAACACCAATCGTTTCACCAACAAGAACATAAGAATAATCACCCTGCGCTTTGATTGACTCAATAACTGATATTAAGAGTTTTTTTTTATCAACTGCTTTGAGTTTTCTAAAACTTTCTTTACTTATTGTTTGCATATTTCACCTATTATTTATTATTTGTCAATAACATAATATAACAAAATAATATAAATAGTCAACGCAAAATTAAAAAGCCTCGTAGTGAGGCTTTGGTTTGTTTATATTGCTAGTTCAATTTGTTTAGCAATTTTTAGAATTTCTTGTTTTTCTTTGGTTGAGTATATGCTAATCTTGCCAATGTAAATTGAGAGATTTTCTACATCTGAATCAATTGATTCTATGTTGTAATGTTTTGTGGAAAGTTTTTTGATAATTAACTCTGCTTTTGTTTTGATAACTTCTACTTTATTCATAACATTTCTCCTTGGTTTAATTGTTATTGTTATAATAATAGAATAACATAAGAAATTATGTTGTCAAGTAAAAAAGTGAATATTTATAAATATATTTGAAATATATTTTTGCACCATAGAGGTTAGTCAAATTGTTAAATTTTAATCTTTGATGTTCTTCCTCTATCTAAATTTAATTTTAATTGTGATTGAAGTTGTTCAGCCAATTGCTCTACATTAAAAATCTTTGTGCAATCATCTCTAAGATTGTTTAAAATTAATTTGTCTGGTGTTGAACCACAATAAAGGTTTAATCTATCTAAAAGTAGTTCATTTGAGAATGGTGGGTTACTGTCCAATTTCATCATAGGAATTTTTGATGTTGTTTTATCATCATTATTAACTATTTGAATTGAATATCTTTTGATTGAAATTTTAGGATGAATCTTTTCACTCTTATAAGTAAGACTCCAAGAATCACCTAACTTATTATTAAGTTCTTTTACATACTCTTTATTATGTTTGTCAATTTCATTCATATAAACCTTTTATATAAATTATACTAAATTTAAAAAATAAGTCAATTAAATGG
>CAYQAV010000039.1:0-5720 GCA_964415565.1 uncultured Candidatus Peribacteria bacterium
TGATTATTTTGACATATTAAACCTAAAATTAGTCTTCATAGAGGATTAAAAAAAGAGAGAAAAATTAAACTAATTTTATCTCTCTTATATGGGAAAATTTAATCATCTCAGCCACACACTTTTTACAATTAAGCCAATAATTATTATGAATAGCGAAAAAACATATTGTCCATTTATAGATTTTATGTCATTTTTATCAAAAAAATGGGTATTAGTTATTATAAAATCAATAAGTGAATGATGTAAAAGTTATACTGATATAGAAAGAAGCCTGACTTGAGTTAATCCAAGGATCTTATCTAGTAGATTAAAAGAACTACAAGAAAAATGATTTGTTGATAAAAAAATCCTATCAGAAGTTCCTCTTAGAGCAATTTATTGCTTAACTGAAAAATGAGAATGACTGTCTCATCATATAGAATCACTTGCAAAATGGGTAAATAAAAACTTAGATTAATAATCTAAGTTTTTATTTTATATGAAATCATCTAACTCATAATCATTTATAAATATAATTATAAGTCAAATAATAATTGTTAGTAAATTTGATAATATGAAATAATCTTTTAGAAAATAAAAATCTAAAAAATTCCATACTCATCTCCATATCATAATTACTGCTATAATAAGAAGAAAAACCCTCAGATTATATAGAAATTCATTTCTTGCTTTTTTTGACTTAAAGAACATAAATAAGTTTTACTATATATTTATTATATTGTAACATATATTTTAATATATAGTCAAATAAACGAGCTAGAATTTTATAATAAATTCACTTCCCTCTCAAACTTTACTATTAACAACTATATTCCATCAATATATATCTCAGATCTTCTTTACAAGAGAAAGTCAAATACCAAATCCTTCTGTATTTCTTGAACTATCAGATTTAAAAAATCTATCCCAGATCTTTGATAAATCTGATTTTTTTATTCAAACTCAAGTATCTTTTATGATTAATGCATTATTTTTATAATTTATATCTACAATTCACATAATTTTGTTGTATTTTAATGCATTTCAAATTATGTTTGATAAAAATATATATAAATAATTTTTATTTGAACTAATTGTAACTTTCTTGCCTATTTTTACATTTACAACTATTTTTTTATCATCAATTTTTGATTTAAAATCATTTATTATTTCATTTATAGCATCATATAGATTTATATCTTCTACATCTTTAAATACATCTATATTGCTTAATTTAACCAAAGAATCAATAAGTGAGTTAAGTTTTTTAACCTCCCATTTCAATTCTAACATCATAGTTTCATCATAAGTTTTTAATTCATTTATTAACTGAATATTTGAATCAATTACAGCAATTGGAGTTTTTAATTCGTGTCAGGCATTGTCTATAAAATTACTCATATCTTTTATGTTTTCTTCAACAGGGGTAAAAACCTTGTTTACAAAAATAATTCAAATATAATAAATAAGTATAGAAAAAAGTAGCGAAATAATTGTAAATGTAAAAATATCTTCTACATACTCATAAAATCAATATCTAAGTTTTTTAAAAACTATAAGTAATCAATCATCATTAAAATCAGTTTTATTAACCAAAAATCATGAATCTTGTTTTATATCGTAAAAAGAACTATTGTTAATAATATTTAAAATAAAATCTTCTGTTATATTATCTTTAATATTACTAGAAATTAGATTTCATGAACCATCTAATAAAATATAATTCATAAATTCTCTAAGTCAAAGATCTGGATTTTTTATATCAAATTTAATTATTTTATTAATATTATTAAAACCATCTAATTTTGGTCAAAAATTTAACATATTTTCAATTGTTATTTTTTTTGATTCAATTAAATCTATAAAATAGGTAAAATCTGCTTTTTCATTACTTATTGAATTATAATATTTAGTTGAGAAAAATATTAATCATAATAAAAAAACTACCACAAAAACTATTGTTGCAAAAACAATAGTTAATTTATTTTTAGTTTTATATATATTTAAAGACATATTTATTTAATTAAAAATCAAAATCATTTTTTAGTTTCGATTAAATCTTTTCAAAGTTTTTTTCTAAGATATCAGATATAAACATCAATTGTTTTACTAAACATAAAATCTCAGTCATATTCTCACCAAACTTTTTCATATATATCATTTCTAGAAAGTGCTACTCATCTATTTTGTGCTAAGTATTTAAATAAATCATATTCTAATTTTGATAAAGAAATTATTTCTCAGTCTTTTTTTACTTCAATTTGTTGTAAATTTAATTCTATATCTCAAATAGTAATCATAGTATTACTTTTATTCATGTTTTTTCTTCTAACTATTGCATTCATTCTTGCAAGTAATTCACTATATTCAAAAGGTTTCACTAAATAATCATCTGCTCAAGTATCAAGTCAAGCAACTATATCTTCGCTTGTTCATTTTGAAGTAAGCATAATTATTGACACATCTTTTTCTTTTTCTCTAAGATATTTACAAATATCTATTCAATTCATAGAAGGTAGATTTAAATCTAGTACTATGACATCATAAAACTTAGTAGATGCTTTATATAGTCAATCTTTTCAATCAAGAGCAGCTTCTGTAAATATATCTCTAGCAGAAAAATATCTAACTAAATTTCTAGATAAAATTTCATTGTCTTCTATTACTAATACTCTCATATATCTTTGAATTAACAATTACTATTACATTATAGTAATTTTATTATATAAATAAAGATTAAGAGCTAATTAAGAAAAAACTCACCAAAGGTGAGTTTTTTATTAGAAAATAAGATTTTTCGTCTTATTATGATTTTTATTATGTTATTTTATTATGAAATTTGTTATTATTATATTTATTATTACTTAATTATCTATTATACACAATTTTATAGCCTTATTAAATTTGTATGTTATTTATTATTATTCACCATTTCATCTTTTCTATCAGCTCTTTCTTTAATTATTTCAGCTCTTACAACTTCTTCGTCCGCAGTTAAAACTTCTCAAGCAAGCAATTTATCAATTACACCTTCTCTTGAATCTCTTTTTGCTTTTTTTTCAAATTTCCTAGCTTCAAAAAATGCTTTTTTTTCTTCATTAGTCATAGATTCTAGCGATGTTTTTTCTTCAGTAGTTAATCAATTCATAAATCACCATTTTTCTCCTCTTTCTCATCATTTCATTCATTCTCACATTGATCCAAAATTAGGTTTATTCACTTCAAAAGTATCAAGTTTAGCTTGTTCATAAGCAGTTAAAGTTTCTCAATTTCTTTTTTTATCTAAGATTGTTTTCATAGAATCCATCTCGGCTTTTTGCTCAGTTGTCAATGTTTGTCTTTCAAATTTTTTATTTGAATTTAATGTTCAAGTAGATGAATTATCTGCAAATGAAACTCAGATTGAAGCTGCGGTCATGGCCGTAATTAAAGCTCAAGCAAGTATTTTTACATTTCTTTTCATAAAATATGTAATTAAAAATTAAAATAATTACTTTTTTACAAGTTGTAAATATATCTTTAGAATCATTATTTAGTTATATAAACTTTACAATTAATGATAAAAGAATATATTAAGGCTTGCAAAGGTAACTTTGTGTCGTGGTGTAATCTTTATTGATTACACCTTTATTATATTTAATGTTTTTAAGAAGTAGTTAAGAGTTAATTTTTTATAATAAAGGTGCTAAAAAATATTACTCTTATAGTATAACATTAAAATTTAAGAGTTAATTAAGAACAAAAAAATAAAATAAATAGAAAACTATACTTGGTAATTACCAAGTATAGTTTTCTGAAACTCTTAGATCAGAAGATTATAAACCAAAGATTGATGAGACTTTGCTTTTATTAAACTTTTGAAAGAAAAGTTTAAGGTGTTATTCATTAATGGTGGACCCTTCGGGGTTTGAACCCGAGACCTTCGCCTTAAGAGGGCGCTGCTCTACCAACTGAGCTAAGAATCCAAAAATTGCTTGCTTATTCTATGATTTTATATTAAAAAATCAAGATAAGTTTTAAAAAACACTAAATTTTATAAATTTAGTGTTTTTTATTTTTTAATAATTAAAAACTCATCTAAATAAAATATTCATTTCATAATTTCCTGCTGCTTGCTCTTCTCAAACAATAGATTTTATTTTGAACTTATGAATATAAGTATTTAAATCTCAATTTGTATTTAAATTTAATGCTCATGATCATACAACTGGATAATTTACTATGCTTTTTTTAACTCATGTATATGGATCAAAATCATATCAAACTCAAGTTAATCAATCCCAATCTATAATTAAATTTCAATTTCCATCACTAAAATTATCTTTTGAAATTTGTAACTCATATGGTACTCATACTGTTTTAACTGTAACAATTATTTCTTGAGTTCAATATGTTAATCCAATATTTGATAAATAATCAGCTGTATTTATTTCAAAACTAGGCTCATCTATATAAAATATGCTTTCTCTAAAATCTCAATTTCAAGCACTATCTTCTATATAAAAATACATTTTATATTTTCAATATCATAATTTTGATATATTATAAGTTGATAAACTTGTAGTAGAAGTATTTGATAATATATATGATCAAGATATGTCTGTTCACCAAGATAGTCAATTCCATTTTCTTATTTCATAAATTATACTTCAAGTATTTATATTTGATAATAAATCATTGTAACTTATATCTGCATTTAAATTTCAATTTGGATATATTATTCAATCAGTTGGGAAATTTATTGTTATATTTGGAGGTATTGTATCTGAATTATTTATATTAAATACACTATTTGAAATAGATATATTTCAAATAGTATCTTCTATACTAAATTGTACTTTATATTGTCAAAATCAAGGTGTAGTAACTTGATAAATAGCATTTGAAGCTCAAACTATTGCTCATCAAAAATCAATATAAGTTCAAGATATATCTGCTCAATAACTAGTTCAATTCCATTTATATAATGTCAATATTATACTTGAAGTATTTACTCCAGTTTGACTATCAAAATAATCAACATTTATTGAAAAATCATTATTTGAAATTGTACTTAAATCAACAGGAGAATTTATCGTTATATTGATTCAAGTTGTATCAATTGTAAAATTTGTTATTGGTAAAATTATACTTTCAATTGGACTTGATAAAACTTGTATTGTACAATCAGTATATATTCAATCTGACAATGTATTTAATGTAATAGTATTATTTCAAATAACAGCATCAGTTGTTGAACTTGAACACGATCACGAATAACTAATAGCTCATGCAACTGGTGAATAAAAAGTATAATCAGGAGTATTATCATTTGTTGGCGTTGCTACTGGAGTAATTTCAGACAATATTGGCGGGTCAGTAGTTACTGTTACATAATCTATCCATGCTCTATCTAATCAAGTATTCACTGATCCATCTTTTGTATAACACCATCATAAAGTATATGTTCAAGAACTTAAATTATAAGATTTTTTTGTCCAATTTATTTCTCATGACCAAGTATTTTGTTCTACTCAATTTATATAAAAACGTAAAAAATCATAATTTAGTTCACTAGAAACTTTATAAAAAAATGAAATTCAATTTTCTGTAGGACTTATAGTTTGTGTCCTCTCAAAACAAGCTGTCTGATTATTTCAGCTTATTTGACTTTCAATAGAATAAGATCATTCATACATTTGAGAAGTAACTCTGGTCCAATCAGTATTTGTTCATGTAACATTTGTTGTAACTGTGTAACC
>CAYQAV010000040.1:0-4898 GCA_964415565.1 uncultured Candidatus Peribacteria bacterium
CGATAGTTTTCTCCAGCGCGAATGCCGTTACACGGCGAGTGGGGTCCAGCATTCGAGACTCGATTGGATTCAATCCTGGCTGCTCCCGCCTGCTAGACTGCCAAGGATAAAAACTCCAAATTTTGGGCGGCAATGAGCGTACTTACAGACACCCTTGAAACCTTTCGCCAAACCGCTCACACCGAGCGGGAAAAGGGCATTTACTTCGAAAATTTGGCGAAACTGTACTTCCAGAATGAGCCACGGTACAAAGACCTTTACAGCGATGTCTGGCTGTGGGAGGCATGGCGGACGGAGTGGATTAAGGCCGGTAACAAAGACCCCGGCACGGACACAGGCATCGATTTGGTGGCAAAAACGTGCGGCACCGATGAGTACCACGCCATTCAGGCCAAGTTTTACGACTCAGACAGCACCATTTATAAGAAGCAGGTCGATTCGTTTTTCACCGCATCCGGCAAAAAGCCATTCACCCACCGCCTTCTGATTCTTTCAACTGACAAAATCAGTCCTCACGTTGACACGGCCATGCAGGGCCAGCACATCCCCTGCCAAAAAATCACCTTATCTGACCTGGAAGACAGCAAGATTGACTGGGCCAGTTGGTTCACTCAAAAAACCGTTCAGCTCCAAGAGCGCAAAGAGCCACGGCCTTACCAAAAGACGGCCATCGCCAATGTGGTCGAAGGACTCAGCCATGCTGACCGTGGCAAGTTAATCATGGCATGCGGTACTGGCAAGACGTTCACGTCATTGCGACTGGCCGAACAAATGGCCGGAGCGGGTGGACGTGTCCTGTTTCTGGTGCCGTCCTTGTCATTGTTATCACAGACGCTGACCGAGTGGACACAGGAAACCGCGACCCCCATGCACAGCTTCGCCGTGTGCTCAGATAGTGAAGTCGGCAAGGGCCGCGACAAGGACGACGATTATCAAATGCTGGTGCATGAGTTGCAGTACCCAGCCACCACCAACCCAAAAATGTTGGCCCACGAAGTCACCAAACGCCATGACGCCCAGCACATGAGCGTGGTGTTCTCCACCTACCATTCCATTGACGTCATTTCCCAGGCTCAAAAACAGCATGGGCTTGCTGACTTTGATCTGATTGTTTGTGACGAAGCCCACCGCACCACGGGTGCCAACTTTGATGGCGATGACGAATCCGCTTTCGTCAAAGTCCACAATCAGGACATCATCAAGGGCAAAAAGCGGGTTTACATGACCGCCACGCCCCGTGTTTATGGTGTTGCGGCCAAAGTGAAGGCGGAAACCGACAGCATCGTTCTTTACGACATGAATGACCCCGCCTATTTTGGCGAAACGCTGCACACCCTGTCATTTTCTGAGGCAGTTCACGTCCTCAATATTTTGTGTGACTACAAGGTCATTGTGCTCACCATCAGTGAAGACCACATCAGCAAGCACCTGCAAAAGAGTCTGGCCGATGAAAATAATAGTCTGCGGGTTGACGATGCCGCCAAAATTGTTGGATGCTGGCGGGCACTGTCCAAACAGGACACCCAAGATGATTTGAGCTTTGACCCCGACCCGATGCGGCGTGCCGTGGCATTCTGTCAGGTCATTGAAGTGAACAAGGGGGCCAAGACCCACAAAGTCAGCAGCAAAAATATTGCGTCAATGTTTCAGGCCGTGGTGGATGAGTACCGCACTGAGTTGCTGAAAGAGAACCCCGACCACCACGATGCTATCAGCCAGTTGGTTTGCGAAGCTGCACACGTGGACGGTGGCATGAATGCCGCCCAAAAAGGGGCCAAGCTGGATTGGCTCAAAGCTGATATTCCAGACAACACCTGCCGAGTTTTAAGCAACGTGCGTTGCTTGTCCGAAGGGGTTGACGTGCCAGCCCTTGATGCGGTGTTATTCCTGACCCCCCGTAACTCACAGGTTGACGTGGTGCAGTCCGTCGGGCGTGTCATGCGTAAACCCAAGGACAGCAAGAAGAAGCTGGGTTATGTGATTTTGCCCGTGGTCATACCCGCAGGCATGCAGCCAGAAGACGCACTCAACGATAACAAGACCTACAAGGTGGTTTGGGAGGTGCTGCAAGCCCTTCGGTCACACGACGACCGCTTTGATGCCATGATTAACAAACTTGACCTGACGGGGCAGGACAAGTCCAAGATGGAAATCATCGCCATCACCGACACCATCAATGTGAAGGCCAAGCCCAAAGGCAATGATGGTGACGCTAATGTCGCCAAGGTCAACAAGGCAGCGAAGAAAGCCAAGGGCGGACAAGCCTTGGGACAGGCCGCAGCCGAGCCAACGGCCACACCCACCCAGCAAAACATTGAATATCACGTGGGCGAGATTGAGCGAGCCATTGTTGCCAAGGTGGTTCAGAAATGCGGCAATCGCATGTATTGGAGTGACTGGGCGACCAATATTGCCCGCATTGCACAGACCAATATCAGCCGCATTACTGCCATTCTGGAAAAGGCAGAGAACACCGCTGAAATCAAAGCATTCAACAGCTTTTTGAAGGAGCTGCAAGATGACCTGAACGACAGCATCACCCGCGATGAAGCGATTGAAATGCTGGCACAGCACATCATCACCAAGCCTGTGTTTGATGCCCTGTTTGAAGGGTACAGCTTCACGCAGCACAACCCAGTCTCAATCGCAATGCAAAGTGTTCTGGAAAGGCTAAATGAACATAGCCTTGACAAGGAGACCGTGGCATTGGAGCGTTTTTATGAAAACGTGCGGATGCAGGCGTCGGGAATCAAAGACCTCAAATCGAAGCAAAAAATTATCATTGAGCTTTACGATAAGTTTTTTAGCAGTGCGTTTCCTCAGCTAAAAGACAAGTTGGGCATTGTGTATACGCCAGTGCAGGTGGTGGACTTCATCATCCACAGCGTCAATGATGTTTTGAAAAGTGAGTTCGGCCAGACGTTGGGCAGCAAGGGCGTTCACATCATTGACCCGTTCACGGGGACTGGCACGTTTGTTACCCGCCTGCTGCAAAGTGGCTTGATTAGCAAGGACGAACTGGCCTACAAGTTTCAGAACGAAATCCATGCCAATGAAATTGTGCTGCTGGCCTATTACATAGCGGCCATCAACATTGAGCAGGTCTACCACTCCATCATGGGCGGTGACTATGTACCGTTTGGTGGCATCTGTTTAACGGACACGTTCGCACTATATGAGCCAAGTTCCCATTTGGTTGGTAAAGATAGTCTGGCCGACAATAGCACCCGTCGCCGCAAGCAGAAGAAGCTGGAAATCAAAGTCATTGTGGGAAATCCGCCGTATTCGGGAGGGCAGGCAAGTGCCAACGATAACAACGCCAACGTTGACTACCCAGTTTTGAATGAAAGCATTCGTAAGACCTACGCTGCACACTCCACCGCCACGAATAAGAACGGACTGTATAACAGCTATATCAAGGCAATACGCTGGGCCAGCGACCGAATCGGTTCGAGCGGCGTTATCGGATTCGTTAGCAATGGCGGATTTGTCGATGACAACACGGGTGATGGGCTACGAAAGTGCCTCGCACAGGAATTCAGCAGTATCTACATCTTCCACCTTCGGGGAAACGCCCAAACATCAGGGGAGGTCCGTCGCAAAGAAAAAGATAACATTTTTGCTCAGGGTAGTCGATCTCCCATCGCAATAAGCGTGCTGGTCAAGAATCCAAAGTCTGATGTCAATGGTCAAATCTTCTTTCACGATATAGGTGACTACTTAACCAGAGATGAGAAGCTGGAAAGAATCGTCGCTTTCGGTAGTATCGAGGGAATCAAGAACGCAAGTGGCTGGTTGCCAATAACGCCAGACAAGCATAACGACTGGGTTAACCAGCGTGACAACAGCTTTTCTGAATTCGTAAGTTTGGGCGACAAGAAAGATGACTCCGCAGTCGCAATATTTGCAAACTATTCAAGTGGCGTCAAAACAAATCGAGACGCTTGGGTCTACAACGCTTCTCGGTCCGAATTGGCTTCTAACATGGAGAGCATGGCGAACTTCTACAACATGGAAGTTCAAAGGTTCAAATCTGCATGTGTGGGACTTACCAAAGACAAGTACCCAGAAGTCGATGACTTCATCAATACAGACAGCACAAAAATAAGTTGGAATCGTGGCTTGAAAAATGATTTGGCAAGGCACATAGCGCATGCCTACCAAAGCGAAGCACTGGTCAAGTGTGTCTATCGACCGTTCACGAAGTCGCACATGTATTTCAGCAAATATTACAACGACATGACCTATCAAATGGCACGAATTTTCCCATCATCTGATTTGGAAAATCGGGTTATATGGGTCACGGGGGTTGGAGCCTCAATGGACTTTACTTGCTTTATGTCCAATCTCATTCCTGATCTGCAAGGCCCAGGAAAAATCCAATGTTTCCCAATGTGGCTATACGAAGAGTCACAGGCAAAGGATTTGTTTGGTGGTGGTGACACAGAGCAAGGAAAATATTCGGTCAAAGACGGAATTACCGATGCAGGTTTGACGCACTTCAAGGACGCATACAAGGGCGAAATCATCAGCAAGGAAGACCTGTTCTATTACGTCTATGGTCTGCTTCATTCCGACGATTACAAGAAGCGTTATGCCGACAATCTGAGTAAGGAATTGCCCCGCATTCCGGCGGTCAAGAAGTTCGCCGACTTCCAGTCATTCAGCAATGCGGGCCGCAAGTTGGCAGACCTGCACATCAACTATGAAACTGTGGCACCGTACCAAGTGGACATAGAGGGCGGTGCGTTGTTGTTGGCAGACTAAAGTGGACCCCATTGTCAAGACAATTTTTCAGTCAATTTAAGCTGGCCCCGTTTTCACTCGCAACTGCACGGCGTTGCCCCGGTTTTTGTCTTGGTCTTCGGTATCCCTTTCTTCAATTTAAAACGGCTGTT
>CAYQAV010000041.1:0-20738 GCA_964415565.1 uncultured Candidatus Peribacteria bacterium
AATGATTATTTTGACATATTAAACCTAAAATTAGTCTTCATAGAGGATTAAAAAAAGAGAGAAAAATTAAACTAATTTTATCTCTCTTATATGGGAAAATTTAATCATCTCAGCCACACACTTTTTACAATTAAGCCATAAAATGTCTTATAAAAAATGGCTATATAATAAGTAAATAAATGAAAATAATAAAATAAATGTCTTATTAAAACTTGAAATATTTCTTATAAAAAATGTATAAATTTTAATTTTAATATATAAATAAAAGCTTATGAAATTCAATATTTGAAATAGAGAATTATTTTTCAATGAGGAAACTAAGGAAATATCATATAAAGATAAAGTTTTTACTCCAAGTATCAAACATACTGAGATATGAAGGACATGTATATTAAAAATGATTTAAAAGATGATTTTTGATTATATTATATAAATAAAATAGTAAATAATCAAATACTATTTTTAATTAAATTTTTTCTCATACAAATATGATTAATAATAAAATATTTTCAGGAGATTTATATAAAATATATTTATATATAAAAAATATATTTTATAATTAAAAATTTATATTTATTTTAATTTTATGGATACTAATAAGTAAATTTATCTTTTAAAACTTGCTTTTTTTACATCACTATACATTTCTTTTTCTATTTCATCCATAAATTTTAAATACAATTTTGGAGTAATAATTTCTTTATGATATAAATCTTTTATAGTTTTTTCTTCTAATTTTAAAAGTGATTTATTTACAAGTCTAGCTTCTACTTCATTAATAATATTTTTATTAGATGCAAATATTTTTATTCTTTTTTCATCAGCTTGTTTATTAAACATTGCATATAATTCTATGATTTCATTAAAAAGTGAATTATCAAATCAAAAATCTATTTCTGCTAATAATCTTAATTCTTTTATTACTTTTCTAGTTATTATTAATCTAGTTCTATTTCTTATATATGAATCAAGTTCAGTAGAATTTTTTTCATACAATGATACAACACATCTTGTAAAAATATCATAATCATTTTTTTTGTGTGAAATAGTTCTTAACTGTTCATGAGATGATTCTAATCTTTCTATTTGTTTTTCTATTTTTCTAAATATATATTTAAAATTTTTTTCATCAATTTCATTATAAAAAAATAACTCTTTTAAATATTGTTTTTCTATTCAAAGAGCATGCAATGATAAAGCTCTTCTTATAAGAATTTTTGGATCATCTCATTTTTCTTCTAACACTTTTCTCATCTTTTTTACTGAATAAGATAATTTTTCACTATATTTATCTCTTAATTCATCGTATTCAGTTTGTGTTAAATAAGCCTTTTTAAATGATAGATTTAATTTTTGAATTATTTTTAAATTTGATAAAATTCTTCATTCCTCATACTCAAACTCTTCTAATTTATGCAATTTATCAATTCTCAATTTTCTCATTATTATAGGAGTGATTGGTGCTTTAATAAATAATGTAAACATTATACTTCATATAGTTAAAACAAGCAGAAAATCTTTTATAGAATAATTATATACCCATCAAACAGTTTGTTGAAATGCTAATAATTTTTCATATCATGGTTCCCCAACTCATGGTATTAATAATACCATCATCAAAGCTAATGCTCATCTAAGACTTCACCAAGATAACAATATTGCCCAACTATTTGGTATATGTTCTTCTATTTTAAATATATTATTTATTTTAACAGGAATATAAACAGATATTACTCTAGCAAGCATTACAACCAAAATAGTTAAAACTAAAGGAATAATAAATTCACTAAAATTAAGGTCTAGATTACTAAGAATCAATCACATCAATATAAAAACAATTGAATTAGATATAAAAGCAAAAAATTCCCAAAATTTATGCATATGTATTTCTACTCTTGGAGTAATCTTATATCTACCATAATTTCAAATAACAATTGAAGCAATAACAGTTGCAATAACTCAAGATATAGGTAAAAATGAAAAATTACGAGTAATTAACTCAGCAAATATAAAAGTAATATGAGCAAGTAACATAGTTAAAACTATTTCAGCCTCTTCATTATTTTTTATATATCAGACTATTTTACTAAACACAAATCAAGTAAATCATCAAAATAATATACCACCTAAAACCATTGAAATAAATTTTCAAATTCAATCTATAAATGTATATCAACCAATATTTCATCATTCTAATATTAATCATAGAACTACCAAAAATAATGCAACTGCAGTACCATCGTTAAATAAACTCTCTCATTCAAAAAGAATTGTAAGTCTTCTTGGTGCTCAAAGTGATTTAAAAATAGATAAAACAGCTACAGGATCAGTTGATGAAATAAGAACTCAAAATAAAAGACACACTAAAAAAGGTATATTTAATCCAATAATAGGAAATAAATAAAACAAAGCTGTTGCAATGATAAATCCAGATATTATAAGTCAAAATATAGCAAATCAAGCTATGGTTTTCCAATTCATAATCAACTGTCTATAATTCATATTATAGGCTGCTTCAAAAAGAAGTACAGGCAATAATACAAAGAACAATAAATTAGGTGTTAATTGAAAATCATCTATAAATGAAAATAATGGAATATGTGATATTGGTATAAGTAATAATCAAACAATTACCAATAAAACTGTATAAGGAAAATTAATTTTTTTACTTAATATATAAGTGAATGAACTAATTATAAGTAAGAATAAAACAGCTAATGTTTGGGATAAGAAACTTAATTCTTCCATATTATTATTATAAAGATATATTATATTCTAAAAATAGAATTTAAAAGTTTTTAAAATTTATGCAAGTTTTTTAAAAATTAACTTAATTTTTTCTATAATTCTTATATTCATAATAAAAATAAATATAATATAAAATAAAAAGTATTATTGAATATATAATAAAATCATTATACAATCAAATAGAAAAATTATTTAATAAATAATATCAAAATAAATATATAATAATTGAAACTAATATTCATCTAATTAAAAATAAAAATGGAAATTTAAAATCAAGGATTTTTTTAGTATAATAATATCAAAATGAAAAAAGTAGTATTTGCGAAACTAGAGTAGTAATTCATGCTCACATAAAACTATATTTTGGTATCAAAAGTATATTTCAAACTATATTAAAAATAGTTATAAAAAGATTTATTTTTAAAAGTTTTGATTGTTTTTCAGCTCAAATTAAAATATATATAAATACAAGTGACAAAAAATAAAATAATATTACAAAAAATACAACTACAAAAGCATCACTAGAATTATATATATGAGTTGTAACAATATAGTTTTCATTCGCAATTATTCTTATAATATAATCTCTAAATAATACTCAAAGAACAAATAATAGTGATGAAAATGAAAATAATATTTTAAACGAAATATCAGTTAATATTAAAAGTCATTTTTCATCAGAATCTTTAAATCACTTACTTAAACTTGGTAAAAGTGAAGTCATATAAAATCCGCCTATGACCATTAAAACTTCAACTATTTTCATTGGAAGACTATATAAAGCGATACTTAAGTCACCTTTTTCCGGTCATTCTAGCAATGAAAGCAATATAACATCAACTTTAAAATAAACTACACTTAGAAAAAGAGCAATTCAATATGGTAAAGATATTTTAAAAAGATGTTTTATATATTTAAAATCAAACTGAAATCAAATTTTCGTGATTTTTTTAGCATACAAGAAATTTAAAATTGTATTAATAAAAACAGAAATAACTCACGATAAAATAATATAAATAAAAGGATTAAAATAATTAGATTCTAATATAAATTCTTTTGGATAAAGAACATAAGCAATAAATGCAATAAATATTACATTTAAAAGTTTTGATATTATCAAACTAAAAGATGAAAATTCTATCTTCATATTTGCCTGCATAAGGGCAAGGATTGAAGAATTTAATAATTGAAAAATAGTAAAAACTGATGCGATAATTATAGAGATAATAGCTAAATTTGAATTATATCCTGGAAGAAAAAATGCTATTCAAGTAGAAAGGAAAAGAATTAATATTCATAAAATAAGTCTAAGTGTCATCACATTTCAAACTATTTTACTAGAATTTTCTCTATCATTTGAAATTTCTCTAATTGAAATTGCATAAAGTCATAAATCTGCCAAAAAAACAAAGATTCAAATATAATTATATATTTTTGAATATAATCAATACATTTCAACTGATAAATAATTAGTCAAAATACTAATTAAAAATATGGCGATTATTGCTGTAACTGCTTTTGATAAGATTTGAGAAAATGTATTACTTGCTATTTTTTTAAACACAATTTACAATAAAATAATAAAAATTTTTTCTAGTTTAATGTAATTTATTTCTTTGTAAATACAAATTAGTTTAATTTTCTTTACAAAACACTACTAAGCTATAAAATTTAGATAAATATTTATAACTAGAAGAAAAAATGAAAAAAAAATTATCAATAACTATTTTAATAATATTAATTATATTATCTATATCTGCTTATTGATTTTACTATTTTAAAAATAAAACTACTTTAGAAAACAATGAATTATTAAATAATAATTATTCTCCTGATGAATTAAATTCTAAAGAATGAATAGAAAAATCAGCTGAAAGACTAGAAATACTAAAGAAAAAAATAACATTAAAATGATTAATTGCAAAATGAGATTTCTATTTTGAAAATTTAGAATATACAACTGCATTAACTAAATATTTACAAGTTTATAAAGAAGTACCTAATGACCGAGAAACAAACTTAAAAATTTGAGATATTTATTACAATTTAAAAAAATATGATAAAGCATATGAACACTATAATATAATTAAAAATTATCAAAATCTTGATAAAACAAAAGCAGTCTTAAGTTTAATAAATAGTACTTATACTTGATCTGGAAGTTTAGAAAAATTAAATAGTGAAATAGATACTATATGATTAAGTAAAGAAGACAATTTTTATTATAAAAATTCACTAATTTGTATACAAGATTTTTCATTATGTAGAGCAAATTTTCAAAAAGTTTTTGATGAGAATACTTGAACATGAGAAATATTTGAGAATTCAAAAAACTTAAAGACAGTTTATGACGCATTTAAAAATTATTATAATTTTAAAATAGATGATTTAACATATAAAGCAGCTCTTGTAGCATGAGCTTTTTATCAAAATTGAACTTATTTTACAGCACTTGAAACAGCAAAATCCATACTTGCTACAAATGAAAATTATAAACCAATTCTAAAAATTGCTGCTAAAAGTTCATATGAATTATGACAATATAAAGAAGCAAAAAATTTCTTGATAGAATACAATAAAGTAGAATCAGATGATTATGAAGCAAGTTATTTTTTAGCTAGAGTTTATGAAAAATTAAATGACAAAATTTTAAGTACTATTCACTATAACAAAGCTATAAAACTTTGATATCCTGATTTAAATGATATAAGAAGAAGACTTATTTTTATTTATTATGAACTAAATGATAATGAAAAAATGCTATCTGCTTTTAAAGAATTAATCGATTCAAAAGATAAAGATTTAAATATAAATGATTACAACTTAGCAATATATTATCATATACTAAATGATGATTTAAAAACTGCTTTAAAATACAGTGAACTTGCAAAAATAAAATTCAAAGATTCAGAATTATTTTACTGATATAACTCTTGGATTGTGCTTCAAAGTGAAGATATAAGTGAATATCAATTCAAAATTATAGAAAATAATATAAATAAAGCACTTGAAATAAACGATAAAAGTTCTATGATTACAATGGTAAAATGAATTTTTGAATTTAAACAAGAAAAATATGATGATGCATTTACATCATTTAAAAAAGCAATTTCACTAGATAAAAATAATGAATATACTGAAACAACTAAATATTGGTTAGAACAAATTCCTAAAAAATAATCATTAAAATAAATTTATGAATAATTTTGAAGCTTGATCATATAAAGAAAAAGAAAAAAATGATAAGAAATTAATGCTAGAAAAACTTGCAGATGAAATTTCAAAAAAATTTAAAATAGAAAAAAAAGAAGCATTACTTCTTATCAAAAATAATACATTAGACTGACTTGAAAATCTAAAAAAAGAAATAAAAGAGACCTGAAGTCAAAGCTTAAATAATCTAAATAATAGTGATTTAGAAAGATTATTTTTAATACTAAAATGAGCACAGGAATTAATAGAAAACTCTTCAAAAATAGAAATAAAAATACTTAAATATGAAGTTGAAAAAACTATAAATATTGATGAATTTAAAAATCAAATAGAAAACTATCTTCCAAGTAAGCTTATAAATAAAGCAAAAAATCCAAAATTATTACATGAACATATACTAGGTTTTGCACTTGGAACAGCTAATTCACTTATTGCTACAATTGATTTATTATATCAAATTTGAGCATGAATAATAAAAACTCCATATCATATATATATGATAGTTTCATGAAAATGAGAAATGGAATCTATGAAAAACCTATAAAAACCTCTTGCCTACGGCAAGAAGTTTTTATAGGTTTAAATCACAAGAAAGAGAAGAATTTACTCTTTTTGAAATTTTTATTATATTATCATTTATAACTCAATCATCATTTATTTGTTTTCAAAAAACAACTGATTTAACTGTAATTCAATTATATAAAAATCATATTAATAATTCTCATGATTTTATATAATAAATATTTAATTCTAAATATTTTTTCAAATCTTCATCTTCAATTAAAAACATATTTTTAATCTTATATCAAGATAAATCAATATTTGATGAAACATAAGTTATTTCTTCATTTAACAAAGAAAGTATTTCAATAAACCTATGATTTTTAATTGAAACCTTATTAGATAATTTTTTAATTCATACTAGTTTTAAAACAGACTTTAAAAAATATAAATAATTTTTCTTATTTCATTTTTCTTCACTTCACAACATTTCTCAAATTATATTTTCCATAATCTTAATATTTTTCATCTAAAAAAACTATTTCAATTCAAAACTTATCTCTTAAATGATAAGCAAGTAATTTTGGTCAAATTTTCTCTGTTTCATAGTGTCATCAAATCAAAATACTTTGTAATAATTCTTTTGCAAAAGTCATTTCATGATGAGCTCATTCTCCTGTAACAAATATATCATAACCTTTTTCAAAAGCTTCATTAACATTACTTAATGCTCAACCAGAAACAAAAGCTATACTATTTATGTATTCTTTTTTTCAAAAATTAAATAGTCTCTTTGTTAATTGCATCATTTCAGCATATGGAGTTACCAAATTTGAAATATGAACCTTATGTTGAAATCTAATTCCATATCAAATACTTACTCAATGATACATTCAAAAATCTTCTAATTCATACTCTCATTCTTGTAATCAAAACATATTTATAAAAGCATGAGCTAAACCTATATTATTTCATACTTCCCTATGTGCATCAAGAGGTAGATGACAAGAATATAGAGCTATATCATTTTTAATAAGTTTTTTAGCTCTCACGTAAGAAATTCAAACAAGTGCTTGTTCAAATCACCAAAAAATACCATGATGTGTCAAAACCATATCAACTCCTTCATCTATTGCTTTATCAAAAATATAAGTATTAGCATCAACTGCAAAACCTAATTTTTTAATTTCAGTTTTTTCACTATCTACTTGTAATCCATTTTTAGATGTATCTTTAAAATCTGAGATCTTTAAATAATCATCTAAATATGATATTAATTCTTTTTTGTTCATGGTTTTATTTTATTAATATAATGCACTTCAAATCCTAACTATATCAATTCATTTTTCCAAAGCTATCTCATAATCTAGCGAAGTTCAAGCTGAAATAAATCAGTTTGGAATATATTTATTTCTAAGAGAAATAAGTAGATCAAACTCTGCTTCTTTTTCTTGTATTGAGAATTCACTTTTTCAAATAGCTGAAAATCAAATAAGACTTACGTTTTCTAAATCTCAAATTATTTTTAAAAATTCTGGAATTTTATCTGAATTTATTCATCACTTTTTTGTAGAATCTACATTTATTTGAAGGAAGATTTGAACCCATAAATCAGCTTTACCACAAATTTCTTCCATTCTAAGAATTTGTTTTACATCATCAACACTATGAATAACTAAACAATCTTTAACTATTTCTTTTATTTGTTTAGTTTGAATATTTCAGATAAAATGTGCTTTTTCTCTATCCAATTCTTTTAGTTTTAATCACTCCAATCTATTTTCTCAAAATCACTCAATTATATCAAAATAATTTTTTTCCATAAAAAGTACTACTTCATCAGTATCTTTTTTATCTAAATATTTTGTAACTACCAAAATTCTAGATTCAGAATTTTTTATTTTTTCTAATATTTGAGTATTTATTTTCATGAGTTATTTTTTAATAATATATATTGTTCAATTTTTTTACAAAATTGTTAAAAAGTAGCTATTTTTGTTAAGTAATTGTTAAAAAGATTTTATACATACATAAGTTTATTTCAATTTACTTTTAACCATTTTTGATGATCTTTATAATTTCATAAATCTAGTCTGTCAAAAAAAGTAGATACATTGTGCCGAAACTTTGCACTATGATTCATTTCAAGCAAATGAGATAATTCATGAATTATAACATAATCTATGCTAGATTTTGGAGCCATAATAAGTCTAAAACTAAAATTTAGATTTTTCTTACTAGTACAACTTCCCCACCTTGTTTTTGCACTTGTTATTTTTATAACATTATAATTTAATTTATTTACTGATGCTATTTCTAAGACCTTAGTTTTTATATAAAAACTAGATTCCATCTTATAAAACTCTAAAAATTTCTCTCTTATCTTGTTTTTATGTTTATTTGATAGATAAAAATTTAATCAATCAAATTTTATTTTCTCACTAATCAAATCACTAAGTAATACATATTCATTTCAAAGATAAAAAAACTTCTCTCAAAAATCAAAAACCTTTATTTTTTCAAGCAAATTATTTCTTGTTTTATCAATCCAAAGTTTATTTTTATCTATAAAATTATTTATGGTTCTATCACTTGTAAAATAAGGAGCTTTTATAATCAATATTCAAGAATTATCAAATTTCATAGAAAGAGTTTTTCTAAAACTTTTTATTATCTTCATAAATTAAATTTCTTTTAAAATTATTTTAGTAGCATCAATTACATTTTTAAACCTATCAGTTTGAAGATAAATTCAACCAAAATATCTAGTAACTATGATTATGATATTTATATAATCAGCTCTTTGTATTTCTCTCAAAACACACATTCAAGCTCAAGTTTCTCAGTCATCATTTTTACCTTCAAGTATACTTCAATTTTCCAGTTTTATCCTGTATGCAAATGTATTGTGAGTTGCATTTTTAAAATATGAATCACTTAAAATTTCTTTCATAAAAACCTCTACTTCCTCTTTTGAATTTACAAATCATGAAACTACACTGTATTTACTTTTTCTATCTATGATTATATTTTGCAATATCTTTCTTTTAAATCTTGGTACATTTCATCAAAAATCTAGAGATAATTTATTTGTCATTGTTTATTTTTTAATCTTCTAAATCATAATCAACTTTTCAATAACCAAGTTCTAATTTTTCTGCTCAAGGTAGAGATTGCCCCATAAGACTTTCCAGTTCTCAATACATACCTGTAATTGCAAAAGTTGCTCTTTCTAAATCTTTTTCTCTTCTCTTCCAATTTTTTTCCATAGCTCTTCTTTCAGAATCAATTCAAGCTTTTAAGTTTGAAAATACATCAACCATCATATTTATCTTGCTTGAAAATTCTTCACTTGATAGATATTTATATAACATTTCCATTTTTACATCTTTTCATTCAAGAGATTTTTCTACTTTTGAAATTGAAATTAGTTTATCACGAAGCATAGTAGCAACGGCGATAGCAAATTCAGGAAGACAAACCATAACATCTTCTATCATACCAAAATTTTTAACATCTTTTGGTAAAACAGTAGTTACTAAAATAGCTATATTTCAACTTATTTTAAGTTTATCATCTTTAAGTTTCATAACCCAAGTATCTTGCCAAGATTTTGTATTTTTACTTTCCCAAACTATGATTCAAACTTGTTGTCAAAAATTATTTTTAACTATTTGAATTAAATCTGCTCATTTAATTCAAGTTGCAACATCTTCTATCTTATCTATTGGAAATGCTTGAGTAATAGCATTTTTTAAATCATCTTCTTGTACATCTCATTGAATTTGTTGACTTCATTGTTCTGCTTTTCTTTTTAAATCATCTATAGTTTTTTTCATTTGTTCCTCTCTTTTTTGTGTTTCTAATTCTTTTTTTCTAAATTCTTCTTGCATGCTTTGCATTTTTTCATCCATTTCTTTTTTAGAATTTTCTTTAAATTTTTCTTCTAAATTTTTCTCTATATTTTTTCTTTCTTCAAACATTTTCTTCTCCATTTCAAGTTCAAAGTTTTTTTCTTTATCTTCAAGCTCTCTTTGTTTTCTCATAAAATCAAGTTCTTTTTTCTTTGATTCCTGTTGCTCTTTTTCAGATCTTTCAAGTCTTTCTTGCATATCTCTCATTTCTACTTCTACTTTTTTTCTTTCTTCATCAGCTTTTTTTTCTGCAAATTCTTGAGCTTTTTTTCTCATTTCATTAGTTTTTTCTTCTAATTCTTTTGCAAAAAGTTCTCTTTGATTTTCTTGTTCTTGTTTAAGTTTTATTTCTTGTTCTTTTATAATTTCACTATACTTTTCATCTGCCAATTTATCAAGATCAATTTCAAATTTACAATTTGGACAAGTAATTTTTTGTGACATAGTTATATTTTAAAAAATATTTTATATTATAATATTTAAAAATAAGTAAATTACAAAATAAAAATAAGAATATTAAAGTAATAAAATTGATATTTTTTGCATAAAATTCCATAAAATGATAAAATAATATAAATAAATAATATTAAATTTAATTTTTCAAAAATGTGAAATTTTATAACCATAGATAATGAATTTAACGATGTAAAAAAAAAGAACTTTATGATGTATTGATTTATATCTTCTTTTGTATGGATGTGTTTCCACTTTACTCTTGTTTTTTTCTTTTTAATTCAACTAAAAAGTCCTTTAATTGTATGAATTTTTTTATGACTTTGAAATCTAGTTTCATTTTTTGCAGATAGTCCTGTTTGAGTATTTCAAAAATACTTTACTCCTAAAAAAATTTTTTTATTTTGAGCATACTTAATGCTTTTAGTATCATTAATATTTCTTTATTTCATATATCAAACAAATACTTTAAACTTAACTGATTTATCACTAGATTTTACTGTTGAAGCTTTAAAAAATATATTTTGATCTGTATTTAATATAATCTTATTATTAGTTTCTGTTTCTCTATATTGAATAATAAAAGAAATAAGTGATGTAACAAGTTATTCATATATTATGAATAACTCTGATCCAAGTGAATATGCAACGATATTTTCAAAAAGGAATATATATAGTTGAATTTGAAGTCTAGTATGACTTGTTTCTTCTTGAATAATTTTAGCTTTTAATACACTAATTGCTGTTATAATATTAGTAATTCTTATAATATTATTTATATTTTTTATAATAAAATATTTTGATAATTCAAGTACGGAATTAAAATTTAAAGATTTTAAAAAATTGAAACTTATAACAAAAGAATGAGTATTGAATTCTATAAATAATTATACAAAAAGTATTGTATTAAATAAAACAGACTTAATTGAAAAAACAAAAAACCTAAAAGTTATATTTTTAAAACCAATTGAAGTTAAAAACTCTATAAATTTCAAAGAAGTTTATGAAAAAACAACAGAAGATTTGAAAAGTTTTTTTGAAATACTTATGCAAGCACCATATAATTATAGATTACTTATAGTATGATGAATTTTTACATTATTTGGATTTTGGGATACATTTGTAACTTCATTTTTAATTGATTTTATAGATTGAGTATTATGAGCAAATTCATCTGAATTAGCTAAATTTAACTTACAAAATATATTTACTGCTTATGTATTTATTGCATTTTTAGCAATACCAGCTTATTGAGCACAAATTCCACTTATAAATCTATCAGAAAAATTATGAACATATAAAGTTTTAATGTTTTGAGTATTGATATCAGGTATTTCTATATTTATGTTTTGATTATTTGATTCACTATTTATTGTTCTATGATTATGATTATTAAATAGTATCTGATATGCTGCTGGTATGCCATTATCACAATGAGAATTTAGTAGCGAATATAATAAAACTTATGCTGAAAAGAAAAATTTAAAACAAATAGATGCAAATGCATCAAGTGCTCCAATAAAAATGCTTTGAAATTTAGCAAATGTATGATGACTTGTTATTTGATGAATACTAATTCAAATATTTGGATATATGTGAACTTTCTTTGTATTTGGAGGAATATTAATTTGGATATTTGGTTTAAGTATTATTAAGAAAAAAGAATATAAACTTTAAAGGCTGTCTAAAAAATGTAATTTTTGTTTTGTTAGAAAAGATAGAACAAATGATAATATTAAGAAAATTAGTAATGATTTATAATGATTAAATTGAGTTTTAGATGAGCATATTTTTAATCATAGATGACTTAGGATTGATAGGTTAATTTCATTTTTTTCTTTGTGGCTTTACAATAGAAATTTATAGTTTTCTAACACACAATTTTGACCTTTAGCCCGAAAAAAGTAGTAAATCTAATCGATTTACTACTTTTTAGACAGCCTTTTTTAAAACTATCTTTTTATTTTTTATTATAATTGATTATAATTTTTTAGATTAATATCTAATAAATAAATTATGTGTTGAATATTTGCTTATAACTGAAAAGAAGATTCAATTCCATTATTAGTGGATTGATTAAAAAAATTAGAATACAGATGATATGATAGTGCTTGAGTTTTTTGAGTTAATAAAAATGGTGAAACATATCTTGAAAAATCTATTTGAAAAGTATCAAAATTGGCTTCAAAAGTAGAAAATAATAAAGATAAAAAAAAGATATTTACTTGTTGAATTGCACATACTAGATGGGCAACTCATGGAAAAGTAACACTTGAAAATACTCATCCTCACAACAGTCAAAATGATAGATTTTTTGTTGTTCATAACTGAATAATTGAAAACTACATGACTCTAAAAGAAGGTTTAGAAAAAAAATACAATTTCTATTCTCAAACAGATACTGAAGTAATAGCTAAATTAATAGAAAAATTATTTGATGGTGATATAATCTCAACTATTTCTAAAGTTACTAAAAAATTGGTTTGAGCATATTCAATTGCAGTAATTGATAAGGAAAATCCTGATGTATTAATTGGTGCAAAATTATGAAGTCCAATGGTTATATGAGTTTGAGAAGATGCAATTTTCTTATCTAGTGATATAAATGCTCTTTGAAAAGTTGCAAGTGAATTTACAACTCTTGATGACAATGAAACAGTTGTTATAAAAAATTGAAAATACAATGTATATTCCCTATGAGAAAAAATAAACAAAGAAACAGAAGAAATAACTCCTGATTTATGATTAGCAGATAAATGAAAATTTGAAACATTTACTGAAAAAGAAATAAATGAAGTTCCTCAAGTATTAAAAAATGCTTTAAAATGAAGAATAAATTTTGAAAATAAAACTATAACAAATGAAACTCTTGAAGAATTAAATTCCCTAGATATAAAACATATAGAAATAATAGCATCTGGTTCAAGTTATTATGCTTGAGTTGTTTGAAAAAATTGGTTTGAAGAACTAAGTTCTATAAAAACAGAAGTTAGAGTTAGTAGCGAGTTTCTTTATGAAAAATTTATACCAAATAAAAAAACTCTATATATCTTTATGTCTCAATCTTGAGAAACTGCAGATGTAAGAGAATCTATTAGAATGGTAAAAGAAAAATGATGTTTAACTTTTGGTATAGTAAATGTAGTTTGAAGTACAATTGCAAGAATGTGTGATATGTGACTTTATACTCATTCATGAATTGAAATTTGAGTAGCATCAACTAAAAATGTAGTATCTCAACTAGCAGTATTACTTTTGATGTCACTTTCAATGTGATTAAAAAGAGATTTACAAGTAATTGAAGCAAAAAATATAATTGAAAAATTATGAGAACTTGATTCTAAGTTAGAATGATTAATTGAAAAACATAATCATTATAAAAATTTAGCAGATAAATATAGTAAATATAACAATTTTTTCTATCTATGAAGAAACTTAGTTTATGGAACTGCTTGTGAATGCTCTCTAAAAATTAAAGAACTAAGTTATGTTCATGCAGAAAGTTATTCTACTTGAGAATTAAAACATGGTCCACTAGCTCTTGTATGACAAAATTTCCCTTGTATAGTTATAAATCCAAAATGACTTATGAGAGAAAAAACTATATCAAATATAAAAGAAATAAAAGCTAGAGAATGACTTGTATTATGAGTTATAACATCTGGAGATACTGTAAAAGATATATATGATGATATTATTGAAATACCTAAAACACATCCTATATTAACTCCTTTTTTACCTTTGATTCCTTTATGGTTATTTGCAGTTGAAGTAGCAAAAAATCTAAATAGAGATATTGATAAGCCCCAAAATTTAGCAAAAAGTGTTACCGTTGAATAAAAAAATCTTAGATTTAAAAGTCTAAGATTTTTTATATATAATAAATAATAACTGCAGATATTATACCTAATATACTTCAAGCAAAAGCTTCACTTGGAAGATGTCATAATGATTCTTTAAATCTTTTTTCTCACAAAGAAGCATTTATAGCCATAGCATGTTGGCCTGCTTCAAATCTTACATTTATTGCATCATAAATTATAATAACTGTAAAACTCATAGCCATTGCAAATAAGTCTGAGTTAACTCAGTATTTTATTGCAATAGCAGTAGTAAGTGAAACTACAACTGAAGAGTGAACAGATGGCATTCATCAACTTCAAAGAGATTTTGATAAATCAACTTTTCATGTTTTAAATTTAACAAATATTCACTTTAATAATACTGTACAAGCAAAAGTAGTTGCAGGTACTAATAATAAATGTGTATAAAAAAAGTTGTAATCCATATTTATAAATTGTTATTTAATACTTACAATTTCATAATTATATAATCCTGACATAGCTTTAACTTCAACTTTATCAGATTGTTTTTTTCAAAGAAGAGCACTTCAAACTGGAGATTCATTTGATATAGTAGGTAATTCTGCTAAAATATCAGATTCAGTAGCACCAACTATTTTAAATTTTTCAACTTCTTTAGTATCTAAATTTTTAATTTCAACAATTGATCACATACTTACCCTATTTTTTTTATCAGCTGATTCATCAATCAATTGATAATTTTTTAATTGTTCTTCTAAATCAATAATTCTAAGTTCAACATGAGCTTGTTCATTTCTAGCATCTTCATATTCAGAGTTTTCAGATAGATCTCAAAACGAAATTGCTTCTTTTAATTTAGCAGCTATTTCTAATCTTTTAGTAGTTTTTAAGCCTTCTAATTCATCTTGTAATTTAATTAACCCTTCTTTTGTTAAATATATTTTATTAGACATCTTTATTTTAATTAGTTCTTAAAGTATTAAGTTTTTCTTTTATTTGATTATACTCATTTTTTTTAATTTTCAATCAAAAAACAACTCATTTATTAGAAATTACTATTCTAATAAAACTATCATTTATGTCTTGATTTAAATTTATAAAAAATGAATTGTCTCAATAATTATTTAATTCATTAATTTTGAATGGAAGTTCATATTCTAGTACAGAAAATATATCATATACATCTTTATAATTTTTAGTTGGGAAGAAATATAGAGTTAAATCTTTAGAATAATATTCTAAATAATTATCTGGATATTCTGATGTAATATCAAATAAGTTTGTATTTAATTCTAATTCTTGTAAATCATAATTTGTAAATAAATCTAAAATATCAATATAGTTTTTTCATAAAATCACATTACTTTTTATTTCAACTTTATTATCATCTAACTTATTAAATATAATATTATTTTCATTGTCTGGTTTTACTATTTCAATATTTTCATCTATGTTTGTTTCATCTTTTTTAGTGAAATCATTATTTATAAAACTAGGTTTTTCTTCTATGATTATTTCTTCATTTTTTAATTTTTTTAAAAAAACTCTATAATCATCTGATAAATAATAAAAAATAACATTAATTAAAAATGAAAATATCAAAAAAATTATAAATAATATAGTATTTCTCATAATTTTTATGCATGATTATTAAACTTTTATATCTGAGTATTCTAATTCAATTGGAGTATCTCTTCAAAGTAGATTTACATTTATTTTTACAGTACCCTTTTTATCATTAACATCAGTTATGATTCATTCACTTCATTCAAATGCTCATCTAATAATTAAAGCCATATCTCAAACTTTATACTTTGATTCAAAAGTTTCAGATTTTTCTTCAACTTTTCATTTTAATTGTTCAAGTTCTGCTCAAGAAACTGGAACTGGAATATTTCAAGCTCATAAAAATCAAGTAACATTTGGAGTATTTCTAACTATATACCAACTTTCATTTGTTACATTCATTTGTACCAAAATATAACCTGGTAATAAATTTTTTTGTTTTTTAACTTTAACTCAACCAGCTCTTACAGAAACAACATCATGAGTTGGAACATAAACATCTAATATGTATTCTTCTAATCAAAAACTTTCTCTTCTTTGAAAAAGTGATTTTCTAACATTTTCTTCTGTTCAAGAAATTACTTGTATAACATACCATTCTGGTTTTTTAAGCATATTTTTTACTTTTAAAATCTAAATTAATTAAATAAACAATTTTTTTAAAGCTAATAATCATTCTGAAAATAATGTAGATGCTAAAAAAAGATATAATCAAAATACAACTAAAATAGTTACAACTATAATAAAATATTTAGTAGTTTCTTCTTTAGTAGGCCAAACAACATGCTTTAATTCTCTAATAGAATCTTTAAAAAATTGTATCATAAAAAAATAAGTTAAAATTAAAAAAAATGTTGCAGTTTTATATTTTTGCAACACTTGTCAATAGGATTATATAGTTTTTTATACAATAGTCAAAATAAAATAATTTAGTTTTTTGAAAAAAACAATATATATGATAAAATTAAAAATATATATAATTAATTATAATAATGATGTGGATATTTATAGTATTATTAACCCTATTTCTTATAATAATATTAAATATTTTTGTATATTTCTTATGAATTAAATTAGATTTATTAGAAGAAAATATAATAGTATTATTTAAAAAAAGAAATAATCAAGTTGTTAGTATTTTTCAAATCTCTAAATTGTATTTAGGAAGAACTGATGAGATATTTAAAGAATTTTTTAATTTAAAAAGAATTGATTTTTGAGAAAATAGTTTTAATACTAACTTAAACAATAAATTAAATACATATAAAAAAATTCATAATGAAATAAATTTTATATTTAAAGTCTGTGAAAAAAATAACAAAATGTTATTAAACCCTATTTTTTTATATTTAAAAGATTCAATTTTAGATAAGAGTAATGAGATATGAAAAAATATGTCTTTATTTAACAAAATAAAAAAAGAATATAATTTATATAAAAAAATCTCAAAACTTACAATTATATGACTTATAATAAAATAAAGATAAGCTTAAGCTTATCTTTATTTTATTATATTTTTCTAAATCTATATGCAAATATCATACCTGAAACAATAAATGCTAATATGAAAATTAAAATTTCTTCTGGTCAAGTTGTAGGAAGTTTAGAAGTATCATCTGCAGCACTTAGTACATTTGAATTTACATCTGCTGAATTTAAATCAACACCTCATAATGTAATATCATTTTGATTTGAAATAACTTCATTAATTGTTCATGTATCAACTGCTCATGTATTCTCAACTGCTCATGTATTCTCAACTGCTGAATTTAAATCGATTATATTTTCATTAATTACAACTCATATAAATGTAGCTTCAGAATCAACTCAGAATTCTATATTTTGATTATAGATATCTCTTATATTTAAAACTGTTACTTTATATTCAGTTCAAATTTTTGGTTCTTTATTCAAAGTTAATACAAGATTTTTACTATTTGTTTGTGAAACTTCAGAAGTTAATACTTCTAATATATCATTTGAATCAGAAATATTTTCTATTCTAAACTCTCTTTCTTCTGCAGATAAAGCATTTATTTCATTAGAAAAAGTTAATTCAACTTTATCTAATCAAACCATATTTGAATCTTCTAAATATAATGAATTAGTCTTTTCTCAAGTTCAAGAAGTTGTTGCACTTATTTCAGATGATTTGTATTTTTGATTTCATAAATCATCGTATCAAAATACTGTAAAATAATATTTAGTTCATGGTGTTAAATCAAATACTGATGTAGTAGTTTTATCTATATAATCAGTTATTTTATCATAATTAATTATAGTAGATGAATCAGTACCATAGTTTACTCTATATATAAAAACTCATTCTACTGAGTCCCATGATAAATCAATGCTGTTACTTTTAATATTTGTAGATTTAAATTCAGCAGAAACTGAATTTAAACTAAATAAAATAAATAATGAAACTATTGTAACTAATATTTTCTTAAAATAATTATTAAACATATAGAAAAAATTAAAAAATATTTTGAAGTTATTTTTTTATAAGTAAACTTACTAATGTAATTGTAAATTTTTTTTAAATTATTACAAATTTTTTATGAAAATTAATAAAAATATTAATGGTTTTACCATAGTTGAGCTATTAGTAGCTATAACAATAATTATAATTCTAATTATATGAAGTAATAATATTAGCTTCAAATATGTAAATGATAAACAAAAACTAGAAATTTTTACAAACAAAATAATTTCTGAAATAGAAAGAATTAGAAATAATTCACTTGTTTGAAAATGAATATGAGTTAATTTAAATGTCCCAAAACTATGGAAAATTGAATTTAATAGTTGATGGAATTGAACTTCGTCATGAAATGTAATAACAAGTTATTATAGTTGAAGCACTTGGATACAAGAAAATAAATTAATTATTGATAAAAATTTTGCTTTAAAAAATATAAATTGTATAGCAGTAGATTGAAATATAAATATACTTACAACAGCTGAAACCTGAGCTATATTATTTGAATGATGAAAATACAGTCTTACATGAAGTGTCTTTTGTCCAAGTAATTATTCAAACATAGAAATTGAAACTATGTCAAAATTATTTACTTGAAGTATAAATTTTGATATAGTTTCATGATTAATAAAAAAATAAAAGAAGATTTAAATCTTCTTTTATTTTTTTATACTCTTTTTTTAATTCAACCATAAACTCTATCATTAGCAGCTTTTCTAGTTAAATCAATAATTTTTCAAGTAGCTCTTCAATCTAATGCTACAATTTTTTGATTTTCTTCTTTTATTTTTGGCATAACAGCTACAACTTCCCTAATATTTGCTCTTATATCATTAAACATAAACTCACATTGTTCAGCAAATTGAGGATCAATTCAAAGAGAAATCAAATAATCAAGTCTATCACTTGGATATTCCTTTCTATTATCATCAAAACTTTCTTGTAATTTTTGTGTAACTATCATTTGTTTTTGTTTTAATTATAAATTTATATTTCTCCTTTTAATAAATCTATCTCTTTTTTTATATGTGCATCTATTTTTTGTTTTCTATTTGCTAATATAGAGTTTTTAATCCTTTCAACTGAGTTTCAAATTAGTATTTCCTTTTCTAACTCAAGAGTTTTTTCTATCTTAATAATTTTTGCAGCTACTAACTCAAAATTTTGTAATAAATTTTGTTTTTTATCTATAGGTAAAAATCAATATATTTGTGATATTTCATATCTATCTTTTTCACTAAGTTTATACTTTTCAAACAAAGAATGTAAATATATATTCATATTATCTAATTTAATTTTATCATATTGAATTATACTTAGCAAAAATTTTTATCAACTTTTTTTATAATTATCTTTACTATTTCAAAAATTAGGTTCATATTACTGATAATAATTCTTCAAGTGAAGTTTCTCAAAGTATAACTTTCAATAATCAATCATCTTTAATAGGAACCATTCAATCTCATATAGCTTGAATTTCAAGTTGTAAACGAGAAGCATTATTTAATATAAGTGTTTCTAATTTTTCAGTAATTTCAAGTATTTCATATAATCAAATTCTTCAATTATATCAAGTATTATTACAATTTTTACATCAAGTTTCACTTGATTTAAATAATAATAATTCATCTTTATTTTTTATATATCTTCAAACTTTTCAAACTATATATTCTTTTATCTTATCATTTGCTTTATATTTTACTTTACAATGAGGACATAATTTTCTAGCTAATCTTTGAGATATAATCATTCTTAAACTTGAAGTTATAAGAAGTGGATCAACTCATAAATTTACAAGTCTTTGAATAGTATGAGTTGCAGAGTTTGTATGTATAGTTGAAAAAACTATATGTCATGTAATACTTGCTTCAACAGCAAGTTTTGCAGTTTCTTCATCTCTTATTTCTCAAACCATTATTATATCTGGATCTTGTCTTAAAAGACTTCTTAATCATCTAGCAAATGTAAAATCAATCGCAGGATTAATTTGTGTATGATTAACTCAAGGAATTCTATATTCTACTGGATCTTCTAAAG
>CAYQAV010000042.1:0-6795 GCA_964415565.1 uncultured Candidatus Peribacteria bacterium
CTTTTTTTATTTCCTTTGATTTACATTTTTTACAGATTTTATGGCTATTTTTATTTAACATAGTTAAAAATAAAGGAGTATTTGGCTTTATTATACCAAATACTCCTTATTTTAGCCACACACTTTTTACAATTAAGCCGATATTTATGAAGATAGCGAAAATAATATATTTAAATTAAAACAAAATGTTAGAAAAAAAAAGTGATGAACACAATGAAAAAAACTGAAAAAAGATTATATCAAAGCTAAAATATATGAAACAATCTTAAAAGATTGAAAAAAGAAATATATTTATATAAATAAAAATCCAATACCTAATTAGCTTTGGATTTTTTGAGACAGCCTCCTAAGCAGGGTTTTCTTTTAATCTAGGGTCAAGTAATCTCATAATATATAATTTTCTATTTTTTACATAGTCTACTACTTGAGTAGGTAATAATTTATTTGTTCACGCAACTCTAATAGTTTTTTTAGAACAACTATTATAAGAAAAATCAAAATCATCTCATATTTTTTCTTCTCATATATCTTTAACAACTGTATTTAATGCAATTACATGAAAAACCATCTTTTTCATCAATTCTTCAATATCTTTTATTTTATCTTTAGGAATATCTTCTAATTTTTCTATATTAGAATTTGTTGCTAAATTTAAACATTCTATAAAAAAATCCTCTGTAACTCATAATTTTTTTATATCCTTTTTTAATCAATTAATTCACAATCTATTAAAAAATGTTCAAAACATAAAATATAATTAATTTTAAAAACGAATATATAATATCTTACATATATAGAAAGTCAACAAAAAAAGTTAGTTTCAAACTAACTTTTTTTGTTGACTTTCTATTTTTCTTCTTTTAATTTTACTTCAACTTTAACATTTGGTTTTTCATTGTCAATAACTGAATTTTTTGATTTTGCTTCTTCCATTTCTTTTAATTCAGCATAACTTAATTCTCTTTTTAATCAAATTCTTCATTTATCAACATCAACTTGAACAATTTCAAATTTAACTTCATCTCAAACTTTAACAACATCTTCTACATTTGTAATTCTTTTATAACTCAATTTAGAAATATGAATCATTCATGATTTTCATTTGAATTCAACAATAGCTCAAGTTCATTCTATAATTTTTGCTATAACTCAAACTCATTTGTATCATACTTCTGGATTCCATAATTTTTGTTTTATTTCTTCAATTGCTTTTTCTCATCAATCTTGGTTAATTGCTGTAATTGTAGTCATACCATCATCAGAAATAGAAATTTTTACATTGTATTCTTTTTCCATTCTTTGAACGTTTTCTCATCATTTTCAAATAATTGGACTTATCTTATCAACTGGAACTTGCATCATCATAATTAATGGTGCATATGGTGATAACTTTTCAGCAACCTTTGGTTGCACTTCAAGCATTTTACCAATTATATATTCTATTGCTCATTCTGATTGTTTAAATGCATCTCTAAACACATCCATTTTTAATCATTTGATTTTTACATCAAGTTGCATAGCAGTTATACCATTTTTAGTTCTTGCAACTTTGAAATCCATATCTCATAAAAAATCTTCTTGTGCTTGTATATCACTAAGAATCTTATAATTATGAGTTTCTTCATCATAAATCATTCACATAGCGACTCATGCAACTGGTTCTTTTATTGGAACTCATGCATTCATAAGACTCATTGTAGAACCACAAACAGAAGCCATAGAACTTGAACCATTACAAGTAGTAATTTCAGAAACTACTCTCATAGTATATGGAAAATCTGCAAGATCTGGTAAAACAGGAATTAAAGCTCTTTCAGCTAATGCTCAATGCCCTATTTCTCTTCTACCTACTCATCTCATCATTCTAACTTCTCAAACTGAATATGGAGGAAAATTGTAGTGATGAATATATCTTTTTTCACTTTCAGGCATCATACCATCAAGAGTTTGAACATCATCTGGTCCTCAAAGTGTAGTTATAGATAAAGCTTGTGTCATACCTCTTTGAAATAAAGCACTTCAATGAGTTCTTGGTAATAATCATGTTTCTCAAATAACAGGTCTAACTTCGTCCAATTTTCTACCATCAAGTCTTTTACTTTTTTCTAATATATTTTTTCTCATCACTTCTTTTACTCTCTTGTAAACAAGAGCTCAAATAGAAGTTTCATCTATATTTTTTAATTCTTCTACACTTGATTTTTCTCAAATAGTATATCATTTTGAAATTAAATAGTCTCTAACTTCTAAATCTAGATTATCAAGTTCTGCTTGAAATTCTTTTTTTCATCTTTCATAAAGAACTTCCATTTTTTCACTAGTTAAAAATTCTTTAACTTCATCATAAATAGATTCATCAGGTTTATTATATGAAGCTTTTACTGGAACTATTTCAAATACTTTTTTATATTCTTCTATAAAATCAATTTGAGCTTGGCATATTTTTTTGATTATTTCATGAGATTTTTCTAGAGCTATAATCATTTCTTCATTACTAACTTCATAAGCTCAAGCCTCAACCATAGTTATAGCATCAAGTGTTCAAGCAGTTAATAGATTTAATTTTGCTTCACTTTCTTGTTTTGAAGTTGGATTAAAAATTATAGTATCATCTTTCATAAGTGAAACCTTACAACCAGCAACTGGTCATTCAAAAGGAGTTCAAGCAATAATTAATCATAAACTTGCTCCTGAAATTCACCAAATACCTAGTTCTTTTTCACCTGAAGAAGATAAAACAGAAGCTATAATTTGTGTATCATTAACAATTCATTTTGGGAACATTGGTCTAATTGGTCTATCAATTAGTCTAGCAGTCAAAGTTGCTTCATCTGTTGGTCTTCATTCTCTTCTTTGAAATCTATTTCCTCCTATCTTACCAGTTGCATAAAATTTTTCTTGCCATTCAACAATAAGTGGAAAAAAATCAGAAGCTAAATTAAGTCATTCTTGTTTAAATCAAGTAGAAACAAATAAAACATTGTCATTATCATCGCTTATTGTAACAGCTCAGTTAATAAGTAAACCTAGTTTCCCAGTTTCAAAAGTTACTTTTGTACCTTCTATATCATAATTTTTTTTCAAAGGTTTAATTAAAACAGCAGTTTTATCAGATAATCAAATCATAAAAAATTTGTTAAATATATAAATAAAATATTTTCAAAAAGAATAAATAATGAAATATTTAAATAAGCTATTTTTGGCTTAGATAAATAATTTACTTAAACATTTCATCATTTAAAATATTCTCTTAAAAAATATTCTAGATTATTATAAAGTAAATAAATAAAAAAACAAAAAAAAAGAGTTTTAAAACTCTTTTTTTAATGACTACAACCACAACCTGAACCACAATGACCTTCTCAATCACCATGTTCATGATCATGTTCTTCTCATTGTTCTTGAATAAAACTAATAAATGAATCAATTAAAACTTCAATCATCTTAGAATCGTCAACTATTTCACTACCATCGGCATTTGGAATTACTTGTTTTAAAAGATCTAAATATTCTCTATATTTTGAATTAATTTCTATATTTATATTTTTCATATATTTAATGTTATATTTTTAAAATTTATTTATTTTTTTACCTTTATTTTACCAAATTTATCCTTAAAAGATTTAATTATCTTTTTTCTGTTATTAGCAGCTTCATCACTTTCATCAACTTGTAAATCTCATTTTTCTGATAAGAGTATAGCTATAGGTCTAGTTATAGGAATCTTTCATAAAATAATATTTATAATTACCATGATAGGAACAGATAATAACATACCTACAACTCACCATAAAGTTCACCAAAATCAAAGTGATATAATGATAACTAGCGGACTTAGATTTAACCTATTTCACATAAATTTAGGCTCTATTATATTTCACATAAGAACTTGTACTCATATCAAACCTGAAATTAAAAGTGTTGAATCATAAATATTAAAACCTGGTTGAACAAGTGATAAAATAGAAGGAAATAAAACAGCAATTATAGAACCTATATTTGGTATAAAGTTTAATATAAAAACCAACATACTCCAAAATATAGCAAAATCTAAATTAAATGCACTCATTATTATATAACTAAATACTGCTGTCAAAAACGATACTATAGTCTTAATAACAAAATATGATTTTACATCAGTTTTTATCTTTTCAAGTGTTTCAATTATATGAACTCTTTGTCAATTATTGACTATCATTAAGTATAATTTATCTTTGAAATATCTATATTCAAGTAATATAAACATAACATAAAATAAAATAATTCAAGCTTTTGAAAATATTGATGTAAATCATCAAATTACAAGTGTAAAAACATATTGTAAATTAACTTCTTTTAATACTTCTGTTATACTTGTTGGTTCAGATATACCAATATAAGTAAAAATTGAAGAGTAAATCTCTAAAATTCTAGCTTGATATAGAGGTAATCATTTAACTAACTCATCAATATTTGTTCAAATCAATTTTCATATTAACCAAAATAATCAAATATAAGTTAATAATGATAATATAAATGAAATGAATGATGGAATTTTAAATTTTTTATAAAAATTTGATAATCAAATTATGGCAAATGAAAATAAAAGTGCAATAATAAATGGGATTATTAAGTTTGCTCATATATATAAAACATAGAACATTATAAACAACAAAATAATTATAAAACCAAAATTTACAATAGATGTATTTCCTTTTTTAAGCATATTTTAAAAATAAAATTATATTATTTTATAAGAGCACTTTGAATATTTTTACATAATTCAATAATTCAAATATTTTTACTACTAGAAACTGGTATAACTTCTTGTCAAAAAAACGACTCTTTTGCATGTTCTACTGATTTATAAATTTCATTTTTTGATAATTTATCAACTTTAGATAAAACAATAACAACAGGTAATTCAAGCGAGAGTATAAATTTATACATATCTAAATCTGAGTCTTGAGCTCACAATTTAGAATCAATAAGCATAACAACTCTTTTTATTAAACTTTTTCTTTCCTCTAAATACCATGAAATTAATCAATCTAATTTATCTTTATGTTCTTTTCATAACTTAGCAAAACCATAACCAGGTAAATCAGTTAAGTAGTATTTTTTAGCTACAATAAATAAATTTGCTAATCTTGTTTTTCCAGGTTTTGATGAAGTTTTAACTAAATCTTTTTTTTCAAAAATAGCATTCATAAGACTAGATTTTCACATATTTGATCTACCTACAAATACAATTTCTTTTTTATCATCAAAAAAGACTTTTTCAGATAAAAGACCGACTGATTTATTAAACACTACATCACTAAATTTGACTCACATCGAAAATTTTGTTATTAATTAAACTTATGATATAATAAACAAGAATTTAAAAATATAAAGTAAAAAAAATAAAATGTCTGAAAAAATAAATCAAAAAGTTATAAATAATGCAATTTCTGCATATTTAATGGTATTTATATCATGGTTATTTTTATTTAATAAAGATAATGAAAATATAAATAATGATTTTGTAAAAAACCATACTAAGTCAGCTATGACTATTCATTTAATGATAATATTAAATTATATTATTTTTGTTAGTTATTGAGTATTTTGAAATTTATCAGTATTTTGATACTCTTTAAACACAATAATTGCAGATATATTATTTATCTTGATATGAATAGTATTTGTAAATTGAATTTATAATGCTTTTAAATGAAACGAATTCAAGATTTGAGGATTTATCAAAAAAACAAAATGATTATCTCTTGATTTGAACAATGATAATGATTTTGATGAAAAAGATAAATTAAACATACTTTTAACTCACATACCATTTTTATGATTTATAATATGAAGTAAATTCAAGAATGAAAAAATTGAAAATATCATAAAATTAAACTTACTTGTTTCATTAATACTTGTATTAATTTATATATTTTGACACAATAATATAACAAATTTCTTGAGTTTAATATATATAGTTTACATAGTTTTTACCTGAGTAAACCTTTATGTAAGAGAAGAATTGATAACTATAAACCTACCTTACTATTTTTTACCAAAAGGAAAATTATTACTTCAAAAAGTATTGTTCAAATATTTTAAGTATTATTTTAAATGAGAATTTAAAAATTTTGATCAATTAAAAATTGAACAAATAGAAAAAGAATTAAAACAAGAAAAAGTAGAAATTGAAGAATTAAATAAATTAAATGATGTTCATTTAAGTAAAAATATGATTTATATACCTATACTTAATCTCATATTTTTATTTCAAAAAGAAAATAAATATAAATTTCATATAAGAAATGCAATGATTATAAATTTGTTATTAATTATTTTAATAATATTAATTATATTTTCATTTGTAAGCTCAAGTATTCTTTTACTAATCTTATTTCCTATATGTTTTGGTTTTTGAAAGATAAATGAACCCTATTATAGAATGCCTTATATTTATGAAACTTATAGATTTATAAACTATGTATTTCATATATTTAAATCATCAAAAAATGAGATTCAAAAAAGAAAAAAAGAAGTCATTGAAGTAAATTTAAAAGTAGAATAATTTTATTATTCTACTTTTTTTTGCACAAAATAAAAATCCCTTTGGGATTTTTATTTTGTTTATTAATTATTTTATAAATATTAAATATTAACTATTTAATCTTAAAAGTTCATTATTTATTCTTTCATTATAATTTGTTCTTGATTGTCATTCAGGAATTCAATATCATTCTGTTGCTTCTACATATCTTCAATTTGCTTTTTGAACTAATACTTTAAAAGTACCATTTTCTAATTTTTGAATTC
>CAYQAV010000043.1:0-4408 GCA_964415565.1 uncultured Candidatus Peribacteria bacterium
TTATAAAAAGAATATAAATTAACATAAATAAGATGTATATATCAAAATCACTATTTGTAGATTATAAAGAATTCCCAAAAATTGCTTGGTGGAAGCAAAATAATATAGCTATATATAGAAAAATTAAATGACTTGAAGAAGAAGAACAAGCAGAACAATTAATAGAGCTTTGACAAAAAGTTGAGGACTTAATTTGAGAATATTTTTTAAAAAAGTATTGAATTGAAAGACTCGATGTTTTTGAAGATAATACAGCTAAAAATCCTCTTGATGAAGAGGATGAAGATATAAAACTTATACAAGATGATTATAAAACTAAAAGAGAGAATAATTTAAAAAGAACTATTGAAGCTATTAAAAATAAAGAGCCATTAATTTATCAGCCATGATTTTTAGTAGATAATCTGTTTGTAAGATGAGATTATTTAAAATTAAATGAAAATTGAAACTATGATTTAATAGAAGTAAAAGCTAAAACTTGAATTAGAAAAGATAAAACTCATGAAAAAGTTAAAAGTAAAAAAAAATTAATTATATCTCAACCCCGACCTAAAGGATCGGGGCTTTTAGTTTATACTGAAATTTAAAGTTCAATTTCTTCGGTAGAGTTTTCTTGCTCTCATTGGTGTTCAACATAATTTTTTATTGTATCATGATTTATTTCTCAAACCGTAGCTATAAAATATCATGTAGCCCATAATACTGGTTTCCAATAATATTCTTTTAATTCTTGAAAAAATTCTTCTCTTATTACTTTTGAACTTCTTCATTTTAATTTATTTACAACCATTGGGATTGGACTATTTAATGGTATACTTATATACATATGAACATGATCTTCTTCCATTCAAATACTTATAATATGAACATACAAACTTTTACATATTCAACGTAATATTATTTCTAATCTTTTCTGTATTTTTTCTTCTAAACATTTATGTCTATATTTTGTAATCCAAACTAGATGATATCTACAGTCATATGTTGTATGACTTCATTTTCTATACATTCCCATATTTAATACTGTTAGTTTTTATTTTCTAACACTATTTTATTTATTCTATTGATTTTTACTACTTTTTCTTTTACAATCAGGCTGAAGCCGTGGGGTTTAAACCCATATTTGCAAATGAGGGGCTTCCTATCTACTTGAAAGTAGTGGTTTTGAACCCATCATTTGTAAATAAAATTCCTAAACACTAGGAATTTTATTTTTTTCTATCTCGTATATATCAAACTAAAAATTCTAATTTTTTTGCCTTCATATTTACTATTATATTTAAACAAGAATTTGATAACTCATTTAAATATTCTTTTGTTTTTTCTAATCATATAAAATAAACAAATCATTTTTGTTCTCATCATACACTTTTTCAAGTTTCAGTAAATGTTCATTCAACATCAAGTAAATCATCTTTAACTTGGAAAGCAAGTCATATTTTTCTTCAAAATTCTAGATAATTTTCTAAGCTTCCCTTGAAACCTGACAATAAAATTCAACCAAAAACTGAAAATTCTATTAAAGCACCTGTTTTTTTATTGTGAACTTCAACTAATTTTTCAAGAGATAAGTCTTTATTGTTTTTTTCATAATATAAATCCAAAACTTGTCATCAAATCATACCATAAAGTCAAACACTATTACCAAATTTTTTAATAAGTTTAAATCAAATAGTTTTATCATTTAACTCTGAAAGAATTTCAAAAGCAAGTGAATTTAATAAATCACCTACTAATACTCAACTAGCTTCTCAATATTTTTTCCATGTTGTTAATAATCATCTTCTATAATCATCATTATCCATTGCTGGTAAATCATCATGAACTAAACTATAACTATGAAGAAATTCTAAAGCAATACAAAATTTTAAGATATCATGAGGTTCATCTTTTGAGTCTAAATCTAAATCAACTAATGTTTTATTTGAAAAAAGTAAATAAAATTCCAAAGCAAGTATACTTCTGATTCTTTTACCTCAAGCTACACTATAATAAATAGATTTGCTAAATTCTTTTAAAATTTCATTTTTATTTTCTAAAAAATAGTTATCTAAATAGATTTTTATAGAGTCGTCTATTTTTTGTTTATATTCACTATACCAAGATGGTAGCATATTTTTTAAATTAATAATTATTTACCAAAATTTCTTTTAGATTTATCAAAAAAATCTATAACTTTTTCTAACTCATTTTTATCAAATTCTGGCCATTTTTTTTCTGTAAAATAATATTCACTATACTCACTATCAAATAACAAAAATCAAGAGTGCCTTATATCTCATCATGTCCTAACTATTACATCTACTTTTGGAAATCTTGCAGTATCTAAGAATTCTCTAAATTTTTCTTTTGTTACTTCATCTGGATTTAATCAACTTTCTATTATTTTTTTAGTTGCTCTTACGATTTCATCTTGTCATCAATAAATAAGTGCTAAAACTAAAGTAAGTCATGTGTTATTTTTTGTTCTTTCTTTTATTTTTCCAAGAATTTCTTGAGATTTTTGTGGTAATTGAGATAAATCTCAAATAGTTTCAAATTTTAAATTCTCATCTAACATTTGTCATAAATAATTTTCAATATTATTTACTAATTTAATTATGCCTTCTACTTCTTCTTTTGACCTTTTTACTAAATTATCAGTACTAAGTGCCCATAATGTTAAATAATTAATTCATAATTTTTCACATATTTTTGTTATTTTAACTATATTATCAGCTCAAGCTTTATGTCATGCTATTGCAGGTAAAAATCTAGATTTAGCCCATCTACGATTTCAGTCCATAATTATTCAAATATGATTTATCATTTATTACTAATTAATTATTAAATGTTCTGGGTTTGCTAAATTATAAAATTTAGATTTATTGGTCATAAGTTTGTCATAATCTCAAACTTCAACTATTTTTCAATTTTCTAAAACAAATATATTATCACTATTTTGAATAGTTGATAATCTATGAGCTATAACTATTGAAGTTCTTCATATCATCAATTTATCAAGTGATTTTTGAATTAATTTTTCAGTTTTATTATCAAGTGCACTTGTCGCTTCATCCAAAATTAAAATTTCAGGATTTTTTAAAAATAATCTAGCAAGTGAAATTCTTTGTTTTTCTCATCAACTAAGCTTTAATCATCTTTCTCAAATAACAGTATCTACTCAGTTTTCAAGTCAAAATACAAACTCAGCTTGTGCATCTATAAGAGCTTTTTTTATTTCTTTTATAGTTGCATTTGGTTTAGCAAATCTTAGGTTTTCGAGTATAGATAGATTAAAAAGTGAATTATCTTGAGTTACTATTCAAATATGATCACGAATAGAACTTTTTGAAATATTTTTTATATCAATTCAATCAAATGAAATACTTCAACTATCTGCATCCCAAAATCTAAGAATAAGATTTATTATTGTACTTTTTCAAGATCAAGTATTTCATACAAATGCATTTTTAGTACCAGATTTTATATCAAAAGTTAATCAATTTAAAACTTTTTTTCATTTTATATATGAAAATTTTATATCAGAAAAAGATATATTTCATTTTATCTTTTTTATTTTTTCTCCAGAATCATTTTTTAAATCCTGTTCTATTTCATCAAATTCATCGTAAAATCTTTCTACTGCCAAAATATTTTCTTGCAATTTTTTAAGCATTGAAAATATTGCTCAAAGTGGAAAATAAATCCAACCTAGATATGAAAAAACCACAAATAATGTATAAAAATCAATTTGTCATTTTATCAAAAAATATATACCAAATCATAAAACAAGCAATCTAGAAACCATAATCAATATTGCAGTATAAATATCTGAAATTGACCATTGTTTAGAAACTTTTAATTGATCAGTATAAATATCAATTATTCATGTATTTACTTTTATAAAAAATACTTTTTCCAATCCTAGAGTTTTAAATAACAAAAAATTACTCATGGAATCTCATACAATTCAAAAAATAGAATCCCATCTTTCATTTAATTTTTTTTGTCTTTCTCAAGTTATTTTATTGAAATAAATTCAAAACATAATCATAAATGGAAGCATTGATAAAGCTATTAAAGACATTTTCCAATCTATGACAAAAATAATTACAACTATAATAATAATTGAAATAATAGATTTATATATTTGATTAAAGAAATCAAAAATAAGTAAGAAATGTACTTCTATTCATCTATCAAAATTTTTGTAAACACTTCATGCTTTTTTACCAAGATATAATCAATAATGCATATCAAAAACATTTTTAACATACTTTAGAAAAACATTTTTATAATTTCTTAATGCAAAAATATCAACAATATAATATCTATAAATAAACATTAATATTATTGTAACTACTATAAAAATAGACCAATAAACCATATTTTTAACTATTTCATAATAATTATATACTCCGGTTTT
>CAYQAV010000044.1:0-7018 GCA_964415565.1 uncultured Candidatus Peribacteria bacterium
TTTATTTTTTTACATATATTTCTTGATTATCTCTATTGTTTCATAAATGATTAATTATTTAATATATTTCATTATTATTGCATCATAATTATTTTCTTTTCACCACTTTAGGGTAAATATTAATTTTTCAGGAATATTTTCTTCTATAATCTCAAATCCTGCAATTTCATAATAATTTTCAAGTTCTCTTTTACAAGCTAAAAATAAATTATTTTCACTATTAAACTTATTTTTTAATAAATCACTTATTATCTCTATTCCAAGTTTTTTTCATCTGTAATCAACATCTATATAAATTCATGATAATTCATAATCATTTCATCAAATATTAAATATCCTTCAAAAAGCTATGATTTTATCGTTATTTTTATAACAAATAAAATCCTCTTTTTTTATTATATAACAAGACAATCATGCTTTAGAAATAATATCTTCTATTGTTTTAAAATCATTATCTGTAATATTAATTATTTTTTTCATAAGTGATAATTAAATTATATTTCACTAAGTATAATTATAAATACAAAAAAAACTAGAAATTAATTTCTAGTTTTTTTATCCATAAGTTCTTGTCTATGTAATCTATATTCAATTATTAGTTTATCTCACATAATAATATGCTCTTCAGATTTTAAACTACTCTTTTTTGGTAACTGAGTCTCTACTACTCTTTTATCTTGTCTAAGTATAATTATACTTGATATCTTAACTATATAATTTATCAATTGCTTTAAAATAGGTATAGTAATTATTTTTTGATAATTTGATTATTGATTTCCTATTCAACCAATATTTAATAAAAATGGACTAAACTTATTATTTATGAATGATTAAACAAAGTAAATATTGTTGATAAAAGTCAATGATTAAGTAAAACAATTTGGGAAAGATAATAATTTTAATGGTATTTCTATTTTCAATTTCAACTTCATTTGCTGATGAAAGTATTGAAATATTATCAAAATGAAGTAAAAATGTAAATAATATGAAATGTGATTATATAGAAATGTCATACGATGATTTTTATAATAAATATAAAGATGATAATTCTGAAAATATTATAGAACAAATTAAAGATGCTGATACTAAAAAAATAAAAATATCTAAATTAAGTTGATTTGATTTTTTTTCAAAAGATAATTGAGATGAAAGTTTTCAAAAGTATGTAAAAACTGCTAAAGAAAAATATAATTCAAAATCTTATTCAATAGACATGGTATTTCATTTAAGAATGAATTGATTTTTTTCAATATATAAAGATTGAAAATATATATACAATGGTAGAGAGTGAAGATACTATAATGATGGAACTTATTGATTTAATCATTATGCTTATTCTAAAAATGGGCCTTGAGGAAATGGAACATTTTTCGTATTTTCAAAATGTAAAGAAGTAATAACTAATTCATATCAAACTACTCTGAATATAGCATTAAAAAATACATTTGAAAAAATAGATAAAAATTTTGAAAATGATGAAGAACAAAGAATTTTATTTTATGAAAATTTTAACTCAAAAATAAATAAAGTATTAAATTGAAAATTATCTCAAAAAAATAAATTTGTTATAGAATATATTAAAGAAGCATCATCTTATTATCAAAATAGAAAATATGGCTATAATATGCTACCTGATGATAAAGATGAAAATATTTGATATAGTGATTTTGTAAATTAATAGATTAAAAAAATAAGAAAAATTAAATTTTCTTATTTTTTTTGTTGAAAAATTTTATCAAATTTTTATATATGTTTTTGGAAGTATATAATCTGCATTTATGTGAAGATGAAAAAACAGTGGAAACATTACATAAACTTTCAACTATATAAAACCTGTGAAGATAATAATAAGCAATGATATAGAATTAGAGTAAATATATTTTGTATTTTTATTAATAAAATGTTATAATAAATATATAATAAATTTAATTAAATATATGGTAGAAATAATTAATCATAATTCATGAACTGATATTCAAAACTATGAAAGACCACCAGCAATTATTAAAACTGCTGAAAGTCTTTGAGTTTCACCAAAAACCTGAAATTTAGTTTTTGATACAAGAAATTGAGTTGCCACTATATTGATTAAATGAGAAACAAAAAAAGAAACTGGTGAATTGAATGAATCATTAAAAAAAGAATTTATTCAAAAATTAAAGCAATTACCAGATTATAAATGAAGCAAGGTTCAAGAAGCAATTGAAAAATGAACTATAAAAGTTTTTATTATTCCTTGAAAAGAAAAATTTGCTATATCATTAAATTGAATAAATATTGATTATATTTTTAATAAAGATTGAAAACAATATTTTGAACTAATTAATAGAAGAAATAATAATATAAAATATGCTATTTTTCAATGAATATTAAAAGATTTATGATTAGAAGAAGTTTTAGTAAATTGAGTTTATACATTAAAAAAAGGTTGAAAAAAAATTGATAATTTTTCAAATGAACATTTACTATCTATAATGTCAGCAGTTGATAAGTCTCTTGAATATGCTAATATATTAAAAAGTCTAAAAGATGAAAAATAATAGAACTATTCAAATAGTTCTATTATTTTTTCAAGAGTATAATTGTTTTTAATATTATGGTTTTTTGAAAGATTTTCTTTTAATTGATTTATATTTATTTCTCATTTTCAGTATGAATCTAATAATATTTTAATTTGATTAACTTGATTTACAACCACCTCCATTGCCTTATTCATTTCATTAATTGCCTTTGTTTCATTAGGTTTTTCTCATCTTAATTTTCATTCTCTAAATTGAGTTATTTCTTCATTTGAGAATCAAGATTTTTTTAATAATCATTCTCATACTCATTTTCAATTTTGAAGTCAATTTGTTTGAATAGTATCTCAAATTGTCCTATCATTTAGAGCATAAGATATTTTTCAAGTTTGTGTTTGATTAGAATATTTCTCTAAATTTTCATATTTTTTATTAGCATTAACCTGATTTGTATTAATAGTTTTTCAAGCCCTTCAACTTTCAGGTTTTATATAACTATTATTTATTAAATCTCATAGTTTTTTATTTAATTCAGTGAGTGCCTGAAAATCAGCAGGAAGTTTTTCAACTTTGTTATTTCATTTATAAAATGTATCTCAAATTAAAAAATATCATTTTCATTGAAGATTTTTTAGTTCAGTATTAATATCTTTTTGAATAGATGATACTTTGTTTTTATCAAGTAAATCGACCATCTTTCATCAAGTTTTAACCATTGTTATAAATCATAGATTATAAGCAAAAAGTTTCATAAAATCATTCATATTTCAAACATTTGTAAAACTTTCAAGCATTTCCTTTGAATTTCATCAATTTTTAATACTTTCTTGTAAGTTATTTGAAGCAATAGTATAATAAGTAAAAAATGTTGCTTCTGTTGATGTTTTTAATCAAGATGTGATTATTTTTCAAGATAATTTTTCAGTAAAATTTGAGTTTCACATATATTTCAGAGCGACATCTTTTCATATTCAACTTATTCTAAATAATGAAAATAAGACTCCATTTGAAACAAATTCAAATCATTTTTTTCTAAATATATCACTTGCTTTATCATTTTCTAAATCTATTCATATTCAATCGCTCCATCATTTTTCTATACCAAGTGCTTGATACATTCAGGCTCTATAAGCATTTTCAGTTCAAGTAAATATAACTGTTGCTGCTGGTATTCAAGCACCCCAAGTTCAAGCAGAAAATTTTGCTGCCATGGCTCCTCAAATAATAATTCCTGAAATATCAACAAGTCATTTTTTGCTCGTCAATTCTATCCATATTTTTGAAACTAAACTATTTTTATAGATCTTATTAAAATTATTTTCATATAGTTTTAATTTTTCATTAGTATTTTTATTTAGAGTATTTCATAATTCACTGAAATCTAAAACAACTTCTTTATCTCAAATTGGTAAATTAAAAACACTTCATTGGGTTATAACATTTGAATTGCTTAATACTAATTCTTTTCATACTTCACGAGCATAATTATCTATTTCTTTTGTTATAAGACCTTCAAATCTTTTAGGTAAATCATTATATAATATTCTTTCCCAAGTTATATAATCTCTTTGTTTTAGGTTTTCTTGACTTCAATTCTTAAAATCGCTAATTTCTTTATTTAATTGATTTTGAAGTGATGATATTTTTCAAATTAAAGTCTTTGTTTTTATTTCAATTGAATTTGATAACTTTTCTTGATTTGTATTATCTTCTCACGATATGTTTTTATTTATACTTTGTTTTAATCTTGTATCAAAATTATTTAGTGCTGTATTTGATAAAATATCTTTTCAAATATCACTATTGTTTAACAAATTAACAAATTTATCAGCAATTGGAGTGTATTTTTCAATTATACTTTTAACATTTTGATTATATTGTTTTTCAGCATATAGTTTTGATTCATTCATATTTTGAGGAGCATAAGGCATATTACTACTTGCTTTTATGCTTGAATCAAAATTTAGTTTAGCATTTCTTAATTCTTCTTTTGCTAATATTTTAGCAAGTGGTTCTTTATTTGAACCATATCTTAAATAAGCATTGTATGTATCTTCTTTTAATACAACTATATTATTTCAATTTATATTTTTTTCTTCAAAATTATTAACAAAAGGTTTGAAATCAGTGTTTTTTTCTAAATATGAAGATTGAGTTTCAATTAATTTATTTGTTGTTTCAGATTGAGTTTCAATAGTTTCATTTTTTGGCTTAACATTTCATTTATCTATACTTTTAATCTTATTCCATATAAATGAATTTAATTGTCCGTATAATTTAGCAAATTCCTTATCTTTTAATGATAAATCATTAACAAAATCTTGTTGTTCTTTTGGACTTAAATTTTCAAATATTTTTACAACATCCTCAAAATCTCTATTATTTTGAGCCTCTTTGATTTTTTTATAATCAGCACTTATTTCATTTTGATTATTTTGTATTTCAGTCATTATCTTTTATTAGATTATATTTTTTAATTCATTTTCTATATCAAAAATTTCATCATCGTCTTCTTCTTGAAGTTGTTTAATTCTTTTTAGATTTTTATATACCAATTCTTGTTTTATCATTCAAACATCAGTATTTTTATTTTTATATTCTCTTAAAAGCATAATCATATAACTTTTTTCACTTTTTAGAATATCTAATAAAAAACTTTTATAGTTTTCATCTTTTTCTTCTATATTTTCTAAAAGAAAATCTTTTTGTTTTTGATTTAACAAAAAAGAATTTTTTATTATTTCTGAAATCATATTAAATTTTTTATTTATTTTAATCTATTTTATAACATTAATAATATATTTTCAACAAAATTAAAAAATGTCTTGAAAAAAAATATTAAATTTCTTATTAATAATAGAAAGATTTAATTATATTGTATTTTTGGCTTATACAAGCAAAATAATTAAATATTAATTTCTTTCACTATATTATTATTTAATTTATGTTTTTATGAAAAATATAACTTGTTTAGAAAATGTTGTTGGTGAATTTATTAATAATAAAAAAAATAAGAATTAGATATCTAATTCTTATTTTTCACTTTTCTTATTATTTCAACTTCAATATATGTTGCTAAAGTTGAACGATATCAATATATCTTGGTGGAGTTTATAGAACGCAATCTGAACAATATTTTGAATAAATAGAGAAAGTGAAAAATCCTGAATTGATATTTAAGGTTTTTTAATTAAACTATTAAAAATTATATATTAATTATAAAATATGAATAAAGGAGATATTCAAATATATAAAGCATCAACATGAAATACAGAAATACAAGTAAAGTTTGAAAATGAAACTGTTTGGCTAACTCAAGAACAAATTAGTAAACTTTTTTGAATTGATAGAACAGTTATAACAAAACATATAAATAATATATTTAAAGCTGAAGAATTAGATAAAAATCAAGTATGTGCAAAAAATGCACATACTGCCTCAGATTGAAAAATATATAAAATAAATTTCTATAATCTAGATATGATTATTTCTATTTGATATAAAGTAAACTCAAAACAAGCAACTCAATTTAGAATATGGGCAACTTTAATTTTAAAAGATTATCTTATTAAATGATACTCAATAAATAAAAATAGATTACAAGAAAAATGATATAAAGAACTTGAAAATACACTAACTCTATTTAAAAAAACTCTTAAATCTTGAAATTTATCACAAGATGAAGCTATTTGATTACTTGATATAATAACTAACTACACAAATACATGGTTATTATTACAAAATTATGATGAAAACAATCTTTTAGAATCATGAAAAACAAAAATACTAGATTATAAACTAGAGTCAGACGAAGCACTTCAATCACTTATGGAATTAAAAGAAAATTTAATAAATAAAAATGAAGCTACTGATTTATTTGCAAAACAAAGAGAAAAAGAAGTTTTTAAATGAATATTTTGAAATATTTATCAAACTTTTTGATGAATAGATTTATATAATTCAGTTGAAGAAAAAGCTGCAAATTTACTTTATTTTATAGTAAAAGATCACCCATTTTTTGATTGAAATAAAAGAAGTGGTGCATTTTTATTTATATTATTTCTTGCAAAAAATCATATCTTATTTGATAAAGAATGAAATAAAAAAATAAATGATAGAGCTTTAGTTGCTATAACACTATTAATTGCTGAATCAAATCCTAAAGATAAAGATATTATGGTTAAATTATTAATTAATTTAATAAATTAATATATTTATTATAATTTTAACATTAAAAATGGAATATAAAATTTCTTATTCCATTTTTTTCAATAATTATGGAATAAGAATTTATTTGAAGATTATTTAAGCTTATTTAGATAATAACACCTAATTATTGTTTGAACCTTAGAGTATTCCGGCTTAATTGTAAAAAGTGTGTGGCTAAAATAAGGAATATTTGGTATAATAAAGCCAAATACTCCTTTATTTTTAACTATGTTAAATAAAAATAGCCATAAAATCTGTAAAAAATGTAAATCAAAGGAAATAAAAAAAGA
>CAYQAV010000045.1:0-2991 GCA_964415565.1 uncultured Candidatus Peribacteria bacterium
ATACATTATGAAGACTTACATGAGTAAATTATGATGAAGTAAATATTCCATGATACAAATGAGATAAGATAGAAAGATTTTTCTATGATAATCTATGAAACAGAACAAGCCAAGAAAACTATACATTAAAAGAGGTTAAAATAGAAACTTGTACTGATGAAAAAGTAGTAGAAGATGTTACACTAAAAAATGGTAAAACAAAAACGGTAGAAAGAAAACAAAAAGTATATGGAACAGCAATAACACAAGAAGAGAAAGAAAAAAATACTCTAAGATACGATTCAAATACTCTAAACCAATATACAAAACTACAAAACTTAAACAAGAATTGAAATGTAAAAAAAGAGTTTACATATACTTATGATAACAATGGTAATCTAACAAAAGATGATATAAATGGATACTTCTATGATTACAAAAACAGATTAGTTAAAGTAGTACAAAATGAAGTAATTAAAATAGATGAAGATTGAAATATAACAAAAATAATCCCTGAAGAAGAAATAGTAAGTTTTGAATATGATGTATTAAACAGAAGGATAGAAAAGAAAACACAAGAGAAAACTATTAACTATATCTATGCAGGTCAAAACGCAATAAAAGAACTTGTATTCCGTCATCCTGAACTTGATTCAGAATCTATCTTAATAGAAACAAGAGAAAATATTTACTCAAATAATCTAGATGATATATTATCTACAATAATCATCCATGCTTCGGACGAGCCTATGCAGAACACAGCAAACCAATATTTTTATGAAAAAAATCATCTATGATCAATTATAAAAATCACAGACACAAACTGAGATATAGTAGAGCAATATGAATATGATGTATTTTGAGTAGCATATGCTAGTGTAAACAATGTAGAAGCAGTAACAACAGCAAAAAATAAAAAGACTCTTAATATAAAGAAATGAGAATGAAGTGAAGTAGAAGATTGAGAAGATGATGAACATAGTGATGAAATTAAAATTGACAATATTAGATACAAAAGATACAATGGAATCTGAAAGATAGGGAATACTAGATTATATACTGGTAGAGAATACGATGCAGAACTGAAATTATACTATAACAGAGCAAGGTATTATAGTCCTGATTTAGGTAGATTTATATCTAGAGATCCAATTGATATATCTGATGATGTTAATTTGTATGCTTATGTTGGGAATAATGGGGTGAATTTTGTGGATTGGAGTGGGTTGAGTAAATATTTAATTATTTTATGAGTTGATCATTCATGAGATAGAATAACATTTGATAAAAATGGGTTTGCTGATTTAAGTATAAATACAGAATATATTTGATTAATGTTCAATAATGTTAAAGAAAATCTTGATTCACAATGAATAGACTTTGATGTTGTGATAGTTGAAACTTTTGAAGAATTTGATGCAGCAATTAATTCGTGAAATAGGGAAGAAATAGGATTTATATGACATTGAAGTCCTACTTCTATCGCTATTAATAGTGGTGAAATTTGATTATTTAATAATGATCCATATTTAATTAATCAAAATAATTTAGTTGCTGATAACCAAACTCAAGAACAATCAGAAAAATTATTTAATACAAATTTAACATTATTATCATGTAATACTTGAAAAGATATTGATTCGAATGAAAATATTGCACAATTAATTCAAGATCATTATTGATTTAATAGTACAACAGCACCTACTGCTACTATTTGGTCAAATGGTCAAATATATGATGAATTGTTTTATCCAAATTGGTCAACTGATTGGTCACTTGAAATTCATTGAATCATGGATACATTTTATTAATAATTAAGAAAAATATGTACATTAAATTTATTCTTTTTATAATTACACTGTTTTTATTAGTGTTATTACCTTTTGTTATTGATAAAAAATATGATAGTAAATCAAATTTCTCATCAATTAAGACTATAGTTTATTTATTATTTGTATTGATAATAGATATATCAATTGTACTTATATTATTTTTTAATACGGAAAAGATTTTTTATTTTTTAATTAAGAATTTTATTTCTGTACCTATTCATTTTTTATCAGAAATAATCCAATATATAATATTTTTCATATTATTATTGTTAATTAGATATTGAATTTTAAAATTGTATAAAAAAAATAATAAATATATTTTAATAAGTATGATCAGCTTATTATTTATATGTTTATTAACCGTGTATTTATCCTATTTATTTTGATTAATTACAAATTTGGTTAGATAAAGTATAGCATGGTTGATGATTTAGATTAAAATATTCAAAATATATTAGAAATTATTGAAAATAATTATAATAGTAACATAGATTATTCATTAAATATTAAGAGCTTTATAAATTATCTGTAAATGGAAAATAGGTACTATTTAAATAGTACCTATTTTTAAGAAAACAATTGTAGAATTTAGCTATGATATACTAGGTAGAAGAATAGAAAAGAAAACACAAGATAAAACTATAAACTATATCTATGCAGGTTAAAACGCTATAAAAGAAATAACTACAGATAACGAAACAAATACAATAATAGAAACAAGAGAAAATATATTCTCAAATAATCTAGATGATTTATTATCTACAATAGTTACAGACTATACAAAACAAACACCAGTATCAAAACAATATTTCTACGAAAAAAATCATCTATGATCAATAACTAAAATTACAAATGAACAAGGAAATATAATAGAACAATATTAATATGATGTATTTTGAGTAGCATATGCAAGTGTGAATAATTTTGAAGCAGTAACAACTTCAAAGAACAAAAAGACACTGAATATAAAGAAATGAGAATGAAGTGAAGTAGAAGATTGAGAAGATGATGAACATAGTGATGAAATTAAAATTGACAATATTGGCTTAATTGTAAAAAGTGTGTGGCTGAGATGATTAAATTTTCCCATATAAGAGAGATAAAATTAGTTTAATTTTTCTCTCTTTTTTTAATCCTCTATGAAGACTAATTTTAGGTTTAATATGTCAAAATAATCATT
>CAYQAV010000046.1:0-10172 GCA_964415565.1 uncultured Candidatus Peribacteria bacterium
AAAGTAGGGCATTTTTAATGTTTTGAAAAAAAGGATAAAATGATTGTGTAATTCCATCCTCTTAAATTTTATTTTTTTTAACTCTATTTTTGTATGACAAAAAAAACTTCTAAAAACATAGAAGTAGGGAGTTTATACGATATAAAAGGTCGTCATTATTTTACTGATGATAGATCAATCGTTTGAATTCCAGAGCTGCTAGAAGTACAATTAGATTCTTACAATGATTTTTTACAAAATGGTATTGATAAGGTTTTTAATGAAAGCTTTCCAATCTCAGATCATTCTTGAGAAAAAGTAGATATTTATTATAAAGGTTTTGCTTTAGAAGAACCAAAATATGATCCAGTTACATGTACTAGAAAAAATCTAAATTATGAGGCTCCTCTTAAGGTTAGATTTGAAATGCTCAATAAGGAAACTTGAGAAATAAAAGAACAAGATGTTTATATGTGAGGAATACCTCTTATGACAAACATGGCAACTTTTATTATAAACTGAATTGAAAGAGTTATTGTAAACCAAATTGTTAGAAGTACTTGAGTATTTTTTACTCTATGAGAAGAATGATATTCTCTAAAAGTTATTCCAGCAAAATGATCTTGGTTTGAGATTGATATTGAAAAAAGATGAATAATAAATGTAAAAATAGATAAAAAAAGAAAATTACCTATTTCTGTTATACTTAGAGCTTTTGGTATGGAATCAAATGCTGAAATTTTAGGTGCTTTTTCTGATATGTGAGATGATATAATTACTAATAATATTGCTCCAACTTTAGAGAAAGATAAAACAACAAATAGATTAGAAGCACTACACATAATTTATAAATTACTTAGACCAGGAGATTTAGCTACAGATGAAAGAGTTGAAGAATTATTTCAAGTAACATTTTTTGATGAAAAAAGATTTGATTTATGAGAAATTGCTAGAATGAAAATGAATTTTAAACTAGGTGTTAAAACTAAATATACTGATGAAAATGGTAAATTTTTAAATATTAATGATTTACTTATTTCATTAAAATATTATTTAAATTTAGTTTACTGATCAAAGGAACATAATATTGATGATATTGACCATTTAGAAAATAGAAGAGTTAGATCAGTTTGAGAATTAGTAATGGATAAAATCAAGGTTGGTATAGCTAGAATGGAAAGAATTACAAAAGATAGAATGACTATAGTTGAACTTGATGATGCTACTCCAGGTACTTTTATTAACTCTAGACCTATTGTTGCTATATTGAAAGAATTTTTTGGTTCATCTCAATTGTCACAATTTATGGATCAATCAAATCCTCTTTCTGAATTATGACATAAAAGAAGAATTTCTGCTCTTTGACCTGGTTGATTAACTAGAGAGAGAGCATCTTTTGAAGTTAGAGATGTTCATCCTACTCAATACGGTAGAATATGTCCAATTGCTACACCTGAATGACCAAATATATGACTTGTACTTCATTTTGCATCATATGCAAAAGTAGATAAATATGGTTTTATTCTTACTCCTTTTAAAGTTATAGAACATTTTGTTTCAAATGATTGAAAATCAGCTGTAAACAGAATTGCTTTATGAAATATATTAGGTGACGATGGTAAAATTATAGTTAATGATAAGACAATTATTACAGAAGAACTTGCAAAATTAATTAAAGATAAAGTTAGTTCTGATAAAATAGAGGTTAGATGATTTTTAGGTAATAAATATGATTATTTTGATGCACATCAAGAAAGAGTATTAAATATTGCTGAAGCAGGTACTCCAACTGATATTTATTGAAATTTTTTAACAACAAGAATTTCTTCAAGAGCTGGTAATGAACCAACTATTTCATATATTAGTGAAATTACTCATATTGATGTTTCTCCAAAACAAACAATGTCAATAGAAACTTCACTTTTACCATTTTTAGAACATGATGATGCTACAAGAGCAGAAATGTGATCTAATATGATGAGACAAGCTGTTCCGTTAATTAGACCACAAGCTCCAATTGTATGAACAGGTATGGAAAGAGTTGTTTGAGAAGGTTCATGATATGTTATTTTAGCTGAAGATGATTGAGAAATTATTTGAGTTGATGCTAAACATATAACTGTTTTGTATAAAAATGGTAATAAAAAACTATATGAATTAATTACATTTAAAAGATCAAATCATGATATGATTGTTCATCAAAAACCAGTTGTTTCACATGGACAAGCAATTAAAAAATGAGATGTATTATGTGATGGTCATGCTATTGATAATTGAGAATTAGCTATATGAAGAAACTTAACTGTTGCATATATGCCATGGAAGGGTTATAATTATGAAGATGCTATTATTATTTCAAGTAAAGTAGTAGAAGATGATTATTTTACATCAATACATATTAAAGAATTTACACTTGATGTTAGAGAAACTAAACTTGGACCAGAACAAACTACTGATGATATTCCTAATGTTTCTAGTTCTAAATTAAAAGATTTAGATGTAGATTGAGTTATTAGAACATGAGCATATGTTGAAGGTTGAGATATATTAGTTTGAAAAATTACTCCAAAATGAGAACAAGAACTATCTCCTGAAGAAAGACTTCTTAGAGCAATTTTTGGTGATAAATCAAAAGATGTTAAAGATAGTTCACTTAGATTACCATCTTGACAAGGCTGAAAAGTATTACAAGTTCATATTTTAAAAAGAGAAAATGGTGATAATCTGCCAACTTGAGTATTTAAACAAGTAAAAGTTTTTGTAGCTCAAACAAGAAAAATTGAAGTTTGAGATAAAATGGCTTGAAGACATGGTAATAAATGAATTGTTTCAAGAGTAGTTCCAGTTGAAGATATGCCATTTATGGCTGATGGTACTCCTGTTGATATTATTCTTAATCCATTATGAGTAGTATCTCGTATGAATATATGACAAGTTTTAGAATCTCATATAGGTATGGCTGCTAAAAAAATGTGAATTACTGTTGCAACTCCTATATTAAATGGTATAAGTGTTGATCAAGTTACTGAATTGATGGAAAAAGCATGAATGAATTCTGATTGAAAAGTCCAATTATTTGATGGTGAAACATGAGAAGCATTTAAAGAAAGAACTATGGTTTGAATAAAATATATGCTTAAATTACATCATTTAGTTGAAGAAAAAATACATGCTAGATCTGTTGGACCTTATTCTATGGTTACACAACAACCACTTTGAGGTAAAGCTCAAAATTGAGGTCAAAGATTTTGAGAAATGGAAGTTTGGGCTCTTGAAGCATATGCGGCTAGTAATATACTACAAGAAATGATTACAATCAAATCTGATGATGTTGCAGGTAGAACACAAGCTTATGAGGCTATTGTTAAAAATACTCAAATTAAAAAACCAAATATTCCAGAATCATTTAATGTACTATTAAAAGAATTACAATCTATTTGATTAGATCTTGATTTATTAGATAAAGAAGAATTATTAGATAAAGAGGAAGAATCAATGAGAAGATATAATGAAATTATAAGAATTCAAAAAATGGTATATGAATGAAAAAGTGAAAATAAAAAAGAAAAATAATTATTTTTCTCTTAAAATTTTTAATCTCTAATTATAATCATAATGTTTGATAAATCTTTAGATAATTTTCTAAATGACAAAATCACTGACTTTTCAGAAATAGCAAAAAATATAGGTAAAAAAGATATTACTGAGTGAAAAAACTTGGATAATCTTGCTTGAATATCTTTATGAATTGCTAGTCCTGAAAGAATTAGATCTTTATCACATGGTAAAGTTTTGATTAGTGAAACAATAAATTATAGAACACAAAGACCAGAAAGATGAGGTTTATTTTGTGAACAAATATTTGGGCCTAGAAAAAACTATGAATGTGCTTGTTGAAAATATAAAAGAATAAGATACAAAGGTATAGTTTGTGAAAGATGTTGAGTTGAAGTTACAAAATCTTCTGCTAGAAGAGAAAGAATGGCACATATTGATTTATATGCACCAGTAGCTCATACTTGGTATCTTAAATCAGTTCCAGGTAGAATCGGTTTATTGCTTGATTTACCTGTAAAAAAATTAGAACAAGTAGTATATTTTGCTTCTTATATTATTATTGATGTTTATGAGGATAAACTAATTGAAGTAAATAAAGAATTAGAAGAAAAATACAAAGTTTCAAAAGCAGAAATGCAAAAAGAGTTACAAAGACAAATATGAGATCTAAAAGCTAGAAAAGAATCTTGAGAATTAAATGAAAAAAAATATAAAGTTGAAGAGACTATTTTAATGTCAAAAGTTGATGAACTAACACAAGAATTTGAAGATTTAAGAGATTGATTAAAATCTTTACAAGTTTGAGCAATTATTTGAGAATTAGAATATAGAATTTTAGATGCAAAATTTCCACATGTTTTTAAATGAGGTACTTGAGCTGAATATTTAAAGATTTTACTTGAAAGAATAGATTTATTGAAGTTTATTGAAGAACAAGATATTGAATTAAAAAACTCTACTCAAATTAAACAAAAGAAAATCCTTCAAAAAATTAAATTAGCATCTAGTTTACTTAAATCATGACAAAGACCTGAATGGTTTATCTTGGAGGCACTACCAATTATACCACCAGATTTAAGACCAATGATTCAATTAGATGGTTGAAGATTTGCTAGTAGTGACTTAAATGATTTATATAGAAGAGTTATAAATAGAAATAACAGACTTAAAAAATTAATTGAATTATGAGCACCTGATGTAATTCTGAAAAATGAAAAAAGAATGCTTCAAGAATCAGTTGATATGCTACTTACTTGAGAAACTAGAACTAATAGATCATGATTTGTTACTGCTAATAAAAAGAAATTAAAATCATTAACTGAAATTTTGAAAGGTAAACAAGGTCGTTTTAGACAAAACTTACTAGGGAAGAGAGTTGATTATTCTGCTAGATCTGTAATTGTTGTTTGACCTTCATTAAAAATTGATGAGTGTGGTATTCCAAAAACAATGGCTTTAATATTATTTAAACCTTTTGTTATTTGAAAATTAATTGAAGAAGGGTTAGTGTATAATATAAAACATGCTGAAAAATTTATAGAAAAATCTTGAAAAGAAGTTTGGGATGCACTTGATGAAGTTATTGAGTGAAAATATGTTTTAATGAATAGAGCCCCAACTTTACATAGACTTTCAATTCAAGCATTTAGACCAGTTTTAATAGAATGAAAAGCTATTCAATTACATCCTTTAACTTGTACTGCTTTTAATGCGGATTTTGATTGAGATCAAATGGCAATACATTTACCTATTACTGAACAAGCTCAAAGAGAAGCTCGTGATTTAATGGTTACTTCTAAAAATTTACTTGCTCCATCTAGTTGAGAACCAATAGTTGCACCAGGTCAAGATATGATTTTATGAAATTATTATGTTACAGCTATACAAGAATGAGGTTTATGAGAATGAAAAATTTTTTCAAATATAAATGATGTATGACTTGCTTATGAAGCATGAGTTTTATGAATAAAATCAAAAATTAAAGTTAGAATTGATTGAAAATTTGTTGATACTAATTACGGTAGATTACTATTTAATGAAATAGTTCCAGATGGGTTAGGTTTTATTAATGAAACTCTTAAAAAATGAGCAATTAAAAAAATTCTTGCTAGATCATTTGAAGAATTATGAGCTGAAATTACTGCACAATTTGTAGATAATATTAAAAATTTTTGATATAAATATTCAACTATTTCATGATTATCAATATCAAAAGATGATATGATTACTCCTGAAAATAAAAAAGAATTACTATCTATTGCTTGAGAAAAAGTAAAATATATTCAAAAAAAATGGTGGCTATGATTTTTAACTGAGGATGAAAAATATAATCAATCTATTAAAATTTGGGCTGATGTTAAAAAAGTTATTGAAACTGAATTAAAAGAATTATTTTTACCAAGTAATCATATATTTAACTTTATTGATTCTTGAGCAAGATGAAATCGGTGAAATATTACACAATTATGTTGAATGAAATGACTTGTTGCATCTACTACAGGTAAAACAATTGAACTTCCAATAAAATCTACTTTAAAAGAATGATTTTCTACTCTAGAATATTTTATTGCAACTCATGGTTGAAGAAAAGGTAAATCAGATACTGCGTTAAAAACTGCTCAATCTGGTTACTTAACTAGAAGACTCGTTGATTCAAGTCAAAATATTCTTATTAAAGAAGATGATTGTAATACAGTACATTGTAAAACATTTATTAGATGAGAAAAATCATGAAATTTTGAAGAAAAATTTGAAGATAGAATTTATTCTCATACACTAGCTCGTGATATTCTTGATGAAAATGGTAAAGTATTAGTTCCTGCTTGAAAAATAGTAGATACTAAAACTTTGTTAATAATAAATTCTAACAATATTAATAAAGTCGATATTAGATCAGTTCTTACTTGTGAAACAGAAGGTTGAGTTTGTAAAGCTTGTTATGGTTTAGATTTAGGTCTAAATAAAGAAGTTGAAATTTGAACTCCAGTTTGAGTAATTGCTGCACAATCTATTTGAGAACCTGGTACTCAATTGACTATGAGAACTTTCCATTCATGATGAGTAGCAAAAGAAGGTTGAGATATGGCACAAGGTTTATCAAGAGTAGAAGAATTGTTTGAAGCAAGATCACCAAAAGTTTCTGCTGAAATTTCTGATATTGACTGAATAGTTCAAATTGAGCAAGTTAATTCTAATATTATTGTTAGAGTAATAGCAGAAGATTTATATAATGAAGAATATTATTATGAAGATAATTTTGATGTTGTTGTTAAAGTTGGTCAAATAATTAAAACTAAACAAATACTTGCTAAATCAAATATAGATAAACAAAAAATAGTTTCTTTATTTTCTTGAGAAGTTAAAAAAATAGAAGAATGAGTTATTATTGTTAGAGATTTAGAAACAAGAGTATATGAATATAGCTTTGATTTAGGTAGAAGATTATTAGTTAAAGATGGTCAAAAAGTATCAAAATGACAAAAAATAACTGAAGGTTCTTTAAATTTACAAAAATTAAAAGATATTGCTTGAATTTTACATACTCAACAATATATAGTTGATGAAATCAAGGCAATTTATTCATCTCAATGACAAACAGTTAATTCTAAACATATTGAGTTAATTGTTAGACAAATGTTCTCTAGAGTAAGAGTTACTTCAAAATGAGATACTGAATTTTTTCCATGAGATATAGTTGATATAATTAAATTTAAAGCTGAAAATACAAAATTAATTAAAGAAGGTAAAAAACCAGGTATAGCGGAAAGATTACTTTTAGGTATAACTAAAATTTCACTTTATACTGAATCTTGGTTATCTGCTGCATCATTTCAAGAAACTGTTAGGGTACTTGTTGAATGATCAGTTTCAGGTAAAATTGATAAATTTAAAGAAATGAAAGAAAATGTTATTATTGGTAGACTTATTCCTGCTTGAAAACAATATAGAAAGATACATGGTCAATCTACTGAAGAAGATATTGCAAATCAATATTTTAATCCATATGATGAAAATATTGATGTCTCTGAACTTCATCTTGATGAAGTTATGAATGATATTGAACATGAAAGTGATTTTTAAATCTTACTAAAAAAACTCTGCTTTGCAGAGTTTTTTTATAAATCATTTAACATTTTTAATACATCATCAGCATCATCTTCTTTATCAGAATCTTGAGCTGTTTTAATTTTTTGTTTAGAATCTTTTAATTGAAATTCTTGCCATTCTATTAGATGTTTTTCATTTAATTTTTTAATTTCATTTTGATATTTATCTTCCAAAGCATCTAACTTTTTCTTTTCAGTATCAAGAATATTAAATAATCTATCAATTTGATCATCAGTCATCGACGGCATAATATCAAACCAATATTGTTTTTCATCATCATCCATTGACTCAGTTTCAAGTATTAGTTTTACAAGTTCATTGTATTGTGCTTGCATTTCATCACTTACACTAAAATCTTTTCACATGTAATTAATTACTGCCATATTTTTATTTTTAATTTTTAAACTTTATTTATATTATTATACCAAACTATTTTAAAATTTGCAAATAAAAAATATGAGTTATAATATTTTTAATGTTAATTATTAATTAAAATTAATTTATGACTCTAATTTATTTGTGATTATATACTATTTTATTAGTATTAATCTGGTGATTTTTTATAGTTGCTAAAATTCATTCATATAAATTTAAAGCTTTTTCAAATTATATTGAAAAAGTTACAAAACTATTATTAATATTTTTAATTATTTTATCAATTTTATGATATATTATAATTATTTTTATGGATACAAGTTCTACAAATGTTAATTTTAATGAGAATTATTTTTATTTTAATGAAGTAAGTTATTAATATATGAGCTCAATTTTTACAAAAATTATAAATAGGGAAATACCAAGTGATATTGTTTTTGAAAATGAAACTATAATAGTTATAAAAGATATAAATCCAGAAGCAAAAACACATCTACTTATAATCCCCAAAAAAGAAATTGAAACAATCAACGATTTAGAACCAGAAGATACACAGTTAATTGCAGATATGTTTTTTGTTGCTAAAAAAGTTGCAAATGATTTATGAATATCAGAGTGATATAAATTGCATTTCAATGTTTGAAAAAAGTGATGACAAGAAGTTATGCATATACATCTTCATTTATTATCTAATATTTAATTTAAAATGGAATTAAACAAAAATAAACTAATTTTTTGAGTTATAGGAGGCCTTATTTTACTTTCTTTTATATTTTTATTAGTTACTATTACTAATAAAAATAATACAGTTACTAAAACATGAACTAATTGAAATACTTTTAAAATTTGGACTTTTGGTTATCCAATGGATAATTCTTTTGAATATGTCGATAGTTTTAAAAAAGTTTATCCAGAATTTAAAAATAAAGATATTGTTATAGAAAATTTTCCATCATATGAAGATTATACTTATACTATGATTTCTGCTATAACTTCTTGAAAATGACCAGATATTTTTATGCTAAACAATAATGAAAAAAATTCAGTATTTTCAAATCAATCATTAGTAATTAATCCTGCAATTGCTAATCCAAATGATTTTAGAAAAAGATATAAATGATTTTTTAGTGATGATTTAATTTCTACTTTTTCAGACGATACTTGAACAAAAGAATATTTAATAGGTTTACCTGTTTGATATGAAACACTTTGAGTTTTTTATAATAGAAGATATGCTAAAAATAGTGACTTAAAAAATCTATCAAGTCTAAATAATATCATTTCAGATTTAAGTACAAAATATACTGATTTAATTCCAATTTGAATTTGAAATTGATCAACAGTTTATAAATCAGAAGATATAATTACTCAATTTTTTATGCTAGAATGATGAGTATCTTGAGTTTGAAATTTAAATAATAATGTTTTAAAAGCTTGATTATCATCATATTTACTTTACTGAGATACTACTTGATATAATTGATTTAATTCTAGATTTCAAGAATTAAAAAATACAAAAAAAGATGCTATACATCTATTTTCTAGATGAGAAGTGCTTATGGTTGTTTGATATCCAAGTATGATAAAAAATATAAAAGAAAGTTGATTTAGTAAAACTATGTTGCAAGCAACACCATTTCCTCATTATTTTTCAGGTGGTTGAAAAACATTGGCTGATTATAACTATTTTACTATAAATAAAGATACAAGTGATATTTCATTAGCAGAAGCTTTTATTTCATATCTTTATAGTGATGCATGAGCAACAGCTTATTTATGATATTTTCCATATCAATTACCTGCATTATTATCTCTTGAATCTGAAAAATTACAACAAAAAATAGACCCGGATTATACTGTTATCTTATGAGATTTTTATAATGAAGAATATGAAATTTGAAGTTTTGATAAATGAGTAAAAAATATATATGATAAAAATATATCATTACTTTTAGATTCAACAGTTGTGGATGAAGCAATGTTTGCTCGTTTTAAAGAGACTATAATTTGTAAAGCAAATAAGATATTAACTTTTGCAAGTCTTTGAGTTAATTGTGATTAAAAATATTTTTTATTAGACCGGTCTATTTTAGACCGGTCTAATTTTAAAAAAGTTTAAAATGAAAAATGTAAATTGTTATATACATATTCCT
>CAYQAV010000047.1:0-7312 GCA_964415565.1 uncultured Candidatus Peribacteria bacterium
TTTTTTTATTTCCTTTGATTTACATTTTTTACAGATTTTATGGCTATTTTTATTTAACATAGTTAAAAATAAAGGAGTATTTGGCTTTATTATACCAAATATTCCTTATTTTAGCCACACACTTTTTACAATTAAGCCTGAGTTCACAAAAAAAGAAATCGCGTAAGCGATTTCTTTTTTTGTGATTTAAAATAAAAAATTATGAGTTAAAACTCATAATTTTTTATAAATATGAATAATCTAATCCATAATATTCATATAATTTTCTTGAACCAAAATCTTTTTGAATATGTTTTTCAAGTCATAATACTTTTATGTATTTATTTATTTCTTCAAGTGTTTTTGCCTCTATTTCAATAAGAGTAGGAATTCACTCATAATCGTCAATATCAAATTCAACATTATCAAATTTATATGAAGTTCTATATTTCTTTTTTTCTCTAGTTTGTGTCATCCCATATTTTTCTAATACTTTTTTGAAACTATCAACATCAGTTATTATACTTTCACCTTCATCAGCAATTTTTACACCATATTCTCAACCTTCACTTTTTTTATTTCTTTTTCTTTTTATAGTGTAAAGATGAATTTCTCATTTTTGTCTCACTCTAAATAATCTTTTATTATCTTCCATTTTCATATTTTCTCAATCAACAAAATCATAATATATATCATGAATAAATCAATCAAATGTTTTTTCAGCTCAAAGTAATTCTAGCTTTTCACAAATCTCATATTTATTTATTTCAAGTATTTTTATTTCTTTTTCAAGCATTTTTTAAAATTTTATTTTTAATATAAACTATTATATCATAAATTTTTACTTTTGGAAAATATATCATTCTCATCTTATATTTTTTATCCATCAATCAATATTAAATTTTTTTAATACTGATTTTAATCTATAAATATATATTCTTATATTATCAGTTTCTATAAATTCATTATTTCAAAATAACTTATATGTTAAGAAATCTTTAGATAAAAATTTTTCATTATGTGAAAAAAATATAGATAATAAATATTTACTTTTTTTAGTTAAAATTAATTCATTTCAGTTAAAAATAAAAGAATTTTTATTTATATCATAGATTAATCAATTATATGAAATTAAATTATTATTAAAATTAGATATATTATAAAATCAATTTTTAAACCACTTTAAAACTCTTATAAGTAATTCTTCAAATCTAAATGGTTTAATTATATAATCATTTGCTCATAGATTAAAAAACAAATCTATATATCATATATCATCATTTCAGCTTATAATTATTATAGGTGTTAGTAAATTTTTATTTCTTATTATTTTTATAATATCTGTTCAATTTTTACTTTTAATTCATAAATTTATATCAAGTAAAATTACATCATAAATTTCAATTATTGAAATTTCATCTAAGAAATCAATATAATTATTTATTATTCTAACTAAATTTATAGACTTATTTTTCTCAAATAAATATTTTATTTTATTAGTTAAAAATAAATCATCATCTATTATTAAGAAATTCATTACAAATTAGTAAAAATAAAAACATGATTAGTATATTTATAATATATAAATAAAAAAGAGATATTTTAAATATATTTTTTTTGTTCTTTTGGTATATTTATTTCAAATTTAGCTCATCATAAAGTTTTTGAATTTTTTGCAACTATATTTCAATTATGTAACTCAACAATTTGTTTACATAGATATAATCATAATCATAATCAAATTGAAATTCATGTTCCTGTAATATATTTATCAAATATTGATTTTTTATCAAAATTTGTAAATCATTTTCAATTATCTTCAATTAATATCTTTATATTATTTCAAGAAGACTTAACAATTATATTTAAAACTGGACTAATTCTATTAGCAAATTTTAATCAATTATGTAATAAATTTGATATAACTTGAGTAAATTGAACTTTATCCAAGTCTATAAAATCAATTTTTTTATCAAAAGAAACATTAACAACTAAGTTTTTATCCAATTTTTGTAATCACTCAATTTCAAATAAAAATAGATTTTCTAGTTTTATTTTTTCAATATATAAATGTACTTTTCAAATATCATACTTTTCTATATTAAAAATAACTTTTACTAAATCTGAAATTCTAAAAATTTGATTTTTAAGTAACTTAAGTTCCTTTTTTATAAAATTTATATCTATTTTTCAATCTTCTATATCATCTACAATACTTTCTACTTGAAGAGATGCTGACATAATTGGAGTCTTAATTTCATGTGATGCTATAGAAATAAATTCTTTTTGCTTATTTATTAAATTATTATATTCAATTGTTTTTTTATCTACTTCTTTATCTAAATCAATTGTTAGATAATTAATTTTAGTATAAATATCTATATACATTAAATGTCATGATAAAAAATTTACAAAATCCTTAATTATTTTTATTTCATCAGTAAAATAATGTTCTTTAAATGGTTTTTTTCATAGTTCAAATAATCAAATTATATCTCAAATATTATTTCTCATTGGAAAAACTAGATAAATAGAGTTACTTAATTCATTTTTTATTCATTCTGTATTAAACTTATTTTTATTTTCTTCTAAAAAAACTATATCATTTATAAAAATTTCATTTTTTATATTATTATTAAAATATTTTAAAAGTTCTGAATAATTTTCTAAAGATTTATTAATGTGAGTATGTTTAACTTTAAAGTTAGAGTCAGAAAAATTTTTTAAATGTTGATTTAATAATTTTAAATCTAGTATGAATGGAATTTGTGATTTTATATTGTTTAATTGATATAAAAATACTTTATATTCTTTGTTTAGAGGTAAAATATTTATAAAAAATTTATATAATATATAAAATAATGTTATAGAAAATATAATATCTACATATGTAAAATTAGAACTAATTGACCATAAATTATGAAAATCTTGATAATATCAATTTTTGATTTTTATTATTGAAAATATGAAAATTATAGTAATAATTGTAGATAAAATAAATGAAAAAATCTCATTATATCTTAAAACTATATCTGAAAAGTGATATCTTGTTGAAGAATACCAAGAAACTAAAATAAATGGAATTAAAAAAAATATTAGCTCTTTTTGGAATAAAAAAATTCAAAAATATGGTAATATTGTTTGAAATAAAATTCAAAAAAATAAAAAAAATAAAAATGAGTAAAATATATTTTTTAATCTTATCTTACTAATATATTCTAGTCTTTTAAGTTTTATATAAAAAGAATAAATAATATAAATAAATAAAGTGATAGTTATAAACTGGTGTAAATATATAATATTTCAATAATCTTCATAAAATAATAATGTATTATCATTATAATAAATTCATTTAATAATTAAATCAGTAAATAAATATATATATCATAATATAATTAATACAACAATTTCATATTTATTTAATAAGTATTTTTTTTGTGATAATCAAATACTATTTATAAATTTTATAAAAAAATAAAGTGATATAATTGATAAATAAAATGATATTTTTGAAATTACTAAAAGATAAATTAAATTATTAAGTGCATAAAATATAAAATAAAATAAAAACCATAAAGCTCAAAAAAAACTAAAAATCAAATAATACTGTCAACTCATATTTTTATAATTATTTTTAGTTAAAAATCACAAATAAATGATTAAAAACAATGTTATAAAATAGATTATTATGTATAAATTCATAATTTTAGTTTTAATTATAATTAAAGTATTTATACATAATTTTAAATTTTATCAAAATTATTTTATTCTATTGTTAGAAATAAAATCCCTTAAAGATAAATCTTTATCATTGTTAAAAAAATTGATTGTATCTCTAGAAAATATACATAAGTCAGATTTATAGTTAGTATTTGTATTTTTTATAAATTTTTCATCTAATTCAAGAGAAATACTTCATAATATTTTATATATTTTATATAATGGATTATTTTTATCTAATTCTGTAAATCAGAGTGATTCATCTCATAAATTTATTGATAATAAAAAATTTTTAAATAAAGAAAATATATTTCATATATTAGAATAATTTTGATATGTTCATAAAGAAGAAAAATAAAGAATACTTTGTAAATTAGTAGATAAGAAATTAGATAATATTTTTTCTTCTATAATTGATAAATCAATATCAGGATAATGTAATTCTAAATCATTAACATATATATCTTCTAATGATGAACTATATCAATCGCAAAATCAAACTAAATCTCAAATAGAGTTAGATAAAATAATTAAATAAGATTGTCTTTTATATCTTTCTAGAAAAGTTTGCACATTATTATCAATATCATAAATAAATTCTGTATTTGATGAGTTACATTCTCTACATTTAATTGAATCTCACAAAAAAATTTCTTCTAATTTAGTTACTGATTGAGTTTTTATTTCACTAGATAAATGTCAAAAAATATCATTTTTAGAATGTATTTCATTACAACAATTGCATCTTATATATTCTCATAATCAATATGCCCACATGTCTTTTTGTACCTTTGCCATTTCAAATAAAGTAGAATTTGAAATATTTTTTGTATCAACCTTTTCTATAAAACTATTATTATTCATATAAAAAAATTACATATTAAAGTAATTTTTTTATACTTATATATTGTTACAAAATAGTTACAAAATATTATATATTATTTTATATCAAAAAATTAATGTTATGTTAAGGTAGATTTATTATAATAAATTTATTATTTTATAATTGTAAAATTATGAATGCTATAAATACACTAGAAATATCTAACAGATCAAATAAATTAGAAGAATGAGATGTTATTAAATTCGATGTATTACAATTTATTGAATTAAATAAAAATAGTATTGATTTCATTTTAAAAATAAAACAAGAAATGAGTTCTATAGTTTATTATTGTGAAAAATTTCCATTAATTTTTATTGAATTTATTGAAAGATATAACTTAAAGAAAAATAGTAAGTTCTCATATGAATTATATAATCAAATAAAAAAAGATTTTCTTGAAGTATTATATAAAAATACTAATATATGAGTTGAATATCAAAATATATTATCTCCTGATTGTGAAATAGTATTTAATGAATGATTATTAAGAATTAGATCAAATAAAGAAAACATAAACCATTTTGATTTTATAGAATTAAATAAATCAATTGGGGTATGAATAAATACTTTTTACATGATTGCTAACAAAATTTTTTCTGATATAAATGCTGATATTGTTAAAAGTCCTATTTCAATAAATGCTGAAGTTTCAGATATATTAAATAAAAACTTTATAGAAATAATTAAATTTTTAGCAAAAAAATACTCAGTAGATTTAAAATGAGAATTAATTATAATTGAAGTGTTAGAAAATGAAACAATCCCTAATACAAAAGAATTTAGAGATATAATTGCAGAACTGAAAAAAATATGAATAAAAATAGCTTTTGATGATATAGAAACAAATATTGACTCAATAAAAGAAACAATTAAAAATATAATTCAATTAGATAATAATGTAGATATATTAAAACTCGATTGAAAATCAATACAAGCAATATATAAAATATATAAAGAAAATAAAAAAGAATTAAATATTTTTATAAAAAATATAATATCTGAAATAAAAAATTTATATAAAAAATGAATAAAAATTGTAGCTGAATGGGTAGAAAATTTAGAGATATATGATTTTGTAAAAAATGTTTTATGAATAAACTTATATCAGGGGTTTTACTCAAAAAATGAAGAAAATCTAAAAATAATTAAAAATGATAAAATATAATTAAGAAAAATGCATATAACAATAATTGAAGATGAAAAAATTTTATCTGCAAATATAGCAAAAAAATTAAATAGATGATGATATAATACAAAAGTTATAAATTCATATAATGATTTTATTAATGATGAATTAGAAGAAACTGATTTATATATAATTGATATATCTTTAATTGATTGAAGTTGATTTGATATAATAAAAAATTTAAGATGAAACAAAAAATCAAAAACTCCAATAATCATTACATCATGATATAATGATACAGAAAAAAAAATATATTGATTAGATTTATGAGCTGACGATTATCTACAAAAACCATATTCTGTTGAAGAACTCACAGCTAGAATAAGAGCTTTAATTAGAAGAAGTTATGATAGTCAAATAAAATCAGAAATATTTTATAATGAAATAAAATATAATTTATCTGAAAAATTAATCAAAAAAAATTGAGTAATTATAGATTTAACAGGTAGAGAAATGCAACTTGTTGAATATATGTTATTTAATATATGAAAAATTGTTACAAAAAATGAAATAATAAATTCTGTATGGTGAAAATTTGATGAATTAACTGTAACTGATAATACAATAAATGTAACTATTTCTAAAATAAGAAAGAAATTATGAAATAACTTCAAGTTAAAAACACTAATAAATAGATGATATTTACTGGAAGAATAAGTATTATTATATATAATAAATATCTACCAAAAAAAAGTCAAACAGTTTAATGCGAATTTAATGTCATATAAGTATAATATATCAATTATAGTATAGTATAATTTTTTTATACAAAATTATACCTTTTAGATATTTTATTTATAAAATTTAGCAAAATGAAAATAACAATCATAGAAGATGATATAGAGTTAGCAGAACAAATAGCTAATAGATTACAAAAAGATTGATATATTACTGCAATTTATGATTCAGAAAAGGAATTATATTTAAATTTTAAAAATAGCAGTGACTTATATATTATTGATATAAATCTATGATATAATGAAAATGATTGATTTAATGTAATAAAATTTTTAAGAAATAAAAAAAATATTAAATCACCTATAATAATAACTTCATGATATTCAAATATTGAGAAAAAAATATATGGACTTGATATTTGAGCTGACGATTATTTAACAAAACCATATTCATATGAAGAATTATTAGCTAGAATAAAAGTTTTACTTAGAAGATCTACAGAAGAAAAAACAAATATAGTTAAGTATAAAAATCTAAAATTTAATTTAAGTACAAAAACTCTTACTTCATGAATAAATAATGAAATAAAATTAACAAAAAAAGATTTAATGTTAGTAGAAATTTTTATATTAAATAAAGATAATATAGTACCTAGAAATAAATTAATAACGTCCGTATGGTGAGATTATGATTGAAGTTGAGTAAGTGATAATACAATAAATGTATACTAAAAATATTTTGCTTTCTTAGTATAAATAGGTATAATAAATTGGTATACTAACCAATAAAAATATGCAAGAAATAAAAGAAATAGAATTAAGAGAAAAAACTGAAAAAGATTGAAAATCTTTAAAAAGATTACA
>CAYQAV010000048.1:0-9853 GCA_964415565.1 uncultured Candidatus Peribacteria bacterium
GAATGATTATTTTGACATATTAAACCTAAAATTAGTCTTCATAGAGGATTAAAAAAAGAGAGAAAAATTAAACTAATTTTATCTCTCTTATATGGGAAAATTTAATCATCTCAGCCACACACTTTTTACAATTAAGCCAAATTTAATAATTCTCAATTAAAATTTATTTTTCAATTATGGTGAATATACAAAAAATGCCTTGATAAATCTGTATCAAAATATGCTAAATTTATCTGATTATAAAGAATTAAAAATAATTTCATAAAATCTCCTTAATTTTAATTTTTACAGAATTTAAATCTCAAAAAAATATTACTTTTCAATTTATGATAATTTTAGTATCAAACATATTTTTATATAAAATTATCTCATCTATATTTTTTAAAAGACAAACTTTTTCCCATAAATTTATTAGATTTAATCTATCTTTTATATCTATCTCTAAATAATTATTTTTTATATCTAACTCATATTTAATTATTTCATAATTTCTAAGTCTATGTGAAACTTTTCTTGATCAAATATTAGATCAAGATTTTTTTCATTTACTCAAATTATAAAAAAAGTAATAAAATTGGCAAATTAAAAGAAAGATATATAATAAAATAATATTCTATAATATAGTAAATATGAAAATACTTGATAGATGAAAATATAAAGAAGCTAAAATTTGTCAAATATGTAAAAGACCTTTTACAATAAGAAAAAAATGGAAAAATAATTTTGATAATGTTATTTATTGTAGTGATAAATGTAGAAAATACAAATAAAATTTAAATAAATATAAAACTAACTATGTACAAAAAATCAATTTTTTGGTTCAGGCAAGATCTAAGAACATTTGATAATAAATGATTAATTGAATCTATAAAAAATAGCGAATCTCTATTACCAATTTTTATTTTAGATAAAAATTTAATTCCAGAATTTTTGTGACTAGAAGATAAAAAGTTTCTTTTTTTAAAAGAAGCTTTATTAAATTTGGATTTAGAATTAAAAAAATTGTGATGAAAATTAATAATTTATCATGATTATCCTGAAAAAATAATTCTTGAAATTTGTAATAATTATGAAATAGAAGCTATTTTTACAAATAAATCATATTCTAATTACTGAAAAAAAAGAGATGAAAATATATTAAATTATTGTCTAAAAAATAAAATAGATTTTATACATTTAAATGATTTTTTACTTATTGAACCTGAAGAAATAGAACAAAGAAAAGTATTTACACCATATTATAAACTTTGGAAAAAAAAGCTTGATGAAAAATGATACAAAATTGAAAATCCTACAGATTTTAAACAAATAGAAATAGATTTTGATATAAATAAGTTTCTTGATGAAAAAATTTCTTGAGATAAACACACATATTTCACAATAGATTTTTGAAAAAATAGATTAGAAAATTATATAAGAAGTGACTATGAAACTTATAGGAATGATCTAGATAAAGATTGAACTTCAAAATTATCACCTTATTTAAGATTTGGTATTTTTTCTGTAAGGCAAATATATGAAATAGCAAAAGAAAAAAGTAGTGTTTATATATCAGAAATTGCTTGGAGAGAATTTTGGCAACATATAAACTACTATTTTCCTTTTACAAAAACAATTGAATTCCAAGAAAACAAAAGACACATAGAATGGAAACATGATAATATTTTATTTGAAAAATGGTGTAATTGAGAAACTGGTTATCCTATTGTAGATGCTGCAATGAAACAGTTAGTTGAAACAAATTGGATGCATGGTAGGGCTCGTATGATTGTTGCTAGTTTTCTGACGAAAGATTTACTTATAGATTGGAGATGGTGAGAATTTTTTTTCAAAAAATATTTACTTGATTATGATGAAAATGTAAATTTTTGAAACTGGCAATGGTCAGCAAGTGTCTGAGCAGATCCAAAACCACTCCGTATTTTCAATCCTTGCTTACAATCACAAAAATTTGATAGTGAAGCAAAATATATAAAAAGATATATAAAAGAACTAGAATATGAAAAAATTGACAGAATACATAATCCAATAGATAATTTACTCGCCTATAAAGATATAATTGTAAATCATAATGAAGCTCAAAAAAAAGCTAGAATTGCATATAAAAAATTAATATAAATAAAAAATTTTGCTTTTACTAAGTTTTTTTATAATATAGTGCAATATTTAAAAATTAATTATAAATAATATTATGATAACAGCAATGTGATTAAAAGGGTGAATAGTTGTTAAAATAGGTAATGAATTACTCTTAACTCTAAAAAAAGAAATTCATAGAGGTGGTAGATGAGCAACTAATATAAAAGTTAGATTCAAAAATGTAATATCTTGAAATACAATTGATAAAGTTTTTGATAGTGAAGAAAAATTAGAAGATATAGTTTTAGAAAGATCTAAATTTGAATTTTTATATGAATCAGCTTGAACATATTATTTTATGGATCAAGAATCATATGAACAAATTGAAATAAGTGAAGAAGATATGTGAGATGCATTAAATTTCATAACTCCTGCCTTAATTGTAGATATTCAAAGATATGAATGAAGATTAGTTTGAGTTATACTTCCTGCTTCAGTTAAATTATTAATTACTGAATGTGAGCCAGGTGTAAAATGAAATACTGCTGATGGTAGAGTTACTAAAGAAGCTATTTTAGAAACTGGTTATTCTATAAAAGTTCCTGGATTCGTTGAATCTGGTGAATATGTTATGATAAATACTGAAAGTGGTGAATATCAAGAAAGAGCAAAATAAAAGAAATCCTGGATTAATCCAGGATTTCTTTTATTTTTTTATATAAATCACAATTTTTATTTATGTAGTTTCAAAGTGATTTAAACATATATTCATAATCTTTATAATTAGTTAAAAAATTAGAAAATCAATCTTCTATATTTTCTAAATTAAATTTTTTCATTAAGTAATTATAATCTCTATTATTTCAATCAATTTTTAATAAAAAATTTAAAAAATCATATATTTTTTCTATATGAGCATTGTTGTTTTCTTTGTAAATATCCCAAAGTGTTGGTTTTCAGAAAATAAGTGATTGTATCAAACTATTTTCTCATCTAACGAAATTTATATCACAATATCTTAAAAAATTTAAATAGTCATCTATTTCTAAAAATGGCATTACAAAAGCATTTTCATTTTTTAAAATTAAATCACTGTAACCAAAAATCAAAAAAACTGTGTCTTCTATTTTAGACAGATTTATATAATCTATTATCTTATCTAAAGTATTTTTATATACAAAAATTGAAACAATTTTTTTTCAAGTAAAAATTGGAAATGATAGATTATACTTTTTAGATATAAAATTTAAATATTGTTCTCTACTAAAAATTTCATAACTTTTATTAATTAATACTCATCAAGTTCATTCAAGTAAACTCGGTATAAAATGAGTAATATCAATATTTTTTTCTACATAATTTGTTAGATGTAATCTATCAACTCAAGAGTGAAGTAAAAAATAACCAAAATTTATAAGTTTTATATTTATGTCAAAAGAATTTAAGTAATCAAAATCTATCTTTCTATCAAAAAAATTAAATATAAAAGTATTTGGTTCATATAATTTTATTTCTGATAAATCATGGTATTTTATTTTTCAAATATTTTTTTTCTCTTTAATCATATTTTTAAAAAGCAATTCATTATTTGAAAAAAATCTAATATTTATATTTTTTTCTCATTTATATAAAATAGAAGCTAAATTAATAGCAAATCATAGATCTCAGAAATTATCTATTATATCTACATAAAAATCTATTTTTCTCATAGAAATATATTTTTAAAAATATTAAATTTAGTATATGTTTTTTACAAACAAAATAAAGTCATATTTTTTACTTTTGAAACATTAAATGTTACAATTAAATTAATAATTAATAATTTTTATAAAATGTTTCATTTCAAAAGTATATTAATTCAAAATTTTAGAAGTATTTCAAATCAAAATATCAGTTTTTGAAAAAATAAAACTGTTTTTGTTGGTAAAAATGGAAGTTGAAAAACTGTTATTTTAAAAGCGATTGAAAAACTAATAAATTCAAAAAAAATCAAAGAAAAAGACTTTAAAGATAAGAACAAAAAAATCATTATTGAAGCTATTATTTCACATGAATGAATAGAAATAAGAGTAAAAATAGAAGCCTTTTTTGAATGAAAAGAAATAAAAATAATTAAAAATGAAGATGAAAAAATTAAAGAATTACTAAAAAAAATAAATATAATATATATTCCTAGTGATAGAAAAATAAATAAAGATAACAAAGAAGATTGATATCTAAAACTTATAGATTTAATATTAAAAAACAAAGAAGAAAAATTAAAAGAAGGTAGATACTGAAAAGAGAAATTAAAAGAATTAAATGATAAAGATTGAGAAAAGAAAACTACTCTTCTTATAAGTTTATTAAAATTATATTTATATAGCATTTCTGATAGAAAAAGTGATGATTTTACTATATTTTTGATTGATCAACCAGAAAATTTTTTGCATCCACATGCAACAAAGATGATAGACTCAGTATTACAAGAAATTTGAGAGCAAGAAAATACACAAATTTTTTATTCTACTCATTCTCCTGATCTAGTTTCAAATTTCAGAAAATGAAAATACGAAATTGATGATATAATATTTGTCAAAATTATTAATTGAGATACTCAAACAAAAAAAATAGATAATTCTGATGGTAGATTTAACAAAATAATGATAAATTTGATATTTAAAAATGCTGCTATATTTTTTTCCGATTATGTTATTTTAGTTGAATGAGAAACAGAAAAAATTTCAATACCAAACATATATGAAAATACAAATTGGGAAAAATTTTCTCAAATAAATATAGAATGACTTTCAAAAGAAGAAGAACAAAATTATTTTAACTTAAATTATAAAAACATAAGTGTAATTGATGTTTGATGAAAATGAGCACTTTATGAATGGTATATTTTTGCATGTGAATTATTTAATAAAGAAAATGTGGTGGCAGTTATAGATAAAGATGAAAACTATGCTATTGACCGTGATATGATAATAAAATCTATAAAAAACATATATAAAGCATGACATATTTATGAAAATGAATTCAAAAAATATAACTGGATAGTTTTAGAATGAGAATTTGAAAATTATTATAAAGTTGATTCTATAAAGCAATATATAAGAAGTGAAATAGATAATAAAGCAAAAGAGTATTGAGATGAATTTGATCCTGAAAAATATCAATTGAGTATAATTAAATTAGAAACTAGATTAGAAAATTTAAAATATGCAAAAAAAATATCTACAGCATATGAAAATATATTTAATGCATTTTTTAGAAAATATTCTAAACCAACAATTGCATTTAATCTATCAACTTGGCTTACACAAACAGATTGATATGATGAAAAACTATTAAAAATATTTGCATGAATTATAGAAAAATTTGACGAAAAAAATAAATCCAACTAAGTTGGATTTATTTTTTAATACAATTCATCTATAGAAATTAAATATCAATTTCCTTCTTTTACAACTTTTCAAGATAAACACAATTTTTCTAAACAATAATCATAATCACTTGCTCTAACTCATTTATTAGTTGAAAAACTTTTTCAAAGTCCAGAAGCATTTAAATCAGACTCTATAAAACTATGTAAGTTATGTTTTTCAAAATAGATAAAATCTTCTCTATCATTGAATGAAAAAGTTATCTCTAAATCATTCTTTTTATTCAAAAGAGTTACTCAGTTATTTAATGCGAAAAATACATATTTTTTCTTATTTATAGTTAGATCTCATCATTTACTTTTTTTACATTTTTCCTTTAATTCATCGCTCAATTCTAAAACTGTGTTAGTATATGCTAATACATAATCAAAATATCTATTTTCAGTATTTTTATCCATTATAGTTTTTTTATTTTTAAGTTTATATTATTTGAGTTATTATATAATTTTATTATGAAAAACAAAATTACATAACAAAAAAACAGGCCTAGGGTGCAACCTAAGCCTGTTTTTGCTTTATTTTTAGAAATGGTGATTAATAAAACAGCAGTCAGAAATTTTATATTACTTAACTATTCGTTTAAAAGAGAGAAAAAATGAAAGGCTAAGAATAGAAAATAGTTTGTCTATTTCATTTTTCATCCTCTCAATATTCATTAAAAATACTTCAAGTCATGTAATGTAATCAATTTTTATAAAATCATTTCCTATTATATCCTTTATCATTATATCACATTCTATCATACCCCTTATCGTCATATCAATCTTTATTATATTCTCTATAGTCCCTTCAGTTACTTTGATATCATTTTTTATCACATCAATCTTTATTAATTCCAAAAGAATCATATCATTCTATGTCATATCAATCTTTATCAAATCATTCTGTATTAAATCAAAATTTATTAAATCATTCTGTATTAAATCAATCTTTATCATAACCTTTCTTATTAAATCAAAATTTATTATACCCATCATGAAAGAATGGTCATTCTAAATATCTACTATTAGTCATTATGTCATTTATATTAAAATATATTATATATCTAAAGTTAATTTATCACTAATAATTTTATTTAACCATAAAATTAAATTATCATAAGATTTTATATCTCATTTTTCTAACTCTTTATTTAACAACTCTATATTATCTTCAAGTAAATTTTTAATATCCTTACGAATACTAATAGGTAAATTAAAAATTTTTCAATCATTTTTTGATTTAACTTCAACATTATTTGAAGAAGTATTTTTTATAAAAGTAAACATAAATAAATTTTTTAAGAAGTAATTATTTTATATTTATTTTATTTGACCTAAGATTTTGTCCTCTGTTTTTCTATATGTATAATTTGGATTGTAATCCTATAGAGTGACTTAGATAAGGAAAAATATAACCAATCGCTAATTTTATTTATATTAAGAATAAAGTCAATAGAGATTTATTAGTTAATCACTAAAAATTGCTTTACATATAATTCAAAAACAATAGAAGCTATAATTGATAAAACTATTGCACCTAGCCATGATAAAATAGGAGTCCAAAATTTAACTTTTTTTAGTTCTTTTTCTAATTGAAAAATATTTATATTTTCATTATTAGTTTGTATAGATTCTTTTGTTTTAATCTGACTATTTTTGACTTCTCAGTTAAATATATCTCACATATTTAAAATTATTATAAATTAAGCTAATTGTATAGATTCTTTTGTTTTAATCTGACTATTTTTGACTTCTCAATTAAATATATCTCATTCACTAGTATTATTAAAAGTACATCAATTATATTGAATAATATTATTTTCTTTATTATTATTTAAATGAGCTACCATATTTTCAAATAATTCATTTCTTTTGTCATTATTTTTTAGAATTTCAAAAATTTCTAAATTGAAATATATAAAAATTGAATTGTTACTTTTACATTGAATTTTAAAAATATCATTACTTTCAGTTGTATAAACTAAAGGAGAAATAAATATATTTACAATTTTTGAATCACTATTTTTTATTATTCATCTTTTATCTTCTTCATTTCAATATCTAATTACAAATTTATATTCTTCTCATTCAATAGTTTTTTTAAAATTAGCTATTTTTTCAGGTTCTTTTTTATCATTAAAGTCATCATTAAACTTATCTCAAAACAATCAATTATAATAAGATTCATTAATATCTAAAAAGAAATTATTTAAATTTAATTCTTTAAATTCTATATATTCTTTACCACAATTATTACATTTTGATATTTTTCATATGTCATCTTTTTTAACAATGTTAAAAGCTCAACAATTACAAATATATCTTCATATTATATCAAATTTTAATCAATATTTCTTTTCATTTTCTATTTTTACTTTTTCATCTACATCAAAAAAATCTTCTTCTTTTATTGAAATTATCTCTCTTCTTGTTAATTTCATTTTAAAAATATCATATAATGTTTTATCTTTTATACTTCAATTATAGATATTTAATATAAAATTTTCTAATATATTTATATATTCATTAGATAGTATATTATTTTTTGCAATAAATAATGTATGAGTTTTACTATCAAATCCTATATTTAAATCTTTTATTCATTCAATATTTATATATCATCATATTGAATTAACATTTCAATTAAATATTTTAAGTTTTAAATCACTTGTAGTAGTGTTTCTAGATGATTTATTTTGAATTTCATTTTTTCATGAAGTTTCTAATTCTCATTTTCTACTTATTGATAAAGAATTACTTTCAAATATATCAAAATGATAATCTAAAAATATTAATTTGTTTCATATATCTATTTTTAATTTTTCCTTTATATAATTTGTAATAAATTTTATTTCTTTTTCCTTATTAATTCATCAAATAGATATAAATTTTTTTTCTCATTTTGATATATAAATATTAAAAAATGAAGATTTTCTTTCAGATACAAATTTTTGATTTTCATCTACATATTTAACCTCATCTCATCTCTTTGCATATAACAATAAATACCCCCTTTCATTTTCTAATATATTTAATAAACTGATTGGATTTTCATTTCATAAATTCCATTTTTGTTTATTATCAAAATAAATATCTCTCAAAATTTCATCTAATTCAACAAAGTTTACTTTATTTTCTACATTAAAAAAATTTACTCACAAATTTCTAGTAGAAGAAAATGATAATATTTCAATTAATTGATATAATTCTAATCCTGGTAAAGATACTTCTATTTGAGTTTTTTTATCAATTGAAGTATTTCAAGTTAATTTAAAAGAATTATCAAAATAATTTATGTATCTTCATAAATAACTTAAATTTATTTTCTCTCTTCAAATTATTGATTTTATAAAATTAACTTTTGCCTCATCAATATTTGTTAATGATTTAGGCAATAGAAATTTATTTAAATAATTTTTATATGATTTTTCATTTTTAATTATATTTGATAACATAATTTATTATATTAACTTTTAAAAATATTATTTCTATGATAATCTAAATAATTTTCTCTTCATTCAACAGGAAGTAAACTATATTGTTTTTCAGGAGAAATATTTAACTTTGAACATGTCATTTTTGATAACCATGGTGAAATAATTATTTTTTTATCATTAGTAAATGAAATAAATCATCTATCAAATAATAAATCGTAAGTTGGAGTTAACATAAAACCATTTTTAGGGTCTGTTTTTTCATTTAATTCAGCTCTTGCCCAAGGTTTTATATGACTAGCAATTAGTAATCTATCATCAGAAATTAAGGTTATAGGACAGAATGGACATTCTTCAAGTAAAGCTTGTCTGTATTTTCATTGTCACTTTCTTGCCCTAATTAATTGTTTTTTATCTTCAAATTCAATATTTTCTTCTTCCATTATTTTTTCTTCTTCTTTTTCTATCATATAAGGATGTTCATATTCATCAAAATAATCAATAAATAATCTAAAATAATATAGATTATTTCACTTTGAATCTTCCAATTTTATTGCAGATAAATAAGTTATATTTGGTAATGATAATTCTCTTATAACTTTATATGCATAATCACTAGAATTTATATAAATTCTAGGTCATTTAATTTGGGTTTGTTCTTCAATATCAAAAAATAATATATCATCTAATGTATTAATTAAATCATATCTTTCTTTCCATAATACTGGTAATTTATCCTTATTTATATATGGTTGTTCAGGATTAATATATTCATCTTTTACATCTTCTAAATATTGTAACAAATCTTTTTTTAGTAGGAAACATTTATGTTTAAATGATTCTCAATTAAAAAAATCTCTTATTTCTTTTCATTCATTTCATATATAAAATTTAGCCTCTCAATTTCAACTTCATATTTTATTACTTCTAA
>CAYQAV010000049.1:0-7945 GCA_964415565.1 uncultured Candidatus Peribacteria bacterium
TAAAAAACTAGAATAAATAAAATTTTGTGAGTTTATTGTTTCTGAAATTAATAATCCATTCTCATTTAAATGTTTCATTCAATTTTCAAAAAAATAAACTAATTCTGTATCACTTAAATGTTCTACAACTTGCCTAGATATAATAACATCGTAGATAATATTATTATTTTGAAAAAAATTAATGATATTATCATTATAATAATTTAAATTATAGTCTTTAAAAGCATTTTTTTGTGCAGTGAAGAAATCTTCGCTAATTTCAACAATATCAATGTTTTTAAAACCATTATTGATTAAAAATTGTGTAAAATATCATATTCAAGGTCATATTTCTAATATTTTAATGTTTTTATCAAGATTTAATAAAAAACTATAATTCTTAAGAATATATTTATATTCAATGGAAGGTATTTTTTTTATTAAATTATTACTTTCTCAATTCAAACTTTTTCCATAATTTTCCATTTAATAGTTTTTTAAAAAATAATCTAATTCTTCAGGAGTTCATAGAATCCAATTTTTTTTCACTGAATTTATTTTTACTCTTTTTCAAGAATTAATCAAATCAGTATACATAGGTCAAACATAAAATTCTCAATTACTTAATTCATTATTATGAATCATTTTTTCAACATAATTAACAAAATCTAATCATCTTCTAAAATAATACATTCAATTAGTTGCATTATTTGATATAACAACTTTTTCAGCAACTTCTGAAACATATCAATAATTATCTAATTTTGCATAACTATATCTCGAATCACTTGATTCAAAACAAGAAATTAATCAATCTATTTTTTTATCATCAATAGGGAAGTCATTTTCATCAAAGATAGTATAAGTATCAGAATTAAAAATTATTAATTTATTTAAATCATTTATGTATTTTTTTGCCATTAAAACTGTTTCTGCTTGTCATCTAGTTATTTGATTTAATCAAATAACATTTGCATCTTTATAAACTTTTTTTATTTCATTATCAATTCAATACTTCCCAATATGCTCTTGTAAAACTATAAAGATATAATTTAATTTATATTTTCATTTTAAAAAATCAAAACTTGAACTTGCCCAATGAAACATAGGTTTTCATTTTACTTCTATTAAAGGTTTAGGTATATTATGTCAAGCTTTTATAAATCTAAATCATGCTCAAGCCATTGGTATAACTATATTTACAATATTTTCATCATATTTTATAATATCAGAAATATTATCCCATCAGATAAAAGTTTTAGCATTGTCATCTATATATAAATCAGCATTTGGTTTTCAAAAATGTATTTCATCATAAACAATATTATTTTTTTCAAGCCAATCTAAAGTTACTTTTCATACTCTAGCATTTACAAGTCAGATATTTGAACTACAAGTTTCCATATGTCTTGCAGTTTGTAGTATAATGTAATGTCAGGCTTCTTTTAACTTTTTAATATTTTCAATTGCTAGTAAATTTGGAATAACCTCACTATAACTCTGTCATTCTTTTTTTAAAGAACATATTGTTCAATCAATGTCTATAACTATTTTCATAAGTTATCAAAGTTAATAGAATTAAATTTTTGTATTGCTATTAAATACATAGTTTTTTGTCTTTCAATTTTATCATTATGTAAAGGAATCATTGTTAAAAAAAGTAATGCTTCAATAATTTTTATACTTTCAATATTTCATACTTTTTCTTTTAATTTATTATCAAAATATTTTGATATATTGTCGTGTAAATCTTCATTATAGATTTTAAATTCAAAATTATTATTTTCTTGAGAAATAGAAAATAAATCACTTACTATAAAATCATAATAACCAACTAAACTATGTCTTAGTTTTGCAATATCATATTTTATATCTCAATAAACTCATAATTCTCAAAAATATCACCTTGGATCAATCATTTTTATAATCCTATTTGATGTATCATACAAAATATTACTTAAACAAAAATCTCAATGTATAAATGTAATATCTTTTTTATTATATAAAAATCAAATATATTTTTCTAGATTATCTATATAATATTTTATATTATTAATTATTATTATATTTTGATTATATAAATCTAAGAAGAAATAATTTTCTTTCATCTTTTCTATTCTTTGAATAGTTTTTGTATAGTACATGTCATAAAAAAAACTATATGGTTGATATGTTGTATATTTTTTAAATAAATCTATCGTAAAAAATAATTTATCTATTATACTAAACCATATTTTTTCTTTTAAATATCAAAATAAAAATAAATCTCATAATGATTGATATCAATAATATTCTATTTCATAACTTGTATTGTCTCATAAATTATAATTTACAAGTCTTGGAGAAAAAATTTTTAATTCATATGGCATATTCAAATACCAGTTTATTTCTTGTTTTATTTTTTCATTATTTGAAGAAGATTTTTTTATAGTTCAATAAATATCATTATATATAACTGAGTTAAAGCTCCTTACTTTTAAAAAATCTATTTTTGCTTTATAATAATTTTCTATATTTCAAATATCATACCAACCATCAGATTCTATTAGTTCAAAGATTTCATTTTTTGAATAATCTTGTAATAAATTAAAAATCTCTCATCTATTATTTCTATCTAATGATTGATAAAACTTATTTAAATTCTTAAAAAAATATAATCATGTAAGAATTTTTCAATTTCAAGAGTAATCCTTAGGTTTATTTATAAAATTATGATTTTCTATAAAACACCATAATATTGAGTCTTCAAAATTATTTGAAACTGTTAAGAAATTATTATTAAAATTAATATTTCATTTATAAATTGTATCTCATAAATATATTAGTACAGAAGAAAAATCATTATAATTTATTGACTTAAGTCATTCATAAATACTTCATAATATTCAGTTACTATTATTTTGAATATAACAAAAATTAATATTTAATTTATTTTTATACATTAATGAAACATACTTTTCTGTATAAATATCATTTTTATTTAACAAAATTAATGAATTATAAATTCATCTTTCAAATAAATCATCTAAAATATGACCTATAACAGGTTTACTATTTATAGGAATCATTCAATCAGGTAAATTATTGTATGAAGCATGAATTAAATTTGTTGGTTTTCATGCCATTGGGATTATTGTAAGTATTTTCACACTTTATAAATTATCTAAATAATTTTTTATTCACTCTTTCCAATTTCTTAATTTAATATTACTATTATTTTTCATTAAACTATATTTAGGTCTTTTTGCTTTTGTAATGAAATCACTACTAGAGCAGGGAATCACATTTATTTTTTTTCAGCTTAAATTAAATATTTCACTTGCAAAATCATACCAAGTTATAGGATTTTCACTACTATTTGAAAAATGTAGTATTTTTCATCTAAAGTTAGCAATATTTTTTATAACTTCAGAGATTGCAAAACTTAAATCTTTTGTGTATGTAGGTATTCAAAATTGATCATTTATAATTTTTAATTCATCTTTTGTTTCAGATAATTTTATAATAGTATTTACAAAATTTTTAAATTGTTTTCATCATCAGTAAAGCCAACTTGTCCTAATAATTATTGTATTTTTATTTTCAGTTAATGCTAAGCATTCTCATAAATATTTACTCATTCAATATTCATTAATTGGATTACAAACATCATTTTCATCATATCAATTTTCTTTTTCTCAATCAAAAACATAATCAGTTGAAATTGTTATAAAATCCAAATTATATTTATTTGCTATTTTTGATAAATTATATGTTCAAATAGTATTTATATCATAATTTAGTTTTTTTAAAATATCTTCAGCATCATCAACCGAAGTATAAGCTGCACAATTTAAAATAATTTCAGGTTTTATTTTAGTAATTATTTTTTCAATACTTGTTATATTTGTTATATCAAGTTTTTGTTTATCAAATGCAAATATTTCAAAATTATTAGAGCAATATTTTATAAAATCACTTGCTAGCATTCAATTTGCTCATGTTAATAAAATTTTTTTCATATTAAAATGGATTATTATTTTTCTTACTACTTACAAAACTTCACTTATTTTCATTACATTTATATGTTTTATTCATTCACTTATTCATAAATCAATGTCATCAAAAGAAACTACATATTTTCCCCAATTATCTTTTATCTCTTGCAATGGAGCATATTCTCTATTCATAGTTTCTTCAGATCAGAGTAAATAACATACTTGAAAATATTTAGTTATTCAGTTTTTTTCTGCTATAAAATCTATTTCTTTTCCAGATGATAATCTTCATATTTTTAGATTATATCAATTTCTTTTTAGTTCTAAAAATACATAATTTTCAAGTAATTTTCAAATATCTTTTTTGAAATCAAATCAAACCAAGCTATTTCTAAGTCATAAATCTCAAGCATAAAATTTATTATATATTTCAAAATACTTTTTTGTATCAGGATTAACTGAATAAACTTTGTTTAATATAAAAGTATTTTCTCAATAATGTAGAAAATTTAAAACGGTATCATTTCATAGGCTTATATTTTGAGATTTTAAATAATCTTTTATTTTTTTTCAGCTTACTATATTTCATATGTTTGAAAGAGTGTATTTGTATAAATCTTTAAAAAAGTTTATATTTTTTATATTGTTGTATTGAATAATATCTTTTAAAACTATAGTAGAGTAGACTGATACAAGATAAGAAAAAATTACTTCATCTGAGTAATCCATTTTAAAAATAGCAGGAAGTCCTCAATATTTCAAATATTCTATAAAATTTTCTTTTGTTTCTAGAGAGTTTTTAAAGTTGCAGAATTCTTTGAAAGAAAGTGGATATATATAAAAGTCTATATATCTTCAAGTTATATAGGTTGATAACTCACTTGATAGTAGAAAACTATTACTTCAAGTTATAAAAATCTCAATTTTTTCTGCGTATTTTGCAAGAAGTCAATTTATAAATTTTTCCCATCAAATTATATCTTGAATTTCATCAATTCATACAAATATTTTTCATTCACTCGTATTCTTTAAAAAAATATTGAATTCTTTCTTTAAGTCCTCATAATTTTTTATATGGTCATACAGTGGTAATTCTTTATTGATATAGAAAAAATTATTTTCTTTTATGCTATTTGAATTATATAAATGTTTTATAATTGATTTCAAAATAGTACTTTTTCAGACTCTTCTTTGTCATATAAGTACTTTTATGAGAGGGGAATTTATGTATTTTAATATATGAGAAATATAGAAATTTCTATCTATAATATTTTCTTTTAATATTTCCTGTATCATGAAAAGATTTTATTAAAAATTAAACTATTTCCTATTAACAGGAAATATAATACATATTTTAAATTTAAATACAAATTAAAATGGATTATTTTTTTTGAAATCTTTTAGAATTATTTGTTTTTTATCTTTTTCAGAAATAATTAATTTTTCTATATCAAAATATTTTCACCAATCTATATTTAAATCAATATCATTATAAGCAATTCCTCAATCTCAAACTGGATTATAAAAATCATCACATTTATATACAAATTCAGTATTATCTTCTAGTGTTAAAAATCAGTGAGCAAAACCTTTTGGTATAAAAAATTGTTTTTTATTTTCGCTAGATAATACTACTCAATACCATTTTCAATAAGTAGATGAATTTTTTCTTAAATCAACTGCTACATCATAAACACTACCTGCAATTACTCTAACTAATTTACTTTGAGTATTTATAGTTTGAAAATGTAATCATCTTAAAACTCAAGCTTTTGATTTACTATGATTATCTTGAACGAAATTAACATTTATTCAAGAATTATTAAACTCTTTTTCATTGAATGTTTCCATAAAAAAACCTCTTTCATCTCAAAAAATTTGAGGTTCAATTATGTAAGCTCAATTAAGAGGAGTTTTTATAAAATTAAACATATTATTTAATTATTTTTAATAAATATTTTCCATAATTACTTTTAATTAATGGTTTTGACAATATTTCAACTTGCTCTTTTGAAATCCATTTATTTAAATATGCTATTTCTTCAATACATCATATTTTTAATCATTGTCTTTCTTCAATTATTTGTATAAAATTTGAAGCATTAAGCATACTTTCATGAGTTCCAGTATCAAGCCAAGCAAATCATCTATTCATAATTTCAACACTTAAATTTCAATTATTCAAATAGACTTCATTTACAGTTGTTATTTCTAATTCTCATCTAGAACTAGGTTTTATATTTTTTGCTATTTTTATTACATCATTTGTATAAAAATATAGTCATACAACTGCAAAATTTGATTTTGGATTTTTTGGTTTTTCTTCAATTGAAATTGCATTTTTATTTTTATCAAATTCTACAACTCAATATCTTTCAGGATCAGTTACTTCATATCAAAATACAACTGATTTTTTTTCATTTTCTACTTTTTTTACAGCATTTTTTAGTAAACTAGATAATCATTGTCAATAAAATAAATTATCTCAAAGTATTAAACAAACATCATCATTACCAATAAATTTTTCTCAAATAATAAAAGCTTGTGCTAGTCAATCAGGACTTGGTTGAACTTCATAATATATATTTATTCATAGATTATTTCCATTTCAAAGTAATCTTTTAAAACTAGATTGATCTTCTGGAGTTGTAATGATTAAAATATCTTTTATTCATGCCATCATTAAAACTGATAATGGATAATAAATCATCGGTTTATCATATATTGGCATAAGTTGTTTAGATATCCCCATAGTTATAGGGTATAATCTAGTTCAGCTTCATCAAGCCAAAATTATTCATTTCATAATTATTTATTTAAATAATATTTAATAGTTTTTATAATTCCGTTTTCAAATTTTACTTTTGGTTCCCATTTTAACTCATTTTTTATTTTAGTTGCATCAATTGCATATCTTACATCATGACCTTTTCTATCTTCTACAAAACTAATAAATTCTTCACTTTTTCACATTTCTTGTAAAATAAGTTTTGTTATTTCAAGATTTGTATATTCATTATTTCATCCTATATTGTAGATAGATTTATTTTCTGCTTTATTAAATACTTCCCAAATAGCATCACAATGGTCCTCAACATATAGCCAATCTCTTATATTACTTCAATCTCAATAAACTGTAACAGGTTTATTATTTTGTAATAATTCTATAAAGTGAGGAATTAATTTTTCATTATCTTGATTTGGTCAATAATTATTACTACATCTAGTAATAACATAGTTAACTCAGAATGTTCTTCAGTAAGCCTTTACTATTAAATCTGAACTTGCTTTTGACGCACTATATGGACTTGAAGCATTTATAGGTGTAATTTCAGTGAAAAATCATCAATTAGGTAAATCTCCATAAACTTCATCAGTTGATATATGGTGAAATCTTTTTAGTCAAAATTTTCTATGTGCATCAAGTAAGTTTTGAGTACCAATTACATTTGTTTCTGTGAAAAGTTTTGGATTTTTTATACTATTATCTACATGACTTTCAGCTGCAAAGTGAATTATATCGGTAGGAGAATATTTTTCATACACTTTATTTATTTCTTCTATATTTCTAATATCTACTTTTTCAAAAAAATAATTTGGAGATTTTTTTACTTCTTCATTAATATTTTCTAATTTTCAAGCATAAGTTAGAGCATCTATATTTATAAAATCAATTTCTGGATTTAATAAAACATATTTATTTAAAAAATTTGAACCAATAAATCAAGCTCAACCTGTTATAACTATTCTTTTTTTCATACATAATATATTATTTTTATTTAATAAAAATATACTCAAAAAGACTTAAATTCAAAAAAAACTTTTTTTTCCTTGTTAAAAACTAAAAAATAAAACTAAACAATTTTATTGTTTAGTTAATATAGCGTTTAATGCTTTTATAATTACTTTTTTTATTTTTAAAATATCTAGTAAAATAGATGTCTTATAAGTTAAATTATTAAAAGGGAATAGCAAAAAAGATTTAATTA
>CAYQAV010000050.1:0-11042 GCA_964415565.1 uncultured Candidatus Peribacteria bacterium
GGAATGATTATTTTGACATATTAAACCTAAAATTAGTCTTCATAGAGGATTAAAAAAAGAGAGAAAAATTAAACTAATTTTATCTCTCTTATATGGGAAAATTTAATCATCTCAGCCACACACTTTTTACAATTAAGCCTGAACTCAGGTAGTTTTGTAATTTCTTTTGTAATATTTTTTGTAACAGAATTTAGAGAAGTTACTCTATTTGTATTTTTAATAGTTTCCATTCTAATTTCTTTAATTTTCTCCATAGTTTCTCTGAAAGTATCATATTTTTCAGCAATACCTGAATAAACAACTCAAAGAGAATATTTACTACAACTATGTGCTTTTTCAATCTTGTGATTTTCCATAGTTTTCAGTATTTCACAATTTTCTTTCATACTTTTACTTTCAACTATAACTAGATTTTTTAAATCTACAGTTTCAGCATTTTTCTTTCTTAGATCAAGAGCTTTTATATCAAAATCAATAGTAATTCTTTCATCTCATTTTTTACTAACCATAGTAATTCTTTTGTATGTTGTTTTTATTGCTGGACTTATATCTGGAGCTTTTTCTCAAGTATAACTACTTTGCCATACTCAATCAAAAAATCTTTTTTTACCTCTAGTCATAAAACCGTGCTCAGAAGCAGGGAATTCGTATCTATATTTATTTGTAATTCAATCATTTTTTTGTTTGTATTCAAAAAATGCAATATTTGAATCTACATAATATCTAGTTCTTACCTTTGTTCTAGATGCTAATTTATTTTGATGTTGATTGTAAAATAAATAATCAGGAGTATCCATATAAACATTGTCATAATTAAATACTTTTTTGCCATTTATTTCAAGTACATTAAAATTTTCTTTTAATTCGTCTAATATTGAAGAAAATTGTTTTGTATTAAGTAAAAATTTTCTATCAATTCTTTTTAAAAAACTTGCTGTTGCATTTAATTGATTTAGCGTAATAGATTTAAAGTTTTTTAATTTAGTGCTATATTTTACTGGCATTTTTAAAATAGTTAATTAATAATTTGTTTTTGTTTTTAGTTTATATATTTATTATAACATATTATTTTTTATAGGTCAAAAAAATTGACATTAAAATAACATAATTATTTTATAGGTAATTGCTGATATAACTCAAGCAATTGGAAGTGTAACAATCCAAGATAATAATATTCATTTCATCATAGATTTATCAATAACTTCTTTATCTTCTCATTTTTTTGTACTTAGGTATTGTCTAAATATTCAAATACCAAATATTGCTCATAATGCAATTTGAGTTGATGATACTGGTAATCATAATGCTGAAGCAACTAAAACCGTAGCTGCTGCTGATAATGCAACACAAAATGCTCTTATTTGATCAAGTTTTGTAATTTCATTTCAAACTGTCTTGATAAGTCTAGCTCAAAAAATTGCAAGTCACATAGATAATCAAAGTGCTCAAATTAACATTACCCAAAATGGAACTCATGCTGCTTTCACTAATTCAGCACCACTATTTTTAATAGTTTCATTTATAGCTGCTAGAGGACCAATTGCATTTGCAACATCATTTGATCAATGTGCAAATGATAGTAATGCTACTGCAAATATTAAAGGAATATTAAATAAATTATTTATAAATTCTTTATCATCTTTTAAAAATCTTTTTTTATTTTTTTTATATTTTACTACTAATACCATATATGATGCAACTCAAATTACTAATCACATAAATACTGCACTTGTAGGATTTATTATATTATGTAGAAATTCATTTGAACTTAAAATTGGTTTTAATCATTTTAATAGTAAATAAATTGAAAATATCATCATCATTAATCAAATATAGATTGGAACCCAATGTTTAGCCGCTTCTCATCTTTCATCTCTTTTTAAAATGTTTCTTCTAATAGAAATAAATATTAATACAGATATTATTCATCACATTATAAGTGAAATTATCCAGCTCGATACTATTTCTCAAATTTTTCACCATTTTACCATATCTATTCATTCTGCCATTACTCAGGCTCAGATTAATCATCCTATTATTGAATTTGTTGTTGATATAGGTGCTTTAAAAAATGTAGCTACATTTATCCATAATGCTGCTCAAAGTAAAGTAGCTAACATTATTGCAATAAATTGAGTTCATGAAGTAATCATTTCTTTATCTATAATTCATGATTTTATTGTATCAACTACATCTCAACCAGCTATAAGAGCTCATGATGCTTCAAATATTGCTGCAATTACTATTGCTGCTCATATTGTAATTGCTTTTGATCAAACTGCAGGTCACATATTGTTAGCTACATCATTTGCTCATAGATTTAGAGCCATATATATTGCAAATATTGTAGCAATTAATAAGTATAGACTACTATTTCATCATTGAAAAAAATAAACATATGATACTCAAATTATTATTGATAATCATAACATAATATATTTAAGAGGACTAATATATTTATCTTTTATTTCTAATACTATTTTCATTTTTTTATAAATTATAGGTATAACTGATTAATTCTAGCATTTATTTTTTTAAAAAACAAAAAAAATGCCAAGAAGTGACATTTTTACAATAGACATTTTTTTTATTTATATTTTAATTAAACTTCATCATCATCAATAATAGATTTATTCTCAACATGATTATTGTTTGATTTAATATTTTCTTCTAAATCTTCATTCATCTCTTTTTCAATAATTTGAAGTGGTTTAAAAAATCAATTCAAGTTTAATCCTGATTTTCTAAGATTTTTGTATGCTTGTAGTTTTTTGTATATTTCAATTTCTAAATCTTCATTTTCGTAAATTACATCACTTCAAAATTTTTCTTTAAAATACATAGCATTTTTATTTTGATGATCTCATGCACTTCATTCTAGAGGGATAATTATTGAATGAATTCAAAACATATTTAGTTCCCATAAACTTGTTGCTCATCATCTAGTTATTGCTATATCTACTTGTTTAAGTATTTTTCCAAGTCTTTTTTGAGTTATAAAATCGTGAACCATTATACCAGGTATTTTTTTAAAATCTTCTCTAAAATGCATATTTTTTTCTCATAATATCACTTGAAAATCAATACCTTCTACATGATTTAAAACATTTAACATTGCTTCAAATATAGTAGTTGATCATTGAGATCAAGCCATAATCATAACCGATAATTTTTCATTTTCAGCAACATCTAAATTATCTACATTATCAAGTAATTCTGGATTTAATATTTGTCCTGATAATATATGTTTACCATCTTCCATCAGAGTTTTTTCATTTGGAAATGTATAAAATACTTTAGTTGCAATTTTTCAAATTAATTTATTTGCAATTCAAGAAACAGTATCTGATTCGTGAATATATATTTTTTTTCTTAAGATAAATGCAGCTATACAAAGAGGAAGTGCAACATATCATCATTTGCTAAAAATTATATCAATCTTATTTTTAAGTATGTAATAAATCCCAAATGCAATTCAACTTAGATTTTTTAATGGTTCATAAAAATTTCTAACATCATAGTATCTTCTTATTTTTCAAGCTGGAATATCTATAAATGGAATCTTATTTTTTCTAGCAGTTTCTTCTTCTAGAGAATCTAATTCTCATACCCAAAAAAAATCATATTTTTTTTCTTCTTTAAGATAATTAAATACTGATAATAAAGGGAATATATGTCATCAAGTTGATCAACCAGTAAGTGCTATTACTTTTTTTTCTTTTTTTCTTAGATGAGTCATTTAAAATAATTATTATTAATAAAAATAGTATATATAAAATTTAAAAAAAATAAAGTTACATTTTTATATAATTCATAATTTTTAATATTAAACTATTTAAATTTAATATTAAACTACATTTTTTTAATCATTTAAATGAAATAAATGCTCAAATTACTCAAATTATAGCTCAAACAACTATATCAAATGGCCAATGAACTCACAATATAACTCTTGAAATATTCATTAAAATAAATGGAATAATCAAAATATAAGCAATTTTTCTATAATTAGCTAAAAATAATGCAGTTAAAAATGAGATACTAACAGCAGCATGATCAGAAGGAAAACTTGCATTAGGTATATGATTTAAAAGTAGTTTTCAAACTCATTTTAAAACAGTTTCAGGTCTATCAAAATGAAACATTTTTTGAATTATTAAATTTATGATTAGAGCTACAATACTAGAATAAAATATAAATAATAACTCTTTTTTCTTTTCATCATCTTTTATTTTATATGTATAAAATAACCATCATATAAATAAAAATAATGGTAATATAAAGATAGGACTATCAGAAAAAAATAAAGCTGTATATCCTATTATTTTATTATTAGTAAAAGAATTTATATATATTAAAATTTGTTCATTTATATCTTGCATAGTTTTTATTTATATAATTAAATTTTTGTATTATTTATATTATATATTATATAAATAATTTAAATAACAAAAAAATTTTTCTTTTTTGTAAAAATCCTTTATAATGAAAACCTAGAATGATTTTAAATAATTTAAACCGATATATAAATATGTATTCTCCTATAGAATGAACTTTTGATTTATTACCTGAGCACCACAAATATTTAACTTTTTTAAAAAAGGTTTTTCGTCATGAATTTAGAAAAAGCTGATTTAGAAGATTATCAACTCCATTACTTGAGAAAAAAGAGTTAATTGAAAAATCTCTATGAAATAATTTTATACTTGAAAATTCGGATTTTGATTTAAACCAAGACCCATCACTTTGAAATCTTAGAGCTTATTTAGAAAATAATATAAAAGAAGAAATTCAACCGGTTTATTATTATTATATGCATCAATTATATAAAAAAGAATGAAATTGAATAAAAGCATATGAAGTTATTTGAGCAGATATTATTTGAGAAAATGATCCTATATTAGATGCAATTCAAATTTATGTAACATATACTGTTTTAAATAAGATAGGATTAAAAGATAAGTTTATTATCACAGTTAATTCTATATGAATAGAAAAAGAAAAAGCAAAATATAGAGAAGAATTGATTAGTTATTATGAAAATAAAAAACATATCTTATCATTAAAATCTATTGAACTATTAGAAAAAGATCCAATGTTAGTTTTATCTTCAACTGAAGAAGATGAAATCATTTTAAACAACAGTGTTCCTTCAATTTCTGCTAAATTTTTAAAAAAAGATAGTAAAGCACATTATATAAAATTTAAAGAATATTTAGATATTTTAAAAATTCCATATACTGAGGATCATAAACTTGTTTGAGATAAATCATATCAAACAAATTCAGTATGGCAATTTAAATCTCTTGATTGAAGAGTTATAGCAAATTGAGCAAGATATAATGCATTATCAAAAAATATAGGTGAAGCAAAAGAAATTCCAGCAACTTGATTTATGGTTGATACTAATTTATTGATTTCATTATTACTTGAAAATAATGTAAAATTAAAAAATAAAGATAGGATTGATTTATTTTTTGTACAATTATGAGATGAAGCAAAAGCTGTAATATTACCTCTTTCACTTTTAGCAAGAGAAGCTTGAATAAATACTGTTGTTTCTCTTTGAACTCCTTCTATGAAAGAACAAATGTTAAAAGCAGGTAGAGTTTGATCTAGATATGTTGTTATGGTTTGAATAATGGAAGCTAGAAATGGTATATTTCAAGTTAGAGATATGCAAGATTGAACACAAACAGAAATTAAAAAAGAAGAATTAATTAGTTATATTATTGGTAAAATTGGTAAAGAAAATTTGGATTTTTATTCTCCTGAAAGAGATTTAATTATAGAATAAAAAAACTCCCGAAGGGAGTTTTTTTAGTAGTTAGGAATATCAAAATATTCTTTATATGATTTTATTGTTCAATCTTTTAGAGTTATAGTCCAAGTCATATCATATTTTCAAGATAACCATCAATATTTTTTTAAATCATCAGAAGATAAAAACTCTTTTTCTAAATTTAGTGATCATTTATCATTTCATCTTACTCAATTTGGTCAAATACTTTTCCAAGCTAAATTTACTACATTAGAACTTGTTTTCCATTCTAACCATTGTCATTTTGAATCATAACTACGAGTATATTTAAAATCTGATTCTGTAATAATATTAACAGTGTTTTTTATGTTTATTACAAATCTCCAATAATTAGGTTCGTATGATCAATAAATTTTAACATAAGATTTTCAAGTTTTTATGAATGAAATTAATGATTGATAATAAGGATCAGTAAGTTTTGCTGTATATAATCAGTTATTATCTTTTTCCCAAAATAAACCTCATTCAGATTGACCATCAAATATATTTATATAATCATTAGATAATGCATTTTTTGTTTTTATAACTATTGTTTTAGTTTCAGTATTATAATTTGCAGATATTATTTCAGGTTTTGGCGCATAATTATTTGGAGTACATTTATTTGTTTCAATTGATGAAATAACTTCTGAAGAATTATAAGGTGTAATAATAATTTTTTCAAAATCATTAGATAATTGAGCTACATAGCTATTTGTAGCAGAATTTCTTGTTAAATTTATATATTTATTTGTAGATCAATTTATTAATCAAAACGCATTAAAATCTCAACTTCAAGAAATTTCAATAGATGCAGGCCATCAGTTTCAAGCACATGTAAGATTTATATTTTCTACAATTGGAGTATTAGTGATTGTATTGTCTTGAGATGAATTACTACTTTTAGAAGATATATTATTATCATTAATAACTCAATTTAATGGATTTAATTCTTTATATTCACTATTATAAATTGATAAAACTCAATCATTACATTTAAAATATACCTGAGGATTTGTAGGAGCTCATTTATATGCATAAAAATCATTTTTCATATCTCAGGGTAAGGTCATAACTCAATTTGAATCTGGCTCATATTTTTTATCTGAAAAATAAAAAGTTGTTTTTAATCATAAATCAAGATAAGGTTTCATACTAAATTCACATTTATTTATAGTTTTATTTATAGTTTTTTCAATATCGCATAAATTATATGTGTTATATAATTTTACTCATGTTTCTGGATAAGGTGGTTCTGGTGAAAATTGAGCTCACCAATAATATTTTCAATTTTTACATTCAAAATTTGCCCAAGTACAAATATTTCAAGATTTATAGTATAGTGGTCAACTTTTTTCACAATTTCAAAAGTCATTTCCTAAATTTTGATTAGAGCTAGATGTTGTAGTATTTTCAATAATATTTGTTGTTGAGGATGTTGTTAAATTATCATTTATTGTTGATGAATTTCCATTACATTTTCAATTTTCACAAATCAATTTTTCTAAATAATCTTCAGAAATTAATTCTGCTTTTGTAATGTCATTTATTTCATATGATATGTAATCTATTAGATTTCCTATCTCATTATTTGAAGAATATTTAGTTTTTATACTATTTAAATTTTTTAAAATATCATTTTTAAAAGAATTAAAATTTTCATTTCCTAATTGTGTTTTTCTATTTGAGATAGAGATTACCAAATTATTAATTTGGACTTTTGTATTAATACTAATTTTATCTCAATAAGGATTATTTAATCAGTAAACATTTAGTAAATTTGAATATGAAATTCAAATTAGAATAAAAATATACAAAACAAATTTTAAAATTTTTCAATACATTTTTTTATATTTATTAGTAAATGTATATATAATATGAATTATATAATAATAACAAAATTATTTATATTTACAGTTATATTTTTTATTTTATAAAAAAGACCCTTAAAGTTCTTTTAAACTGTTTATATGGTGCTCCCAGCAGGATTCGAACCCACGGCAGACCTAGGTTCGCGGCCTAGCGCTCTTCCAACTGAGCTATGGGAGCAATTAGCATATAATTTATATTAATAAATATCATTAAGTCAAAATTAATATATTATTAAAAAAAATTAGTATTTTAAAAATAAATGGTATAGTACTAATATATTATTATTTTAATCATATATAATGTATTTATCTGAAATGCAATCATTTAATATGTCTCAATTTTCAACTAATAGTGATTTTTACTCTAAATTTGAATCAATTGTTACAAGTACTAGAGAAGTATATGCAAATGAAATATTATTTAGGGTTAATACTTTTAATAATGCACATATAAATTTTTTAAATGAATTAAGAATTAGAAATGAAACATTTCTATTATTTATGAAAATTTGTAATAAAGCTTTTAGTGAAACAGTAATTAATAGAAATATTATTATAAATATAAATTTAGAAATTAAAGATATTCAAAATCCATTATTTTTACCTTTTTTGAAAGAATTATTACAAACTACAAATATAAATCCTAAAAATATAAATTTTGAAATTTTAGAAAATGAAAATATTGATAATGAAAATAAAATAGAAGTATTATCAAAGTTAAAAGAGTTAAGTAAGATATGATTTGGATTGGTAATAGATGACTTATTTTCTTGATTTTCAAACAAGGAAAGAATTGATTTATTACTTTCAGAATGAATAAATCTATCACTAGTGAAAATTGATTGAAAATTTATACAAGAAATGTATTTATGTCAGAAATATTGATTTGAAAGTTTAGATAGAGAAAAAAAAATATTAGGGAATTGTTATTTAAAAAATGATTATGATGATTTTGTTGCATATTTAAATCTACTTAAATTAAATTGAATAAAATTGGTTGCTGAATGGATTGAAACTGATGAATTATTTGAATTTGCAAAATCACTATGATTTGATTATTTTCAATGATATTTATTTCAAGATTTCAAATATGATGAAATATATAAAATCTAATATAAGTTAACAAAATTTGTTGGCTTATTTTTTTATATTTATATAATTAAAATAATTTAAAAAATATATAAAAACATGCAAGAAAAACTAAGTTTAAAATGAAATATAATAAAATATGATAAAAGTACTTTAAATAAAGGTATAGAAGAAGTTATTGATGCTAGATTTGAAAATGGTGAATTTATGCTTGAATCAAGTATTGATGATTTACATGATCCATATTTGCTTATTGATATGGATAAAGCAGTTGCGAGAATAAAAACTGCAAAAGAAAAAGGTGAAAGAATTATTGTATTTTGAGATTATGATGTAGATTGAGTAACAAGTACATCTATTTTGATGCATTTTTTCAAAAAGATGTGAATCCAAGCAAGTTATAGAATACCTCACAGGGTAAAAGATTGATATGGGATGAAATCGTATTTTATGGATGAATTAGCTGAATTATGAGTAAAATTAGTTATAACTGTAGATTGTTGAACTCGTGATATAGAAGTTGTTAAATATGCAAAAACTCTGTGAATTGATATAATTATAACTGATCATCATGCTGTTCCAGAAAATATTCCAGAAGAGGCAATAGCAGTTATAAATCCAAAAAGACCAGATTGTAATTATTTGTACAAAAATTTGGCTTGAGCATGAGTTACTTTTAAGCTTATGCAAGCTTTGGCTTACGAATATATGACAAAAGAAGAAGCAAGAGCATATATAATAGAATCAATAGATATTGCAGCAATTTGAACTGTTGCAGACTGTATGAGATTAACTTGAGAAAATAGAATCATAGTTATGGAATGATTAAAACAAATCAAAAAAACTAGAAGTTTATGAATAAGAAAACTTATAGAAGATAAGATTCATGATGATTTAGATTGAGATTTATTTGGTTTTTTAATTTGACCAAGAATAAATGCAGCAGGTAGAATGGATAGTGCTTACAAAGCTGTAAATTTGATATTAAATAATACAGATAGTGTATTTCAAACTATTAGCGAAATAGAAAAATTAAATGAACAAAGAAAATTTTTAACAAAAGAATTTAGTGCGGATGCTATAAATAAAGTTAGTAAAACAGATAATTTACTTTTTTATATTTCTCCAGCAATTGAACATGGAATTATTTGAATTGTTGCATGAAGAGTAACTGAACAATTTTATAAACCATGTATTTGTTTAAAAGATGAGTGAGATACTCTTGTTGCTAGTTGTAGAAGTCCTGAATATCACTCAATTATAGAAACTTTGGATAAATATAAAGATTATTTTCTTCGTTATTGATGACATAAACAAGCTGCTGGTTTTTCTATATCAAAAGAAAAATTTGGAGAATTTAAAACAAAAATCATAAATGAACTTAATAAAAAAGATTTTAGTCATTATAAAAAAGAGCTAAAAATAGATAAAGTTATAAGATTAGAAGAATTATGATTTAATTTTTTAAGTAAGGTAAATAGATATAAACCTTTTGGTATTTGAAATGAAAAACCATTATTTTTAGTAGAAAATTTAGAAATTGAGAAAATGGATTTCATTTGAAAATGAAGAGACCATCTTAGATTTACGACAAAACATTGATTTAAGATTTTTGCATTTTATATGTGAGATTATTTTGAAGAAATTAAAAGAAGCAAAAGAAATGTGAGTTTAGTTTTTGATTTGAGTGAAGATTCTTGGAATGGGAATAAGAATTTGATGTTAAAAGTAGTGGATATAATTTTAGAAAAATAATATTTGTACTTTTGTGACCAAAAATGGCACTTTCTACTTTTGTAACCAAAAGGTAGCAAAAGTTTTAGGGGTTTTCGAACTAGCTTGCTAAGTTTTATTTCTTACGGCTAGTAATCACTATCTCAACCCCTAAGACCCCTGGATGTTTCTATAAGCCTTTTTCATTTTGATTTAAAAATTTTATTCTTACTTTTCCGATATGTATCAATGGGATTTTTAAGGGGAATATTTCGCCGTGAAACGAGAGATAAAACTCAGTAGATTGTATGCGAAAGTTAGTCCCCTTAAAGACTTTTGGTACCTTTTGGTCACAAAAGTACATATAACTTTTCACAAAAGTACATATGATTTTTCATAAAACTAAATATAATTTCATTTTATTAAAAATGGCTTAATTGTAAAAAGTGTGTGGCTAAAATAAGGAGTATTTGGTATAATAAAGCCAAATACTCCTTTATTTTTAACTATGTTAAATAAAAATAGCCATAAAATCTGTAAAAAATGTAAATCAAAGGAAATAAAAAAAG
>CAYQAV010000051.1:0-4595 GCA_964415565.1 uncultured Candidatus Peribacteria bacterium
TGTAATCTTTTTAAAGATTTTCAATCTTTTTCAGTTTTTTCTCTTAATTCTATTTCTTTTATTTCTTGCATATTTTTATTGGTTAGTATACCAATTTATTATACCTATTTATACTAAGAAAGCAAAATATTTTTAGTATACTTACAAAACCACATATTATAATTATGGATGAACCAACAAATCATCTAGATATTCACTCAAAAGAAGTAATAAAAAAAATGCTAGAATGATTTGAATGAACTACAATTGTAGTCTCTCATGACAGAGATTTACTAGAATCAATATCAAATAAAATATGGTTAATAAAAGATAAAAAGCTACAAGTATTTACAGAAGTAGAAAAATGATTTACACAAATATTTTGATAATTTTTTTTAATATACATATCAAATATTTGCAATATTAATAATATATGTTATAATAAAGCATATAAACAATTTAAAATATAAAAAAATAAATATGGCACTAACTGTATGAACACTTGTTACTGAAGTAGAAGAACATTTACAAGTATCAAATTTAATTGGTGATACACAATTATGATATGTAAATTCTGTTAAAAAAACTATTGCTGAAATATTATGACAAAAAATTAATAATAATAATGAAATTGTTAATGATGACGAAATTGATGAAATTAAACATAGAGTTTGAAAATTAAAAAAGCCTGTATCAGATACAATTAATGAATTTCTTTTCTATTTAGAATTAATACTTAGAATTGAAGAAAAACCAGAAGAAAATGTTTAAAAACAAAAAAAAACTGCCTACGGCAGTTTTTTTTTGTTTAAGTCATGAAATTTTATTTATTTTAATATCCTGAAATATTATCAGTATCACAATTTAAAGGATCATTTATACATTTATCAATAGCTGTAGTTCTCATTGCCCTACCAGTTGCAAATTCATTTACAACTCAAAATGTTTCTTTTGTAATTGTTGATATTGTGCTTCAAAAAACAGGTACATATCAAGTTGCATATTCAAGTCATTCTCAAAGAAGAATACTTCATTTTAAAACTTCAACTTTTCAAGAATCAAGTTTTCATTCTTTTCATAAAATATCTATTTTATCAAGTTTACCTTGAATATCTTTCATCTTATCATATGCAGATTTAAGTTTTTCATATTTTTCATTTACTGAATTATAATATTCACTTCCCTTGTCATAAGTCTCTTTTAATCAATTAAGCTTATCAAGAGCTAATTTCATATCAGTTCCAGACCTTTTATAAGCTTCTTCTAAAAGTTTTTCTTTAACATCATCCAAAACTGCATCTTTTTTTTCATTTACCATATCAACTAAAGTACTTTTTACTGTATCAACCAATATATTTGCACTTTCATCAAGTCTTTTTGCTACAGTTTCAGTATCAGTTATCTTTTTCAATCAATCAAGTTCATTTAATACATCTCATCAATAAGTTTTTCTTTGTATTGCATAACTATGAGCAATTTGTTGTTTTAAATCTTCATCAGTAATTCAAGATAAGATTTCATCTTTTTTCTTTGTATAATATGCTGATTTTTCAGCTTCAGGAATTTTTGCAAAATTTTCTCTAAATTTTACTTCAAGTTCTTTTCTCTCTTTTAATAACTTTTCAGTTTCACTATATCAAACGGAATAATCTATTTTTGAATCTAAATCTTTTATTTGATCATCAAGAGTTTTTACAAGTTTAGTTCTAGTTGTTCATTGACACTCAGAAATTGTATAAGATAAAGCTCATCATTTTATGTTGTTACAAATAGATTCATCTCATGTATTTTCAGCAATTTGTAGATAACATTTATCTCTTGGTGGATTTGAACCTCAATCCTTAAATTTTGTTCATTTTATATTTTCACAAGCTTTAGGATCTGATGATTGAACTGCAATAAATTGAAAACAATGATCTGATTCTGGTGCTAAATCACACATCATATTTCAAATTCATTCAATAAAACTACAAGAAGATAAAAATATTAGAAATGAAAAAATTATACCTAGTTTTATCTTAAAATTTAAGTTTTCCATAATTAAAAGATTAGAAAATAAACTATTTAATTAATTTTTCCTTTTTAAATGACAATGCTAAAACTAATATAAGTATAACACTTGAACTAACAATCAAAGGAATTGAAAAAGTGTTTACTATTACATTTGCAAAATCAGCGATTCTTGATTCAAAAAACATTAAATCAATTCATAAAAACAAGAAAAATCAAAAAGACAAAAAATAAACAATTATAGTTCAAATATATGATTTAATTCTGAAAATAAACTTTAAAAATACTAATATATAAAACAAAACTAAAATTAAAAATCAAAATAATATAGGAGAATATATAGTATATTTTTGATAAAAATCTTTCAAACTTAGACTTGAGATTTCAGCATCTAGATTAAAATATTTTAAAAATAATAAGTAAAATATTATTCAAAATAAAATACTAAAAATTAAAGGTAGCTTCTTTAATTCTATAAATCTTTTATTTTCCATAAGTAAAATATTTAAGAAATAAGAACATTGTGCTATCTAAAAGTATAGCTTTTAAAAATTAAATGCAAATAAATAATTTTGAAACTAAACATAAAATGAATAAATATCTATATCTCATTTATAACTTCATAAGTTAAATCCATACTTCAAACAAAAGAAAATCACAAAACTTCTTTTGCATTTGATTCAAGGAGTTTTTTAGCAGTTATATTCAATGTAGAACCTGATCATACAAAATCATCAATTAGAAGTATTTTAGAAAAATTTACTACATTATTATCATAAACAAATATAGTATTTGTTGCATTTTTAATTCTACCATCTTTTGATTTAATTGATTTTTGTGGAATAGAAATATTATTTGGATAATATTTAATTATATTTATAAAAGGTATATTTAATTCTTTTAATCTATTTTTAAGTATATTAAGAAGCTGATTTTTTCTATCTATACTCCAAGGTACTATAGCTATAGCATCTATTTTTTGTGTTTTTATAATACATTCTAATTTATAAAAAACTTCATCTATAGCTTGATTTATCAAAGAACTATCTTGAGATTGTTTTGCATAAAAAGTCATTTCTGCTAATTTACTTCTACCAAATTCCATAAAACTATATTCTCAAGCATAAAATACTTTTTGCATATAATTTTTATCAAATTTTTTATTAAAAATATCTGTTGATTCAAGTACTCAACAATTGTTTTCTATATTTTCTATATAATTATAGATATTTTTAAAATTTAAAATAGATTTTTCTAAATCAAAATTTCTTGACTTTACCCATTTTTTAAATCAAAAAAATCATATAAGTAAACTACCATCAGAATCAAATTTATAAAAATTATCATCAAGCAATTTTTTAGTCTTAAAATCAACTATAAAATCATCTGAATTTTCTTTTATTGAATTAATTCACAAAACTTTATTGCTATTTAAAATATTACTTCAAGAAAAAATAAGACTTTTATATCTAGTATGTGATGCAATTCATACTTTTTCTATCTTTTTTTCCATAAGCAAATGATTCAAAACTTTATGGATAATTGGTCTGCTTATTTCTAATTTCTGTGATATTTGAGTTGCTCAAAGCAAACTATTTTTTTCAAAAAGATCCAAAATTTCTTTATATACTCTAAAACTAAATGTCATACTAGTATTATTATACTGTAAAATAATTACTGTAATATATTTACAGTAAACTAAATATATCATATCATTTTAACTAAATAATGCAAATTTTTTAAAATCCTTGTTCTCTTAATATATTTTCAATCCTACTTGTTCTTAAAATTCAAGGTAAAAAATGATAATGCAGATGTTCTATACTTCTATTTGATAATGATTCACGAATAAAAGAAAAATATTCTTTTTCTCAAAAAAAACTTTTTACAAATTTTTGTATTTCACTAAATTCACTCCATTCTTCACTAGTTAATTCATAAGTAAAAGTTTTATGTGAAAAAGGTATAGCCATAATATGCTCTTTTAATCAAAGATATGGATACATATTGTGTTGAATATACCAATACTTCCCTTTCCAAATGATACAATCTCCTTGAGAATTTAAGTTACAAAAAGGACATCATTCAACTCAAACTAGTTCTTTTTCTCTAGCTTTCCAAACATCTCTAGGTTTTTGCATAATTAAGATTTAGATTTTAATTAGTTCTATTATATTTATTTTTTTAAATTTGTAATTTAATATTTGTAATTATATATTTATATAGAAAAAAAAGTTGAGTAGTTTGAATGGCAAATGATCATGGGCAATGATGTTTTAAGTGTAAAAAAACTAGAAGTTAAAACTTCTAGTTTTTTTTATTGTATTGGTTTTTCTCATTTTATTATTCTTAATAAAACTATTATAACAGCAATTAAAACCAAAATATGAATAAATCATCACATTGTATAAGATGTAACTAATCATAGAGACCATAAAAGTATTAAAACAATAGCTATTGTGTTTAACGGCTTAATTGTAAAAAGTGTGTGGCTAAAATAAGGAATATTTGGTATAATAAAGCCAAATACTCCTTTATTTTTAACTATGTTAAATAAAAATAGCCATAAAATCTGTAAAAAATGTAAATCAAAGGAAATAAAAAAA
>CAYQAV010000052.1:0-3256 GCA_964415565.1 uncultured Candidatus Peribacteria bacterium
CGCACTGCCAAAATTTTGAGGCTCAGCACGTCACGAGTCCAACGCATCAATGTCTGTAGCGCCTCTTTCATCAATCCAGGGGGAGATTTCCCGCCGCTAACAATCGCATCTGCCTCACCATAAGCCTTATTCCAGTCAATAAACCCCAAACCCACATGCCCGACCCGCTCACCCTGTGGGGTATCCACCATGAAAAGCATCTTGCCATTGTTAGAGTGAACCGATTGACTTAACCATTGCGCCGTCTGTGGCTCGTTCGCCACAAACTCGGTCAAAAATGATTTCACATGCTGATTGCGCCATTGCGTCAACAACGTCACATCAAGTGCATCCAGAAAACCTGGAACAGTCGCCACGGGGCGCAGCGTTGCCCGCAAAGGCTGCCCCACCGTTAGTACCAATGGAGAATGCCCCGAACGAGTAGTCTGCTTGAGTGCTGTAAAAAGCTGCTGTCCTGAAGAGGTGATCGTCATATTGGCTCCTGGGAACTACACAAAGTAACGCTCGATCTGCTCCACGACGGCATCGACTGTTTCCAAGGCCATACCCGAGTGCAAAGGTAAAGACAAAATTTCCTTTCCCACCCGATCAGTCACCGACAAGTCACCAGCCTTGCAGTCTTTCCACAGTGAAAACCAGTGTCCAGGCTGCCAGTGAATCCCTGTGTCCACACCGTTGTCTTTCATAAATGCACGCAGAGGATCCCGATGCGTCTCACCCACCCGTATGTAATACAAAAATGGGTTTACCTCAGCAAAATCAGTTTGTGGAGTGCGCACTTGAGGCAGAGCAGCCAGCCGCTCGTTGTAGCGTCTGGAGGCAGCACAACGGCTGCTGGCTATGCGATCAATTTTGCGCAATTGGCTCAAGCCGATAGCCGCGTGCATATTGAGCATGTGATAGCGAAAACCCACGCGCTCCACATCAAATGTCCAAGCCCGCTTGTTCTGGTACATCACCTCAGCGGGCTGCTGCATACCAAGCAAGCGCATCTCATGCAACATGCGCAACTCCTCTTTTGAACGGACAACCACCGTACCACCGTCTAAGCAAGTGACCGTTTTGACCGGGTCGTGACTAAAGACACAAATGTCGGAAAAACTGCCCACCATGCGCCCCTTATAGCGGGAGCCAAAAGAGTGCGACGCGTCATGAACCACGCGCAAATGGTGGCGTTGTGCAAAATTTGATATGGCATCGTGATCGCTGATGATGCAGTCATAGTCCATCACAATGATTGCCTTGGTCTTAGGACTCACCAACTTTTCGGCTTTGGCAAGATCAAGTTCCAGGGTGTTGTCATCGCAGTCACAAAAGACAATGTCGGCACCAACCCATGTAATGGCCTGATAGTCAGCGGAGCAATTGAAAGCCGAAACAATAACCTCATCCCCCGGCCCCACACCCGCAACCAGCAGTGCCAAGTGAAGTCCTGCCGTCGCAGAACTAACCGCAGCAACATACCGATCATCGGCCTTCAGAATCGATTTCACCTCATTTTCGAAAGACGATACATAACTGCCCATTCCCAGCCAGCCAAGCTCCAGCGATTCACGCGAGGCATCAATCTCTTCTTTTTCAATTAATGGCTTAAACATCGGAATCATAAAAATCTCCTTTTAAAACATACACAACGTGATAGCCACGCATCAGCCACAAACAGTCCCCCCCGGCACGGCTATCGTAAACCGCCCACCCCAATCCCGGATATAGCTCAGTTGATCCATCACTTCTTCTTTCAGATTCCACGGCAGAATCAATATGAAGTCGGGCTTATCCATCCTCAAATGGGCTTCATCAACAATCGGGATACGGCTACCCGGCATGTACTTGCCCTGCTTGGCCAGGTTTTTGTCCACCACATAGGGCAACAAGTCTGGCCGTACGCCTGCAAAATTGAGCAGAGTGTTACCTTTAGCTGCCGCACCATAGGCAGCTACCTTGTGCCCCTTGGCCTGTGCATCTAACAAAAACAATAGCAGCTCACGCTTTATTTGCAAGGCCTGCGATTGAAAATGTTTATAGAAATCTGCCTGCATGACACCCGCAGCAGCTTCTTGTGACAGCATCTGCCCAACACGCTCATGTATGGTTTCATCGGCGTGGCCTGCGTCGCCATCTGTTCGCCGAGCCAGCACGCGCAAACTACCGCCGTGTGTAGGCAGTTCCTGCACATCAAACACAGTCAGTCCATTGGCTGCCAAGATACGCTGAACGGCCGTCAGCGAAAGATACGAAAAGTGTTCGTGGTACAGCGTGTCAAACTGGCACTGCTGCACCAGTTGTAGCAGGTGCGGGAACTCAAAGGTGGCCACACCCTGGGGTTTGAGCAACACGGCAAACCCGGCGACAAAATCATTGATATCTGGCACGTGCGCGAGCACATTATTGGCTGTCATCAGATCAGCGGCATGACCTTGTGCGAGCAGTTCACGCGCCAACGCCACGCCGAAGAAGCGCTCGATCACTGGGATGCCCTTGGCACGTGCGGCGGCGGCGGTGCTGGCCGTGGGTTCGATACCCAGACACGGTACGCTGCGCTCTTGCACGTACTGCAGCAAGTAACCATCATTGGCAGCCACTTCCACCACATAGCTGTGCGGCCCGAGCGCAAAGCGTTGAGCCATCTCAGCCACGTAGGCCTGCGCGTGAGCCAGCCAACTGCTGGAGTAGGAGCTGAAATAGGCGTAGTCCGCATCAAACAACTGGTCGGCCTGAGCAAAGTCTTCAGTTTGTACCAGCCAACAGCTCTCACACACCAACACGCGCAGCGGGTACCAGCGTTCGGGGGCGTGCAGCGCTTGCGCACTAAGGTAAGCATTCGACGGGGGGGCGCTGCCCAAATCAACCAAAGGCAGCGTAACTGGTGCACCGCAATGTCTGCAAGTCATGGCAGCAGGGCTAGAGATCGACATCACAACTTTATACCTTCAAATTTCTCATCAAGCAAAGCATGATCAGTATCACGCGCCGAGCGCTCAACCACGATCAGGGGCCAACCAATTGCCAGGCGTGGATCAAGAGCATTGACTGCGCCTTCACATTCCGGCGCATGAGGCTTTGAGTGGCAATAAATCAGATCCACATCATCACAGAGCGTTTGAAAACCGTGCGCAAAACCGGCTGGTATGAGCATTGCTGCTCGATTGTCGGCCGAGAGCTCCTGCGCGTGCCAGTGCAAAAAAGTGGTTGAGCCAGCGCGCAAGTCCACAGCCACGTCCCATACTACGCCACGCACGCAGCTCACCAATTTGGC
>CAYQAV010000053.1:0-5709 GCA_964415565.1 uncultured Candidatus Peribacteria bacterium
AAAAATCCAAACAAATTTTTAGAGGCACCTAAGTCAAATCCTTTAAAAATAAATAATAATATATATTTATGATGAGAGTGATGAGAATTTATATCAATTTGTTGAGATACTTGAAATATAAAATTCATATATAAAATAAATACAGTTGTTTGACATAAAAATATATTGTCATCACCTATATATTTTGAAAATAAAATTATATTTTGATGATATGATTGAAATATTCATTGTATAGATATAGAAACTTGAAATTTAATTTGGATTTTTTATGATGCTGAATGGATATGATCATCACCATGTATATCTAGCAAAGATAGGCAATTGTATATTTGATTAGAACATTGATGAAATAATAATAAATGATCACTTGCAAGTATAAATTTAGATAACTGAAGTCTAAAATGGCAAATACTTTTTGATGATTATGTTCATTGTTCACCAGAATATAGTGAAAAGTATTGATTAGTTATTTGTTGATGAAATGATTGAAAACTTATATGTACTAGATCAGATAATGGTAAAATATTATACGAAAGAAATTTTAAAGCACCAATAAAATGATGATTTTCTTTTTCAAATGATTTTAAAAGTGTATATTTTTGATGTTTTGATAATTATTTATATGGAATTGATATTTTGTATTGAAATATAATTTTTAAATATAAAACTGAAGATATTGTTTATTCTAAACCTTTTATACTTTGAGAGGATTTATATTTTTGATCATTAGATAAATATTTTTATCATTTTTCTTTAAAAGACTCTAAATTAGTAAATAGGATTAAAACAATTTGAAAAATTTTTGCACCAGCGATATATATATCATCATCATTAATTGCATTTGGTTCTAACGATTCAAATATATATTTTTATGATTTCATAAAATGAAAAGTTTCTTTTGTAATTATTCATAAAGAAAGGATTTCTAGTAAATTAATTTTTGATAATGTTTCTTGATATTTATATGTTTATGATTTTTTAAATAATATATATAAATATGATATTAAGAAATTTGTATAAATATAATAAAATTATATGCTTTTAAATGAATTAAAAACTAAATCTATACGTTTTTTTGTTACTCAATCAAACGATATGTGAATGATATTAATGAAAGAATTTTATTTTTGATATTTACTTAATTTACTTATTGATAAATTAGACTTTAAGTTAAATAATATTAATCTTGAAATTGTATATCCTACAAATAATTATATAAATAATCTTTTTAAAAATTGTAAATATTTTAAAGAGGAATATTTTGTTTTTTATTTAGAAAATTCATATCATTCAAATAATTATTCATTAAATTTTTTAAAAGTATTTTTAGATAAAGCTGAATTATCTAATAAAAAAATAATTATATATTCTACAAAAATTAATGATGAGCAATCTGAAATTTTACTTAAAAATTATGAAAATATTATATTAATAATAAAATCTGAGATAGAGTATTTTTTCTATCAATTTTTTTATAATAAATTAGATATTAATAATATTTGAAATTTAATTTATAGACAAACTAATTGATCTTTAATTTATACTAAAAAAGAAGATGTTAATTATGATTTAAAGGATTATATTTTATGATGACATTATTCTTGATATTTGGATAAATTTCAAAAATCTAAGGATTATATTATGAATATGATAGATGATGATAATGATAGAACTAGTAATTTATTAACTTATAATTATCCTAAAAATATAAAAATATCACATTTTAGAAATCAAACTGATGATTTTGCAATGATTTCATCAGGTAGGTGATGTAAGTATAAATGTAATTATTGTTATAGATGAGCTAAATTTTCTAAAATTAGAAATATTCCAATTACAATAATAAAAAAAGATTTGGATTATTTAAATAATAATTTTTATAAAAATATATATTTTTATGATGATTGTTTTTTAACAACTAACTATGATAGAATTGATGCAATATTATGATTAATGTCAAAATATCAATTTAAGTATTGAATTAGTATTAGATATGAAATTTGTAGTGATGAAATTTTTGAAAAGTTATTAAAAATAAATTTTTACAGAATACAAATATGATTACAAAGTACAAGTTTTATAGGCAATAAAGCGTCATGAAGAAATGTAAATATTGAGAAATTTAAATTATTAATTTTAAAATTTAATGAAAAAAATATTCATACATCAATAGATATAATATTATGATTACCTTGAGATTCATTAAATGATTTTATTGAAACATTAAATTTTGCTATTTCTTTAAATCCTTGAAATATTCATATAAATACACTTTTTATTAATCAATGAACAAAATTATATGATGAAATTGATAAACATTGAATTATAACAAATAACCCAGATAATTATCTTTTTTCTGCACCAAATATACTTGAAAGTAAGACGTTTTCTAAAAAAGATATAATTCTTGCTAAGAAATATGTAGAAAAGATTAAAGAAAAAATTAAAAGTATAAATATAATATTAAGATAAAATAAAAATTTTAGATCTAAAAATATAAATAATGATTAATATTACAAATATTTTAAATATTAAGAACTCAAATATTAGAATTTTTCCACTTCAAACTAGGGATCATGCTTTTATTCTATTTCCTGATTTGATGATTTCTTATTTATTTACACTCCTTATTGATAGAATATGATTTAACATAAATCAATTTTCTATTGATTTTGTTTTTCCGTCAAAAAAATATGTAAGAAATTTAATGAAAAATATTTTAACTTATGAAGAAGAATATTTTATATTTTTTTTAGAAAATTATTACCATAGTAGTGATTTTGCTTATAATTTCTTAGAATTAATTTTAGATAGAATTTCAATTTTAGATAAAAAACCTAAAATTATTATTTATTCACTTAAAGCAACATCTGAGGATTTATTAAAATTATTTACTAAATATCCTTTTGTACAAATAGCTATAATGTGTGATATAGAGTATTTTTTCAATGAATTATTTTATAAAAAAACAGATATAAATAATATTTGAAATATTATTTATAGAAATGATGATTTAGTAGTTAACTCTAATTTAACTTGAAAAATAGAATATGATTTAAATGACTATATTTTATGAGCATATCATTCAAAACATTATATAAATTTTTATAAATCAAAGGATTATATATCATCATTAATTGATGAAGATAATGAATATACAAATAAACATATTTATTATCAAAAACCTAAAAATGACTTTATTTTATGATATAGATATCAAAAAGAAAATGAGGTAATGTTAACAACATGAAGAGGTTGTAAGTATAATTGTAGTTATTGTTATAGATGAGTTAAATATTCTAAACTTCGCCAAATTTCACTTGAAACTATAAAAAAAGATTTGGACTATTTAAGAGATAATCAGTATAAATATATATACTTATATGATGATTGTTTTGTTACTACAAATTTAGATAGAATGAATGATTTAACTTCTTTACTTTCTAAATATGATTTTGAATATTGAATTTCTGCTAGATATGAGGTTTGTACTGAAGAAAATTTAGAATATTTATCTAGAATTAACATAAGAAGAATACAAGTATGACTTCAATCTGTTTCTTTTGAAGTAAATAAATGAACTAAGAGGTGATTTAAAAAAGAAAATTTTGAAAGAACTTTTAAAAGTATGTATGAAAAAGGTATAGCAGTTTCACTTGATATTATATTATGATTACCTTGAGAATGATTAAAAGGTTTTTTGACTACATTTCAATATGCAGTTAAATTACAGCCAAAAAGTATTTTTATTAATTCATTGTTTTTAAATCCAGGTACTGACTTATATAATAAAAAAGATGAATATTGAATTATTACAAATGATATTAATTGAAAGAAAAATTTATTTCATGTTCCTAGTATTTATGAAAGTTCAAATTTTACTAAATTAGAAATAGAATTTGCTAGAAAATATGTTTCATACTACATTGATAAACTAAAAGATAATATATATATAATTTTAAGATAAATGTCATACAATATTTTTTCAGTAAAATGAATAACAAAATTTGAAATATTAGATTATTGAATAGATATAAATGAATATTTAAAAACTACTAGATCTTATTTAAAATTAGGAGTTATTTTTTGGAATACTATCTTTGATAAGGATTATTTTTATAATTTTATTATTAATAAATATATACCTTATTTCTATGATGAAAATACTTCTTATGAAGATTTACTTTCTAAAGTTGATTTTTTATGTGAAAGTATAGTTTATATAAAAAATAATTTAAATTTTGTTTCAAATAAAATTATTCCTAAGATGGAGGATGTTTATTTTGCATATAAAATATTTTCTGAAATGTTAGAATTTTATAATAAATATTATAGTAGATCATGAATTGAAATTTCTTTTCGTTTTTGAGTATCATTTAATAAATCACCAACTTCATTAGAAGAATATATAAAAGTAATAGATCTAGATTATAATGAAGACAATATTTTTATATCTGATATATTATATCCAATAATTAATAATTATATTTCAAAGCTTCCAAAGGTTTTATATAGATTTGAGGTTTTTTGGCCTGAAGAACTTATTTCTATGTGAATTTTTTCAAAAATGATGAAAAAGATGAATGTATTTTTTCCTATTGCTATTGATTTCTCTTGAGCTAATGAACAATTTGATTTTTCACAATGGATATATTTTATTCAAGATACTTGAAAAGTTATGTTTTCTTATTTTGATTATTTTATATTTAATAGAGATTTTTGAAAATCTATAAATGATTTAAAATCCTATTTAAATTGAGAAAGAACATTAGATAATGTTTCAAATTTAATGTATTATGAATCATGAGTAAAATATATTGATGAAGATAATAATCATGAAGATAATATCGAAAGAATAGAGTATTTTATAAAAAGTACTTTTATAAATAATAAAATCACTAAAATTTTTTGAAAAAATGCTATATTTTGAAGATTTTTACCTTATAAATGTTATTGGAATAATTGTAACTTTTGTACTATAAATACTCAAAATAAAATATTATTTGAAAAATGATATGATTATGAGTTTTTTTTGAATAAATGGATTAAATATATAGTGGATAATAATATAAATATAGTAACATTTAGAGATGAAGCAATACCACCTTTTGTAATAGTTAATTTTGCAAAAGAAATAGTAAAAAAATGAATAAAAATAAATTATCAATTTCGTACTAGATATGATAAAATTTTTACAAAAGAAATATGTGAATTACTTTATAAATCATGACTTAGATATTGCTGAATGTGATTAGAATCAGCAGTAGATAGAGTAAATCAAGAAATAGGTAATAAGTGAAATTTAGATATTAAATTACTAGAAAAATCTCAAATAATTAAAAATTTTGATAAATTTTGAATTTCAATTCATAATTATTCAATTATTTGATTTCCATGAGAAACTAAAATAGAGTCTATATGGACTTATAAATTTTTATCAACTCATATAATAAATTCAAATTATTTTACCTGTACACCAAATATTTTTTGATTAATGAAATGATCTCAAATTTTTAAAAATTTAGAAGATTATTCTATTGTGGTAGAAAAAAAAGATATAGATAATCCATGGCTTAATTGTAAAAAGTGTGTGGCTAAAATAAGGAGTATTTGGTATAATAAAGCCAAATACTCCTTTATTTTTAACTATGTTAAATAAAAATAGCCATAAAATCTGTAAAAAATGTAAATCAAAGGAAATAAAAAAAG
>CAYQAV010000054.1:0-2515 GCA_964415565.1 uncultured Candidatus Peribacteria bacterium
TCATCAAATTTGAATTGCATATTTGTTATTTGATTTCTAGTAAATAGAACAAAAATAAACAATGATAATAAAATTATAATATATCAATATATTTTATTGCTTTTATTTAAGATTGACATTTGATAATTGGTTAATAATAATATTATTTTAATTTAAAAATAAGTGGTATTTTCATAGAATCACCTCCTTCAATTGAACTTATAAACTCTAAGTTAAATAAAGCTTTATCATCTAATCTATAATTTTTTATAAAATCTCTAGTTTTAGCATAAGCTAATCATTTATCTGTAGATGAAATTAATGAAACTGTGTTTATAATTCAATTTGAAATAGTAAATCATTCAAAAGCAACATCATACTTTTTAGAAATTGATTTAATATGATTAACATATTTTGTAATCATGGATCTTTTTTCTAAACCAATAATTGTAGATTTATTTGCTTCAATCAAAGAATAAACTTGTATCTTTGGATCTGATTCTAATACCTTAATATCTACTTCTCTTTCAAAAATTTTTTGATCTAATTGTCAATTATTATAATCTAATCTCCAATTAAATAAAAACAACCCTAATGAAACAACTAAGACAAATCATAAAAAAATTAATGGTTTAATTAATTCATTTTTCTTATTAGTTATAAAATTTACTTCATTCATATATTATTAAGTTAATTATATTCAAGAAAATAATAACATATTTTAAAAAAAGAAACAAAAAAAAGAGATTGACTTTTAATAAAATCAATCTTAAATTTATGGATTAGGATTTGAACTTAGTACATTTATAACAAATGTAGTAATCGGCTTCGCTAGAAATATTATAAGTAAACCCAATATGGCAAAAACTATTATAGTTTTTGATTTTTTAGCTTTTTCTTCATCTCAAATTGAAATAAGTAGATTAAACCCTGCATAGATTATCAATATAACAGCTACAATTGCTAAAAAAGATAATGCAAATGCTATAATCCTTTGAACATATTCTGATCAAGTTCATATTGTTACTAATCATTGTATCCCTGATTTTCATATTTTATCTACTCATTGTTCTAGTCAACAATCATTTCATGGACAATAAGGTATTTCTGTTTTATCATCTGAAAAAATTCATGCATTAGTTTGATTTAAAAATCAAAATAAAAATATAACAAAAAAATAAACTAAAAAAGTAATAATTTTTTTCATAAAAATATGTAAAAATCTAAAAATATAATTTAAGTATAAAAAAAATTTCATTAAAATCAAAAAATAAATAAACTATTTACCTATAAACAATAATAATCAAATATGAATTTAAAACTTATTTTTTCTACTATAATATTGATAATATTTAGTGCAATATCATATTATTTCAACAGTATAATTTGAGTACTTGATTTTTTGGTAAGCATATGATTTTATACTATCTTATTTTATACATTTCATATCTTATGGAAAAAATTTAAAAAAAGAGAAATTACAGATTCTCTAGAATATATGAAATATTTTATCTTTAGAATAAGTATTTTTATATTGGTTACTATTTCTATACTATGATGATTTGCATATTTATCAAATGAAGTATTTAAGGCAAAAATGCCTGAATATACTATAAGTAATTGAGAAAAAACTGTTGTATTTCAAGCAATGGTTCATATTGCATCAAAAAGTTTTTACGATGAAGTTATTAAAAATCTAACTAAATTTAAACAAGATTGATGAGTATATTTCTTTGAATGAGTAAAACCAGGGACTCCAGAAAATATGAATACATTTAATGATGCAATAGGTATAGAATTTGAAAGTGATTTATATGAAAATTTTTCAAAATTATATTGAGTTACTTTTCAAAACCAAGAAGATCTATTATGACTTGTAAATGAGTTAGATTTCAATGTAGACCTAGATATAAACCAAATAATGGAATTATATGAACAAAAAAATATAACATCTTGAGAGCAAAAATCTAAATATTCTCCACCTCTTGATGCTAATAAAGAAATATTAAATGCTCTATCAAGTCTAAATGATAGAGAATTAAAAATTCTTGTTTATCTAAATCAAGCAATTTTAAATTTAATAGTTTGATCTGATAGTTTACAATCAGTCTTAAGTGAAAATTTTAATAATGAAGTATTATTTGATGTAATATTAAATTGAAGAAATAAAGTACTTGTAGATGAAATTTCAAAAAGCGAATATAATAAAATATATATAACTTACTGATTATTACATTTTAAATGAGTTCTTGAACAATTACAAAAACAAGATCCAAAGTGGCAAATAGTTGGAACAAAATATTTGTATCCAATAGACTAAAAAACTAACTCTTAATGAACGGCCCCTAAAAAGTAGAGTCCCAAAAAAAAGACTCTGCTTTTTTTGTATTTAAATATGGCTTAATTGTAAAAAGTGTGTGGCTAAAATAAGGAGTATTTGGTATAATAAAGCCAAATACTCCTTTATTTTTAACTATGTTAAATAAAAATAGCCATAAAATCTGTAAAAAATGTAAATCAAAGGAAATAAAAAAAG
>CAYQAV010000055.1:0-18482 GCA_964415565.1 uncultured Candidatus Peribacteria bacterium
CATCAATAATAGCTTATCAAAAAGTCGTTATGGAATTTATCAAACTGGTGGTTTTAACAATATAGACATTATTGGAAATAAGATTACAGACATTGGTGAGGATCCATTAAGGCTTGGAGGAAATAACATTCTTTTCGAAAATAATGAAATTTATTCACTTGGTCAGAATGTCCCTGCAACAGCACATCAAGATTACATTCATTTTACGAATTCAGAAAATCTTACTTTTAGGAATAATAAAATATACGCCCACCGAGGAGGTTGTCACTTTAATGGAGGTCATACTTTTAAGAATTTTGTTTTTGAAGGGAATATTATTTATGATATGAATGGGTATGAATTCACCCCAAATAATGTGATTAATGGGATTTTTAGGAACAATACAATTATTGGCATTGGCGACATGCCCGGGGTTACATTTGAAGAAGGCTGTTCAAATATTAGTGTTTCAAATAACTTGTTTTTGACAATTTATAGACTCATATTTTCACTCTAAATTATTTTTATGAAAATTATTAAATTTTTCTATGAAGTCATTTCAATCTTTAATATCAAAAAAATTTCAAGTTATTCAAGGTAAAACTGTTTCAGTTAATCATCATCATTTGTATGCAAAAACTGGTTTTCAAGCAGCCATTACTTCAATTGGAACTATACCAAAATCTTCCTCTCAAGGAAAAATTAAACCTAGTGAGTTTTGTACTAGATAAACGAGTTCATCATTATATTTTGCTCATGCAAAAGTTATATTGTCTTTTTTTACCAATTTTTTTAATATTTCTTTATAATCTCAATCTCAAATTATAAGTAAATTTTCATCTAAATTATTAAATGCTTTTATAGCAATATCTATTTTTTTAAATTCTGTTAATGTTGAAATAATTATATAATAATTATTATTTTCAAAAACATTTTCAAACTTTGTATTATTGTCTAGTTTTTTTGCAAATCTATTTGTTTCAACAGGAGGATAAAGCAATATTGAATCTTTTCTATAATATTTTTTAATTCTTTTTTTAGTATTTTTACTGTTAGCTATATTTATATCAACTCTATTACTTGCTATATAATCCCATATTCTAATTTTTAGAAATAAATTATTTATTATAGGATTTAATATGTATTTTTTCCAACCAGAATTTAATCCTAGATCATTTTTATATTCATTTGTCCAATCCCAGATATAACGAGCAGGAGAATGATAATAAACTATAAATCTTGTTTCAGGTTTTGTTATTGCTCAATGTGCAAATCAAGAACTAGAGCATAAAACTACATCATAATTTGAAAAATCTAAACTTTCAACACTTTTAGACATAAAAGGTAGACAAAATCTTTGCTTTCAAGTTAGATTATAGATTTTTTGACTTCTAAGAGAAAAGGTTTGAGAGTTTATTTTTTCTTTAGGAAATATTTTACCTACTTTTTTTTCATCATAGATAAGAGTAAAAATATCGGCATCAGGAAAAATATCGGTCCAATTTTCTACAATTTTTTCAGCTCAACCAAGCTTTATAAACATTTCATGAAGTATAGCTATTTTCATCAATTTATAATTATTTTTTTTAAAACTAACTAAATAATAATTATTTTTTGAAAAAAACTAAATTTTTGTTAAAATTCAGATAATCTATAATTAATTATTTATTATATGAAAAAAATATTATTGTTTTTATTATTGTTTTTTTTAAATTTTTTAACAGTTTTTTGAGCTAAGAATTGAGATCAAACAGCTGTAGATTTTGGTATGGGCTGACTTTCTGATTCTCAGAAAGTACAATATCTTAATACTAAAATTTCTACTCCTGATTGAAAAGGTCAAATTACTGTAAAAGATGCTATTGCTAAATGATATTTGGATGATTGAATAACAGGACCTTCTACTCTATGAGCTTTGGATGCACTTAATAATATAAAAAGCTCATCATCATCATCTTCTTCATGATGACCAGGTGATTTAACAAGTGCAGATTTTATCATAAATGTTTCAGATATATCTCCTTGAATTAAATGACAATGAGAAACTACAGAACAAAGAGTTAATTGGCTTTTGTGAACATTCATTCAAACTATGATGATTGCACTATGAGTTTTATCAGTTTTAATTATGACAATTTGAACATGATATATGATTTTACATAATTGACAAGATGAACTTCTTAGTAAATGAAAATCTATTTTTATGTCTTGAGTTTATGCTATGATTATAGCACTTACTTCATATTATTTAGTAGCGATGGTTAGATTCTTATTATATAAAAATTAATTTTTTAAGATCCAAATATGCATAAAAGAATAATTGTTTTACTATTTATGTTATTTATTTCATTTTGATTTAATACAACGTATTCTGCTGCTCCTGAAATAAATTGTATTTGACTTCCTTGATGTGTAGATGGTAATATTATGAATCCATGAGCTCCAGATATAAGTAATAATATTTGAGCAAAATTTATGGCAAATATTATTTGAGAATTTATACAAATAGTTGCAGTTTTTGCAGTTTTTGCTTTAATATTCAGCTGAATTATGTATTTATTATCAGCTTGAGAGGAAGAAAAAGCAACCAAAGCTAAAAAATGGATTATTTGGTCTCTTGTATGAGTTTTTGTTTCTATTTCAGCTTGGTGAATAATAAATTTTCTTAATAATATTAGAATAAACTCTTGATGAACAAGTTCATCTTCATCTTCATCTTCAAGTACTAGTGTTATAAATTTTAGAATTGGTACTAATATTTATGATACTAGAACTTCAGTATGAGATCAACCTTCAGTACCAAATGGATATACTGTATGGGAAGAAGTTACCCCTAATGAATATATAGCAAAATAATATTAAAAAATATGAAAAAAATACTTTACATAATGATATACTTTTTTACGCTACTTAGTTCGAAAATATCATTTGCAACAAATAATGATATTAAAGATAAACTTTTAGATGATACTTCATCAAATATATGAAATGTTACCTGAAATACTACTTCTAGTATTTTATGATGACTTTTTGCTTGGTTTAAAACTGAAATAATTTCAGTAATTATGGTATTATCAATTGCTGTTTTTATATATATTGGTATTAAATTTTCAACTTCAAAGTGAAATCCAGAAGAATTTAAAAAAGCTTGGTTGCATTTAATTTATTCTGTTATATGAATATTTTTTGTATTTATGGCATGGTGACTTGTAAAAATAGTGTCTAGTTTAAGTTTATAATATTATTGTTTTATGAAAAAATTATTTATTATATTAATTATTTCTATATTTTCACTTTTTTCTATTTCATCTGTTTTAGCATGAAATTGTGATTATAATGATTGAACTATATCTTCTGAATTAAAAGATTGTTTGACTGATTCTAAATTAGTTGGTTCTGAAGCAAAGATTATTGGTTGAGATTGATTTAAACAAACTATAAATACTTGGACAAAAAATATATCACTTTATTTGTGAATAGGAGCTGTTTTATGAATAGTTTATGGTTCATTTATGATGACGATTAGTACATGAGAAGATGAAAAAATTAATAAAGCTAAAGATATTATAAAATGGTCAATAATTTGATTTTTATGACTTATTTCTGCTTCTTTCATAATCAATTTGATAGTTAGAGTTATATATTCTTTTAATTAATATGTTTAGTATTAGAAAAAATAGTTTTTTAAAAATAATTGTTTTAACATTATTTTTTAGTTTTTTGATTTTTATTGCAAAAAACTATTTTTTTTGATGAAAAGAAGATTTTCAAAATCAAATAATTGAAGAACAATTTATTGACCCAATTGTTGAAAAAACTAGTGATAATCAAATTGATATTTCTATGATAAATAAAAAAGTTGAGACAAAGATTTTAGAAAATCTTAATTCTGCTGAAAAAATCAAGTATAATTATATTCCAGAAGAACTTGATTTAGAACTTGATTTCTTTCCATATTTTACTCCAATTGATACTTTTTTATTTACTAGTTTTATACAAGATAAAATAAATAATATAAATGTATTTTTTTATAAAGAAAAATCTGATGTTAGATGAAAAATGCAAAATAAAAAACTAAAACTATTTTGAATTTATAATATGAAAGTATATGAATTATTAGCTGTTTGAATTCATGAATTTTGACACTTTTATGATTTATATATTTTAGAAAAAAAAGTTTCTCTAGATATAAGTGATTATTTTTATTATATTTCTTGGGATTGAGTTTCTATAATTAAAGCAGGACAAGAACAAAAAGATTTTGTTTCTTGATATGCTTTGACAAATAAATATGAAGATTTTGCTGAAAGTTTTACATATTATATATTACATAATTCAGATTTTTATAGTAAGTCTGAAGATTCTTCTATTTTAAGAGCAAAATATGATTTTTTTTCTAAATTTATTTTTAGAAATGATGAATTTAAATCTGACAATTATAAAACAACAACAGAAATTAAAAAATATTATCGGGATATAACTAAAATAGAATTTTCTTTAGAAAATTTTTTGCAGTATTTAAAAAAATAGATATACTTATACTTGCTATATAAAAGTAACTTTTTAGTTTAACTAAGAAAAGTGCTTTTATAAAATATAAAAAAACCTCAAAAATATTCAGACATAATTGAAATTACTTTTTAAAAAGTAAAATTATTTTTGTGAATTATAAAACTTGTAAAATGAGTTTTAGTTATTTTTATATGAATTTTATATATATAAAAAAATAATTTAATGAAAGATTTTTTAGATGAATTAGATCAAGAGATAGACTTATTTCAAACTAGTGAAAATGATATTATAGATCAACATATTTTGCTTAATGAGTGATTAGATTGAACAACTGAAAACATAGAAGCTGAAAAAAGACATGATAATCAAAATGAAAGAGTTTCTGTAAACAGACAAAATAAACCAAGACAAGAATATAAACCAAAACATGAATCAAATGAAATAAGAGGTAAATTCATCTCTAAATTTCCTGAAACTAAATTTTACTTACCTTCTTTGAGAGAAGGTTATACTAGGTTTATTCCAGTTTGATGAAATAATGAGACATGAGCAAAAAATATGTGAATGCTTCAATATTGAGATGATATAATAATTATTGATTGTTGAGTGCAATTTGCTGATCCAGATATGTTATGAGTAAATTATTCTATACCTGATGTTTCTTTTTTAGTTAAATATAAAAAAAATATTAAAGGATTTCTTATAACTCATGCACATTTAGATCATATTGGTTCATTAAAACATGTATATCCTGCATTAGGATGTCCTCCATTGTATTGAACAAAATTTACAATTTGATTAATAAGAAAACAATTAGAAGAAGCTTGATTAATTCCTTATGCTACTTTAATTGAAGTTGATGCTTGAAAAAGGGAAAAAATAAAAGTATGACAATTTAATGTAGAATATTTTAAAGTAAATCATAGTGTTCCTGATTGTGCTTGATTATATATTGAATCACCAGGTGGAACAAAGATAGTTCATACTTGAGATTTTAAAATTGATTTTACTCCTGCAATTGATGATCCTGCTGATTTAGATAGAATAAGTGAAATTTGAGAAAGATGAATATCTGTTTTGATGTCAGATTCTACATGATCAACTAGAAAAGGTTTTTCTATGAGTGAAAAAAATGTATGAGAAGAACTTGAAAAAATAGTTTCAAATCATCATAAAGGTAGACTTATAATTGCTACATTTTCTTCTTGGATTTCAAGAGTACAACAACTTATAGATATTGCTGAAAAATATGAAAAAACTATATTTTTAAGTGGTAGAAGTATGGTTGAAAATGTTGCTATAGCAAAAGAACTTGGATATATAAATATAAAACCAGGTATTGTAAAAAAAATGACACCAAAAAATACAGAATGAATTCCTCCACATAAACAAATTATTATTACAACTTGAAGTCAATGAGAACAATTTTCTGCACTTGCTAGAATGAGTGAATGAAAACATAATTCTGTTGAAATTATAAAATGAGATACTGTTATATTTTCTTCAAGTGTTGTTCCTGGTAATGAAAAATCAGTTGTTTGAATAATTAATAAGCTTATAAAATTATGAGCTAATGTTGTTACAAAAGATGACTGAGAAGTTCATACATGAGGACATGCTTTTCAAGAAGAACAAAAAATAATGATAAATTTAGTAAAGGCTAAATATTTTATGCCAGTATTTTGAGATTTATACTTCAGAACTGTTCATAAAAATACAGCAATGACAATATGATATAAAGAAGATAATGTTTTAATGCTTGAAAATGGTAATATTGTTGATTTTGCACCAAAAAATTGAAATGTGTTTAAATCAAAAATTAAAGCACCAATTCAAGAAATAATAATTGATGGCCATGGTATGTGATTAGCTACTAGTCATGTAATTAAAGCTAGAGAAAAAATGATGAATTCTGGAGTTTTAGTTATAATGTTTAAAACTGATAAAAAAACAAAAGCTATTTTATGACATATTAAGTTAGAATCTAGAGGTCTTGTATATTTAGAAGAAGTTAGATTTATTCATAAAATGATTATAAAAAAAGCTAGAGATATATATGAAAATACTGTAAAAGATGTTCCAGATATGGAAGAAAAAGATTTACTAAAAATTCTTAGAGATGATTTAGAAAAATTTCTTTTACAAAAAATAGATAGAGAACCAATGATTATACCAATGCTTACAGAAGTGTAAAAATATTTTACAAAAGACAAAAACTCCTTATTATAGTTTTGTCTTTTATTTTATTAAAAATAAGAATATGAGAAATAAAATCAATGTGTTTCTTTTGATTGCTTTAATGCTTTTTTTAAGTTCATGTTTCTCATCAACAGAAAATATAGATAAGGCAAAACAAGATTTGCTTAATTGAAGTGGTGTTGTTGAAGAAGATTATATAAGTGAAGAAATAGCTAAATATGATGAATTAGAAAAAGATCAAAAAGAAAATATAGAAGAAAAAATAACAATAAATCCTTTAACTACTGATCAATTTATTGAGCTTGATTCCCTAGATAACAAAGATTTATTGTCTTTAGAAGTTGAAATAACTTGAAAAACTACAACTAATGTAGATAAAATAATTATTAATTTTTCAAACTCTTGATCAAATTTTAAAGAAGACAATTATACTTTAAAAACATTTAAGCCTTGAGATAAAACATTTTTATATAGATCATTTTTAAAATATGAAACTATAGATTATTGAAGAAATGTGTATTTAATAGAAGCATACTCTTGAAAAAAAGTATCTAAAACTGAGCTTGTAATAAATGTTAATAAAGAAGTAGATAATTTATATAAAAATTCTGAAAAAGAGCCTATTGCATCAGAAAAAGTAGATACTTCTAACTTACCAACTAGCCAATATTTTGGTAATCCTATTGAATTGTGAGATTCAAAAATCACATATAGTGATATTAAATGATTACAAATTGAAAAACTTTCTAGTACAGGAGTTACTTTAGATAGTGATAGTATAAATAGTTTTTTATCTGATACAATTGATGGTTGGTTTTTTTGGAATTCATTGAGACCAATTAGTAACAATGAATGAGTTTCATTCTTTGTTGTTAGATTAGATTGAGATAATTATATTTATGAAAAACATTATTTTTCACCTAATTGATATTATTGAGTTTTACAACTTGAAAATTGAGTATGAGCTGATATATCAACTTTGAGTGAAAAAAATTCTGAATTAAAATTAAAAAATGATACATATCAAACAGTTACAATTGCAGATATGTTGTTTAAAGAATTATTAAAATAATTTTAAAAAAATGAGAGTACTTTTAAAAATATCTTGAGAAGCATTGAAATGAGAGAAAGATTTTTGAATTGATCCTAATTTTGTTGAAGATGTTGTAATAAAGATAAAAGAAATTAAAGAAAATAATATTGAATTAGCAATTGTTGTTTGAGGTTGAAATATTTATAGAGGTTCAAACTTAATCACTTCATGAGTTAATCCAACTGATTCACATAATTTAAGTATGTTGTCTACAGTTTTTAATTGAGTAGTTCTTAAAAATTTTTTGGATAAAGCTTGTATTAAATCAATTGTTATGGATCCAAATTGAATAAATTTTGTAGAAGCATATAATAAAAATACTGCAAAAAAATATTTAAAAAAATGATATATAGTTATTTGTACTTGATGAACGGGAAATCCATATTTTACTACTGATACTTGATGAGTATTAAGATCATTGGAACTAGATTGTAATTTTATGGTTAAAGCTACTAAAGTTGATTGAATTTATAGTAAAGATCCTATGAAATATAATGATGCAAAATTTTATGAAAAAATATCATATGATGATGTTATTTGACATAATTTAAAGATAATGGATCATACAGCAATTTCACTTGCAAAAGAATCAAATCATGTAATTAAAGTTGTAAATTTATCAAAAAAAGGAGCTATATTAAAAGCTATTTTATGAGAAAAAGAAGGGAGTACAATTTGTGATTAAAAATCTTTTGACAAATAAGTATTTTTTAATATGATACACGAGCAATTTTTAAAAATTATATACACTTTTTTAAAGATTAATAAAAAAACATAATTAATATATAAATAAATCAAAAATGTTAGCTAAATTAAGAAAAAGAAAAAGACTTAGAACTCACTGATTTTTAAAAAGAAGTTCTACTGATAATGGTAAAAATGTTTTGAAAGCTAGAAGAAGAAAAGGAAGACATATTCTTACTGTTTCTTATCCAAAAAGATTTCAAGAAATTAATGGTAAAGCTAAAATGCATATTATTGCAGGAGGTACTGCTAAAAAATCACCTTTTGATGGTAAAGGAAATTTTGTTAAAAGAAAATAATATTTTAGTTTTTAAGTATTTTTATAGTGATTGCTAAAAAATATAGATTAACTGAAAAAGAAACAAAAAAGGTTTTACATAAGTGAAAACCTTTTTTTTCTTATTGAATAGTATTAAATATAATGAAAAATACACTTTGTTATAATAGATTTTCTATTGTAATTGGTTGAAAATCTATTAATACAAATGTAGATAGGAACTTTTTTAGGAGAAAATTTTACAATAAGTGTAGTTCAAATATTAATGTTAATTGAGAATCATATGATTTAGTTTTTGTTGTAAAAAAACAAACTAAATTAGAAAAAAAACAAGAAACAAGTATAATAACTTTTGAAAAAGATTTAAATTTTTTACTAGATAAATATAAAATATAATATGAAAAAATTTTTGGATTTAATTTTGGTATTAATGCTTACCATTTTGATACTTAATTATTTTTGAGGTGATAAAAAACAAACATTAGATAATACTATTGATATATCTTTTGCAAAAACTAGTTATACAATACCAGCATCAGTTTGAGTAATGGTAAAAAATTTTACTTTAAGTGGCATAGTTATCAATCCTTGTAATGATATTAATATATTATTATCAGGTGAAAAAGTAAATTTATCAAGTAATAATTGTTATGATATTCAAGTCTCTTCTTGAGAGTCACATTTAATATCATATGCTAATGATTATTCAAGTTTTTTAAAGGTATGAAAATATACTCTAAATTCAAAAATATGAGATAAAGAATATATTGACCAATTTGATTTAGAAAATAAATGAACGATTACAAAAATATTTGTAAGCATAATATATGCACCAATTTATAATCTAGTTATTTTTTTAATAGAAATATTTGGTTGATCATTTTGATGGGCAATAGTTTGTGTTACAATAATTATTAGATTATTATTGTTATGGCCACAACATAATATGATGTTGTCTCAAAAAAAATTACAAGCAATTCAACCAAAGATAAAGAAAATCCAAGAAGATCATAAATGAGATCAACAAACAATTGGTATGAAAATGATGGAACTATACAAAACTGAAAAAGTTAATCCAGTTTGATCATGTGGGTTTTTACTTATTCAAATGCCAATATTACTTGTAATTTATCGTATAATTCTTTGAATTCAAGATCAATCTAATATTTATTATCTATATTGATATTCTAAGTCGTTTTTATTAACTGATATTAGTTTTTCATTTTATTGATTTGATTTACTTCAAAAATGATGACTACATTGATTATTATTAGCTGTTATAGTTGCAACACTTCAATTTTTTCAAATTAAATTATCTTTAAATCAAAAGGAAATTGATGCAAAAAAATCTTGAGTTGTTCTAGAAAAAAAATCTTGAGATGATAAATATTCAAGTATGATGCCAGATCCAGAAATGATAAATAAATTTATGCTTTATGGTATGCCAGCTATGGTATGAGTATTTACATATACATTTTTTGCTTGAATAGGTATTTACTGGTGAATTTCTACTTGATTTATGTTAGTGCAACAAATTATTGTAAATAAAATTTTAAAAAAGTAAAGTCAAAAGTGTTAATCATTTTGACACTTAAGTAGTTTTTTATTAATATATCACTATGTTTATATAATAATTATCTATATTATGTTTAAAAAGATTTTAGCTGTAAGTTTGATTCTTTCTTCATTTAGCACTACATTTGCTGAAACTACTGAAGTACAATGTTCTACTGATTCAGTTTTTGCTGAATATTCTTGTAATCAATGTTTTGATGGTTGAGAAAAAGAACAATGAGGTTTTATTTGATTATTAACTGACATATGGTCAAATACTTCAGAAAATGATAAAATTTTATATAAAGAACAACAAGAAAATCCAGAAATGGTTAATTTAAATACTTCTAAAGTAACTTGGTCACAAACTCCTGATTCTAAGGATTTTTGGGAATATACTCCAGAATTTGAAGCTTTGTTTTCAAATGAACAAGATTGATATGTATTAGGTGCTGGTAAATCAGTAACTTGGTTAAAATCAAAATTATCTTATGCATTTAAATTAGATAAAAATGAAACTGTAAAAGGTGAAAATATTGGTTTATTAATATATCCAATATTAAGTCATACACTTTTAGCTAATTGAGAATTAGGTATGAGTAACACTCCTCATAACGAATGTGTATTGTATAAATCTGCTGCTTGAGAAGTACCAAAAGTTACTCCACCAAAAACTCTTCCTCAAACTGGTCCTGCAGAATATTTCTTATTATTAATTCTAGCAATGATTTTAGGTTTTGGTGTTGTTAGATTTAAAACTAATTAATATAAAATAAATGAGTAAAAAAAGATAAAGTAAAAATGCTTTATCTTTTTTTACTCATTAAATTTAAGTATAGTCAAGCTGATTATTTTGTTTTTTGTTTTATAATTATGATATTATATAAAGGTATAAATTATATTATTTAAAAATCCTATTATGTTACACATTGTAAACCAATATAAAAAATTAATTTTGTCTTTTTTAGAGACTAATTTTGAATCTCCAGATAGAAGTTGATCAAATTTAAATAATAATAGTATTGATGCTTTTATTAAGGATGCATTAAAAAATAAAAAACTTACATCTGATGAAAGAATTAAAATTAGTTTAAAATATGATGAATATATTTTATGAAAAACTACAATAAAAGAAGAAACAAAGAAAGATTTAAAATCTTATTTAGAAAAATCTCAATGATGAAAAGACTTTGAGATATTTAAAAAATATATGTTAGATAAACTTTCTAAACCATTAACTGAAACTGAACAAGTAGTTAAAGTAGAACCATTAACTGCGACTGAACCAGAAGCTAGAGTTGAATCAATAGTTTCAACAGAACCAGTGGCTAAAACAGAACCAGAAGTTGTAACTGAAACATCGGTTAACAATAATATTTCTCAAAAATCAGTTAAAACTGTTGAAGAAACAAGTACTGATATGAAAATTGATTTTTGAACTTGAAGAACTGATTTTATATGATTAAGAGAAAATATTAATTATTCTTCATATAAAGAAATAGTAAAAAATTTAGGATATGAAGATTTAAAAGCTTTTGTTCTAAATATAAACTGAATTGCAAAAAGTAAAAATCTAAATTCAGAATGAAGATTATCATTTACTCCATTTAATATAGGAGATTTAAAAGATGCTTTTGCAAAAATTTGATATAAATCGGATGGAGCATTTTGAGGTATTGAAATGGCATCATTAATGGAATTATTTAATAATGTTTATAAAACACAAGAAAAATTAAATAAAAGTACTGTTTTTACAGATAAATTAGCAGTTTTATTTGATTATAATCAAGATTGATTACTAGATGATGATGTACATTTTTATACTAAAGAAAAACAATTTTTTGATGCTATAAAAACAGAAAAACAATTTGAAAATTTATTAAAAAATTTATGATATCAATCAAAGGAAGAATTTAATCTATCTTTTGAAAATAATTATTTTGCAGCAAGATCTGAATTTAAAAATAGATTAGGAAATGTATTAAGTGTAAAAGATGTTATAAATCCATCTGAAATGCTTAAAAATCCAAAAGCATTACAAGAGTTTAATGAAGCAAAATTAAAAGCAGAAATTGAAGTAGAAAATGCTTTAAATACAAATGAAAAAACAAAAACTCTTCCAAAAGAAACAAAAGATTCAATAAAGTTACAAGCAGTCTGACTAGTTGCTGGTTCTGCTGTTTGAGCAGGAGCATCATTTGATATCTCATGACTTACAAATGATATAATTGATTCATTACAAATTGGTATAATTAATTGAGTTCCATGAATTTGAATTGCTAAAAATATTTTTAAAACTAAAAAATGATGATTTAGGGTAGATGTTTGAGCAGTAAATTTAATTCCTATGATTTCTGCATCTTGAGTTATTAAAGAGGCAGAATATGAAGAATTTAAAAAATTATTTCCAAAAGAAATAGATTCTAAAACTCAAGTTACATTAACTGCAGCAGTATCTTCAGTATGATCAGCAGTTACATTAGATTTCTCTAAAGCAAGTGAAAAAACAAAACTTGGTATAGAAAAAGCAAAAGAAAAAATGTCAGGTGTATTAGATAAAGTATTTGATGAAATTAAATCTGGAAAAACTTTTGAACAATCAAGTTTTAAAGATGAACCTTCGAATAGAGCAGTTTATGAATGATTTACTTGATTATATAAATCAAATGGCTCAAATCCTGAATTAGTAAAATATTTGAAAGAATGATCTTTAAAAAATTATGAAAGAGCTTTATATCAAAATGCTGATGGATTAAATTATTCTGGAGTAAGTGTTTGATTATTATTTTTAGCAGGTTATTTACCGGTTCCATTAGTTTTAGTTCAATGAGATTATCATAGAACAGAATGGAAAAGAGTTTTACCAGCTTGAGCAGTAGAAGAATCTGGAGAAAAAGAAAAAAAATGAGAAATTATTCCTCCAAAACATACTAAAGAAAATTTAAGGTCAAATTTTGAAAATGGTACTGATATTAATTCTAAATTATCTTCATTTGAAAATGCATTTTCTTTTGCAACTCGTTACAATGAATGAGCTCTTGCTTTGATGAAGCCAGAAAATGATTTAAATACTAGATGGGAATGATTATTAAAATTATCAAGATGAGTAAAATCACTTAATGATGTATGATTAAATAAATTTTTAAAAACTGTAAGTAAAGATAATGAAAAATGGTTAGTAATATCAACTATTTCTCAATATATGAAAAAAGCTAAAGATTTTAATAATTGAGATATTAAATCATGGAATGAAAATACAGATAAATATATAAAAATAGATAAAGATAGAAGAAAATCATTTGATACTATGATGTGATTTAGTTTACAAAATGAAGTTAATGAGTATTATTCAAAATTACAAGTATCAAAATGAAAAATAGATAAAACTACTATTATATGAGTTTGATTTGATGCAACTTCAAGTATTAATGTTGAATGAAATAAAGTAGTTAAATGAATGGATACTCTTTACACAAACTTAAGTATTTTAACTGTTAATTGACAACCATTACTTATTCATATTACAGATAAAGCTAAAATTGATGCATTTAAAGAAAAAGTTAGAGCATCTAAAAATATTTCAGAAGATGTTAAAGTAGGTTTAATTGCTTGAATTGAAAATTGAACAGTTGAATTAAATTTTTATAAAGATCCAGAAGGATTTGATGATAGAATATTACCAATTATTAAAAAAACGATACCAGGTGACACTATACTATGAACTACTAGTACACCAAATAAATCTGAAGATCAAATTAGAGTATATCAACCAAAATTTATTACTAAATGATTTTGATTAGGATTGATTTGAGAAACAAAAAAAGGATCAGAACCTGCACCACAAGAACCAGATACTACTACTCCTTGATGAGGTGGTGAACCAATACCAACAACTCCACCAACAACTCCACCAACAACAACTACTGGTTGATCATGAAGTGCTATTACTAATTTACCAAATAATACTGCTCCAGTTGCATCACCAAGCTCAATTAATGGAGCAGCAGTAAATACTGCTACTGAAGCAACTACAGTTACATCTACATGATATTGATTCACTCCCCCTAAATAAAACTGTTAATTGGCTCTGAAGTTAATAAACTTTAAGCAATAAGTACGAGCTTTATAAAAAAATTGACATTTACTTAAAAATACATTTAATATGAAAAAGATACTAACAATTTCTATTTTATTATTTCTTTTAGTTTCTTGTTTTAAAAATGAAGAAGTAGTTGATTTAAAAATAGAAGAATCATCTGCTACAGGTGAAAAAATAGTAGGTGAATTAGGCTGAATTAGCTCTGGTTCATGAGAAATTACAATATTTAATACTTGAGTTTCTTCACTGGACTTTAATAATTAATATAAATTTATGAAAAATATATTTTTCAAACTTTGGTTGCTTATTTGCTTATTTATGTTTTTAGTATCAAATACTAATGCTTATGATCAAAGTTTTCCAACTGTAAAGCTTAGGTATTGATATCAATATAAATTTTATGACATTTTTAATGCAGGAAGTAATCAAGTTTGAATAAATGAAGTGATTACAACTTTTAAAGAAAATGACTGAAATATAAATGGATGAGTAAATCCTAGTTTTCCTTGGTATATTGATTTAATAAGTAAGGGATATATAATTAATTCAAATCAATCAGTAAAATCTGTTGAGTCAGATATATACTATCAAATTTTATATCATCCATTACAAAGAAAGACTAACAATTTAGAAATTATTTATGATACTAGTTATTATAAAAATGTTTCTTGAAATTGGGAATGACCTATTCATCATACTGAGTATCAACCATATGAAATTACTTGGTGTGGAGATGGTATTTTGGATAATTATATTGATCAATATACTTGAACTAGTATAAGTGAAACTTGTGATCCAAATGATGCAAGTAAAACTGGTTGGGGAGCATGAGGTTGTAATGTTACAAATTGTCAACCAATTAATATAGTTACAACTCCAGTATGTAATAATTTAAGTATTAATCCATTAATATGAGCAAGCCCATTAAATAGTAATGTTTCTTGTTCTTGAACTAATGCTACAACATATACAATAAATTGTTGAAATGGACAAACAATAAATGCAAGCACATGAGTTTGTAGTTATGCTACAGTATGAACATATACACCAACATGTTATGTTGATGGAACAATTACAAGTACATCTTGTCAACAAACTATTAGTGTAACTAATACTACTTCAAGTTCATCTTCTTCTTCAGGGGGATGAGATTATCAATGTAGAAATATATCTATGTCAGGCAATCAAATTACTTGTACATGAAATCATTTAGTAAAAACATTTAGATTAAATTGTTCTTGAACTTATCAATTTTTACCATCAGTTATTTGAACAAGTAGTACTACTTCAGCAACATTTACATGTTCTGATACAAGTGCATCATGTAGTGTATACAATCAAGAAGTAACAGAATCTTCATTTTATTCTTGGTTAACAAATCCTGCTTGTAATTTAACTCCTAGTTCTAGTTCAAGTAGTTGAGGTAGTTCAAGTAGTGGATGAAGCTCTCCTGATTATTGTTGAGATTGAGTAGTACAAAGACCAAATGATAATTTCGAATTAGAAGAATGTGATTTTGGTACATGAACTTGGCCAGCTTGGTGTTCACCTGCTACATGTAAAATAAATTGAGTAGTTTCATTTCCAAATGATGGAGAAATAGTATTTTGACCTAGTGATAATGTTATTGTTTGAAATAATATGAATCCTTATTCAGAATATTCTTTATGAAAACCAAGTATTTTAAATAAATCAGGTTATGATTTATATTTTGATTCACTATGTGTTGTAAAAAAATCATGAACAACTATTTCTTGATGAACAACTTGTGAACCAATTTGAAAAACACTATATCCTTGAATGAGTTATTCATTTGCTAATTATCCTAATTTTGTATGAAATACTAGTACATTAACATCAGGAACATATTGAGATAATGTTTTAGTTACGACTATAGAAAATAAATGAAATCTTTATACAAATGCATATTTTGCATCTGAATTAAAAGTAAGAGTTTCAAAACCAAGTATTACAACAACATGATGAGGTACTAGTTTTCTTAATAATACTACAAATGTTGCAAATATTTCAAATGTAACACAAATTACTTGAAATTCAGATATAAATAAAAACTTTGTATGAGCTTGAGTTTCTATCGGAGATATATCTAGTTATTCTACAGATGTAACTAACGTATCATCAGTTAATACTGTATCACAAGATTGAGATAATTATAATAATGCAGTTAATGAAAATACTACAATAACTGGTTTAAGTGTATGAACTACAAATAGTATTACAGATTTTGAAAACTATAATTGAATAAATAATGCATATATATTAAAAAATACTAGTTTTGAAGTTTGAGTTAATACATTTTTATGATTAACTTGACCTAGAACTTATATAATTGAAAATTGAAATTTAATTATAAATAGTAATATTTCATATCCAGATAACATATCTTTTGTTGTTAAATGAGGTAATGTTCAAATTGATAAAACAGTTACAAGTATTACTTGAATATTTATATCAATTCCAAATTGAAGTATGTGATGAGATATTAAATGAATAAATTGAGCTACAAATAATCAATTAACAGTAAAAGGTTCATTATATTGAAATTCTTCTGACTTAATAAGTAAAAGAACTTATATAAAACAAAATACTTCTTGATTACTTGATGTTTGAACAATTGTAAGTTTTGGTTCTTCTATATTTAGAGATCCAGCACCGCTTACTTCAACATTTATAAATGAATATATGGAAGCAACAAAAATTGCTAATTAAAAAAATAAAACTTTAATTTTAAAATTAAAGTTTTATTTTTTTAATAAATTTTTGGAATGAATTTATACTTAACTTTTTTCTTGTATTCAACATAATCTTTGTCCATTTCTAAATGTCTTTCTTCTGTAACTGATCTCATATAATATATAAATCACCAAGCAGAAATAGAAGTAAATATTAAAAACAAATTGTATATATTAAAATTTCTTATATTTACTATAATTATAGGTAAAGTTCATATAAACCAAGATATATTTTTTGATATATATGCTGGATGTCTTACATATTTGTAAGGTCATTTGCTAACTATTCATCTATTTGTTAGATTACTTGCTTTTAATCATAGAGATATTGATGCCCGAGAATATATTGCAAAAAATATCAAAAGTAAAGAATTTAATGTTAAATGTATATATATATTGTTGAAATGTGGAAAATCTGTACTGTACCAAGTAAAGAAATTGTTCATTACAGAATTAAATGGAGGATAACATATTATTGCAACAAGCCATCATAATGTTGTTGGTTCAACACTTTTAATCTTATTTCATAAGTGCTTACTTTCTAGTAGATATCAAAGTGTAAAAAATAATAAATCAGTAAATATAATTAATTTAAAAATAGTTAAAAATATATAATTATTGTAAAAAAAATAGAAATTTTTTGAAAATAAATTTAATTCACCCCATCAAGAATAAACCTTATTTATAATTATAGAGGCATCTTGAGAAATCCAGATTATCATTAACGGTACAAAAAACAATTTTATAACCCATGCTAAAATACTATTTTTTTCTTCTATAGTTATTTTATATTTTTTGATAGTTAATTTATTTTTTATACTATTTAAAATAATTCTTGCCTTTGATTTTTCATTTTCAATTAAATAAAAAGGTATTAATAATGCAAGATATAAAATTAGTAAAAAATTAAATATATCAATAGTATTAAGATGAAAATCTATAATCTGAATATCAAATAAAAGAAATCATTTATAATATGTATTATGAGTATAAAATATATATCATAAGATTATAAATAATGAGCTAGAAAGATAGTTTTTTAGTAGTTCTTTCATTTTTTTGTTTTTAAGTATTATATATAAAATAATTTTATAAATAAAACTATAAATTGCAATTTGATATTTTTTTATTAAAATAACTTTTATTATTTTTATAAATTTATTGAATGAAAAAGGGGCATATTTTTTTTATATCTTGAGTTGCATGAGCTTGAAAATGAACAGTTATAAAGTTATTGTTGAAGGATAATAATTTTGATTTAAAATTATCATT
>CAYQAV010000056.1:0-4391 GCA_964415565.1 uncultured Candidatus Peribacteria bacterium
TTCATAATAATTATATACTCCGGTTTTATAAAAAACTTCTATTTTTTTTATAATTTCAGAAAAAAATAATGGTTCCATAACTATCATTAATGAAAGAAAAAAACCAAAAAAGAAGACAAATATAACATTTGTCTTTCATACAGTTTCTATATATGTAATGAAAACTTTTTTTATGATATTTAACTTCATACAAAAATTAATTAAACTACTATTTTGTCATCTTGATTAACAACTACTTTTTTGTACACACTTAACTTTTTTGATTTATTAACTTGATATAAAATTGGTGAAGCTATAAAAATAGAGCTATAAGTACCTATAATTGTACCAAACATCATTGCTAAAATAAATCAAGCAATACTTACTGGACCAAAAACAAATATAGTAAGTAAAACAAAAAATAAAGTTAAACTTGTATATATACTTCTTTTTAAAGTTTCATTTATTGATAAGTTAATAATTTCATAAAGATCTTTTCAATTTTTTCATGTTTTTCAACCAAATTTTTTTAAATTATCTCTGATTCTATCAAAAATAACAATTGTATCATTTATACTATAACCTAATATAGTTAATAATGCTGTAACAAAAAATGTATCGATTTGAAAATCTTTAAAGAAATATCAAGAAATTATATATAATCAAGCAGAAATAATAACATCATGAAATAATGTAATCAAAGTTATCATTGCAAAAGAAATTACACTAACACCTCATATAACTCATGAAAATGCATAAGTAACATAAATTGTAATTGCAAGAATTGCAATTACAAGAGTTAAAATAGCAGTATTCCTAATATAATCTCAAAAACTTTTTCAAATATTTGTATATTTAGTTTCTATAATTGTACTATTTGTTTGTTTTAAAACTTCAAATATTTTATTTTTGAAATCAAGTTTTAGTTTACTTAAATTAACTTCATTTATAGTTGAATCAAATCATGCAACAATAGAAAAAGCTTTTTCTCAAGTTATACTATAAATTCATACATTATTAATAACTTTTTTATCATTAAATAATATTAAATCTTTTTCTTTATATAACATATTTCTAATTCAATCAATATCAATAGTTCATTCATATGTATATTCAATATTTATTCAACCAGTCATGTCAATTGCTAGATTTAATTTTCAAAAAGCTAACATAAAAAGTGAAATAAGTAAAAAAAATCAAGATATAGATAAATAAATAAATCTATTTTTTAACACATCCATAACAAAAAATATAAAAAAATAATTGCTTTAATTTTAACTAAATTGCTAAAAATGCAAATTAAAATATAATTAAATTTGTAGATTAACAATAAAAATCAAAATAGTCAAAATATTTTAAAATTATTTGTATAATTTTTTGTAAATATTAGTAATATAATATAAATATATAATCTAAAAATAGATATGAATAAAAAATTAATAAAAAAAATAATTCAAAATATATTTCATTTGCTAAATATAATACTTATATGATTATCGGTAATTATAGCAATAGTATCAATCTTTGATAAAGAATTAATAATAAATCTCGTAAAAAAAATAGAAATATTAATTCAATGATTATGAAATTGGAATTATTTAATAGCATTTTTTAGTAGTTTAATTGAAGCATTCCCAGTTTTATGAGTTGTTGTACCATGACAAAATATCCTTTTGATAGTTTGATCTTTTTTTGCTAAAATAAGTAATACTAATTTGACTTACATATATATAATTGCTTCAATTTGAGCAATTATATGAAATTATATATGATATCTTCTTTGAAAAATATATTGAGATTCATTTTTCTCAAAATATTGAATTTGGTTTGGTATATGACTTACTGAAGTAAAATATCTTAAAAAATGAATAACTAAATGGTGACCTTTATGAATTACAATTTGAAAATTTCATCCAATAACTAGAGCATTTTTGCCATTTATAGCATGAAGTATGGGAATGAAAAACATAACCTTTATGGTTTATAACATAATTGGTTCAATAATTCGGTCAATTACAATAATAACGCTATGAGTAGTTTTCTGAAAATATTATGAAATGATTATAAATCATATGTGAAAATTTATGTTATGATTATTTGTTATAATTTGAATTTACATATATAAATTCAAAAAAGAAGAATTTATGCAATATATGAAAGAAAAAAATGAAGAAGTAGAAATGATGTCTAAAAAATAAGAAAAAAACCTAGAATTTTCTAGGTTTTAAAATTGGTCGGCGTGACTGGATTTGCACCAGCATACAATACTATTGAAATAATATCACACATAATATGCTTTTTGAGCACTTAAGTTAATATTTTCCATTCACTATCGCTAGCTACACACCGTTAATTAAGTAAATTTTATTATATTTAAAACAACAAATTGTCAAATGCTAAATAAACTAAATAAAGATTTTATAGAAAAATTGAAAAATATATATTCTAAAGAAGATATAGATATAATTGAAGTTTGATTTAATGCTCTAAAAAGAAATACTGTTTTTAGAGTAAATACTTTAAAAACAAACAATGAAGAAATAGAAAAAGTATTAAATGAAAAAAATATAAAATTTAAAAAAGTATGATTTTTAAATAATGCATATATTTTGAATGAAGCAAAAAAAAGTGATTTATGGGAATTAGATATTTTTAAAAATTGATTTATTTATCTTCAATCTTTATCTAGTCAAATACCATTAGAATTACTTAATATAAAAGAAAATTGTAAGATTCTTGATATAACAGCAGCACCAGGATGAAAAACATCTCAAGCAGCAGCAAAAATGAATAATACTTGAGAAATAATAGCAAATGATAACAATGCTATCAGAATAGATAAATTAAAATTTACAATAGAAAGGCAATGAGTTAAAAATGTAAAAATAATTAAAAATGATGCTAGAAATATATGAAAAGATTTTCCAGAATATTTAAATTATTTTGATAAAATAATAGCTGATTTACCTTGTAGTGCAGAGTGAAAATTTAACTTGAACAATGAAAAATCTTATGCATATTGGAAAAATGAAGTAGTATATAAAAATTATAAATTACAAAAAGAAATAATTAAAAATACAATTTCTCTACTAAAAGAAGATTGAGAATTAATTTATAGTACTTGTACAATTTCTCCAGAAGAAAATGAAGCAATTGTACATATGATTTTATGTAATTTTCCAGAAATGAAAATTTTAGATATAAATCTTGATTATAAATATACTAGGAATTGAATTAAAAAATTTGGTAATGTAGCATACAAAACTGAAGTTGAAAAATCAATTAGAATATTACCAAATATTGAAACTGAATGATTTTTTATAGCAAAATTTAAAAAATTAAAAAATCTAGGATAAATACTAGATTTTTTAATTTTTAATTACTAAATTTAAAAAGCATTATATCTCCATCTTTTACAACATAATCTTTTCATTGCAACGAAACTTTTGCATTTTCTCTTGCTTTTGACCAACCTCCAAATTCTACTAAATCTTTCCAATTAACAACATCAGCTTTGATAAATCATTTTTCAAAATCACTATGAATAACTCATGCAGCTTTTGGTGCAGTATCTCATTTATAAATTGTCCATGCTCTAACTTCTTTTTCTCATGCAGTGAAATAATACATCAAACCTAGTGCATCATAACTTGTTTTAATTAAATCATCTAAACCTGTACTTTTTAATCACATTTCATTTAAAAATTCTTTTTTTTCTTCATTTGTCATTTCTATCATATCTGATTCTAGTTTTGCACAAATTGGTACAACTCTATTTTTTGTATTGTCTAATCAAAGTATTTTTTTAAGTTCATCTTCACTTGTATCCATCATATCTTCTGAAACATTACAAGTATATACAAATTCTTTATTTGTAAGTAAATGTAAATCTTTAATTACTAGTAATTCTTCAACTGATAATTTCATATTTGTAACTAAAACTCATTTATTAAGTTCTTCTAAAACTTTATTGTAAACATCAACTGCAAATGCTATATCTTTATCATTTCTAGCTTTTCTAGTATCACTTCAAATTCTTTTAGTTACTGTTTCTATGTCTGCTAAAATTAATTCAGCATTTATTACTTCTATATCAGATTTTGGATCAACTTTTCAATGAACATGAATTATATCACTATCTTCAAATATTCTAACTACTTGAAGTATAGCATCTGCTTCCCTAATATTTGCAAGAAATTTATTTCAAAGTCATTCTCAAGCACTTGCTCATTTTACAATTCAAGCAATATCTATAAACTCACAATTTGCTGGAACTATAACTTGTCAATTAACTGCAGATCTTATTAATTCTAATCTTTCATCATTAACATTTACAATTCAAACATTTGGTTCTATTGTACAAAAAGGGAAATTTTGTGCATCAGCACTATAATTTTTTGTCAAAGCATTAA
>CAYQAV010000057.1:0-27553 GCA_964415565.1 uncultured Candidatus Peribacteria bacterium
AAACCTAAAATTAGTCTTCATAGAGGATTAAAAAAAGAGAGAAAAATTAAACTAATTTTATCTCTCTTATATGGGAAAATTTAATCATCTCAGCCACACACTTTTTACAATTAAGCCTGCTTTTTGTTCTTCAGTTTCTTCTGCTTCTCAATTAGACCAATCTAGTTCAAAATCTTTGAAATTAACTGGAGCTTCTTTTGGTTTTTCATCATTTGTTGCTACTGTTATAGCATCTTTTGTTAAACTAGTAATTTCTTGAAACTCTGGTAGTAATTCAAGTTTTCTAAATCATTGGTTTTGTTCTAAATTTTCTTTTGGGTTCATTTTTTTGATTTAAATATTAAGATTTATTTGTAAATAATTGTTCAAATAATTTTGCAAGTTCAAACATAGTATTGTTTATTTCTTCTGTAAATCATTTTTTTTCTAGTTTTTCTTTTTCTCTTGAAAATATTTTAAATATTAATTTTCTATATCATCCTAAATCTTGTGTCTCTAAAACTTTATATATATTACTTATTGCTTTTTCTTTTCATTCAATTCAAGAATTTTTAAGTGATGCTATATCTATGAAAATAGATTTTAAAACTATATTTTTATCATTATAAGTTTCATTTAATATCAAATACTTTTTCATTAATTCAATATCTCTTATAACATGTTTCCAAAATTCTATATTTACAGCTTGTTCTTTTTTTCTTCTCAAAGAAGTCTCATTTTTATCCAATGAAACTATAGTTCCAACTCATCATTTTGTCTCTGCTATAGCATTTTGAGTATCACTAAAAATCACCATTTTATGTAATGATTTGGGTCTTTGATTATGAGAATCAGCGGAATTTTTATGAATTGTATTCATAATAGTATTTATAAATAATATATTTTTATTTATTTTATCATATAATTAATATATTTACAAAAAATCTATACTTCTAAATATTCATATTCAAAACCTAAGAAATCTAAGTATTTTTCTACTCAAGACATATTTAAAACAGTTGTATTATCATTTTGTCATGGATGAAATCATACCATTATATCTTTTAAGCAAGAATCAAAAATCACTTTTATATTTTTATCAGTATTTCTAATAAGTGCAAAAGGGGTTACATTACCAGGTCTTACTCAAATTAAAGAATACAATGTGTCAATATCTGTAAAGCTTATTTTTGCTTCTCATATTTTTTTTCTAAGTGCATTTGCATCAAGCATTTTTTCATCTATCAAAACAATCATATAAAATTTTGTTTTATTTTTGTTTTTTATAAGTAATGATTTAACTCTTTTTCCAGGAACTATTATTCATTTTGCATCATCACATGTAAAAACTGCTTCGTGTTCAAAATTTTCATAAGTTATATATAAATCGTCTAGTGTTTTTAGTATGGTATGTTTCATTTTAATATATTTTAAGCTAATATTTTTATTTAATTATATTTTGTTTAATAAAAATACAAGATTTAAAGTTAACTTAAACTTAAAAGTTAATATGTGCATATCTCAAAACGAGATTTAATTTAACTTTTAAATATTTATATATGAAAAAAACAAATATATTATTAGCTATTGCTACAATAACTTCATTAGTAATTTGATTAAATTATTCATATGCAATGAATGGAAATGGTATGTGAAATGGTAAGGTTATGTGAAATTGACAATGACAACATTCTTGATATATGGGTTCATGAAAACAATCCCATAATCCATCTGATTTACTTGTATGAGTAGAAACTCAAGAATTAAGTAAAGCAGAAAAAGAAATGCTTTATTATGGTTATAGTGAAGAATCATTAGCTCACGATATGTATATGTATTTTTATGAATTATATGGTGTAGAAACTTTTAAAAATATAGCAGATTCAGAAGCAGAACACAAAACTGCAGTTAAATCTTTACTTGATAGATATGGTTTAGAAGTACCAACTTGATATGGTGAATTAACTGATGAATTTGAATTACTTAAACAAGAAGGGTCAACTAGTTTATTAAAAGCACTTGAAGTTTGAGTTAAAATTGAAATACTTGATATTGAAGATATAGCAGAAACTATTAAAACTACAGATAACAATGATTTTAAAATAATTTTTACAAATATTGGTTGAGCATCATATAATCATTTAAGATGATTTTTGAGTGCAATTAATAATAATTGATTAACTACTTCAATTGATTATAGTGAATACTTAACTTTAGATGAAGTAAATACAAAATGATGTACTCTTAAATATAAAATGGCTGAAAAATTAGAATCAGAATGAGTTACTCTACCAGCACAAGCAAATAGTAATTCTATAAAAGAAAATTGTGCTAATATGGAATCTAGTCAAAATCAATGACAACTAAAATGACAAGGTATGTGAAATTCTTCAAATATAAATAAAGGGCAAAACTGAGCAATTAATTCAAATTTTAATTCTCTTAAAAATAAATATAAAAATACTATAGAAACAAAATATAATAGTACTATTTCTAAAATGACTATAAATCAATCAAATGATTTAATTTTAAAAATAGATTCTCTTATTTCTGATATAAATAATAAAAATTATACTGTCTCTGCAAAACAAAGCTATACTGCTATGCTTTCTGTTTTAAAAGATATGTTAAATCAAAAAATAAGTGAATAATTTAAACTTCTCTTAAACTTAAAAGTTATTATACTAAATGTATAATAACTTTTTATTTAGAATTATGAAAATACTTATAATTGAGGACCATCCTAAAATCAGAGAAAATATATATAAATATTTAAAAATAGTTTGATATGTAGCTGAAACTGCAATTAATTGATTGGAAGCTATAGAAAAACTAAGATATAATTTATATGATGTTATTATTTTGGATATAAATATGCCTATAATGAATGGAAGAGAGTTTATTTTGAAGCTTAGAAAACAAGGTAATAATATCCCCGTTATAGTCTTGACTTCAAATAGTATGCTTGAAGATAAAGTGGAAATGTTTGATTTATGAGTTGATGATTATATAACAAAACCATTTGAATTAAAAGAATTGGAACTTAGAATAAAATCAATCGCAAGAAGAAAAAATATGGAGTTACAAGAAGTAATTAATATTTGAGAAATAGAGATAAATTTATCAAAACACAAAGTCTTTTTAAAAAATGAGGAGATAGAATTATCAAATAAAGAGTATTTAATTGTAGAGTTTCTATCTATAAATAGATTATATCCTAAATCAAAAGTTCAAATTTTGGAACAAGTTTGGTGAGAGCAAGAAGAAAATCTAAATTTATCATCTGTTACTTTAGAAGCTCATATTTCTGTAATAAGGAAAAAAATCTCAAAAACATTTATAAAAACTATCAAGTGAGTTGGTTATATTATAGAATAATTTTAAAATTATGAATTTATCAAAAGAACATACACTAGCAATAAAAATATCAATTATTTTATTATTTTTTGCTATTTTATTAGCATCAATTTTTCCATATTATAATCATTATATGTGATGAAATTTTTCATGATATTGAATGATGTGAAAGAATTCTGGTTCAAAATATCTTATATTTTTTATTTTAACTATTATAGTTTATTTTTTTTCTTATATATTAGCTAAGATAAATATAAAACCTTTAGAAGAGCACAATGAAAAACTAAAAAGTTATAATCATAATTTAGCACATGAAATAAAAACACCATTGTCAGTAATAAAATCAAATTTAGAATTACTTGATTTTTGATATGATAAAGATTTGGTTAAATCAAGTTCAGAAGAAATTGAAAATATCCAAAAAATAATAGACTCATTATTATTTTTAAGTGAAAAAAATGAATTAAATTATTTTCAAAAAATATCATTTTTAAGTATTGTTAAAAAATATACAAATGAAAAAATATTATTGGATTTAAAATGAGATTTTGTGGTAAATTGAAATGAAGTTTTACTTGATACTTTGATAAAAAATTTAATTGATAATTCAATTAAATACAATGTTTGAGATGAAAAAATTGTAATAAAAATCACAAAAAATAGTTTTGAAATATCAAATAAAACAGATATTTCTATAAGAAAAGAAGATCAAGATAAACTTTTTGATATTTTTTATCAAGCAAATAATTCTAGATATTGAGATTGATATGGGTTATGATTATCAATAGTCAAAAAAATAATTGTTTTACATAATCTAAAAATATCTTTAAAAATAGAAAATAAAATTTTTAAGATAACTATAAATTAATTCAGATTAAATTCAGAATCAATAATTATACTTCAATTATTAAATATTTATTAAATTTAAAAATATGGAGTTTAAAAGAAAATTTACAAAAATAATAGTTATTTGAAGTATATTTTTTATAAGTGCAATTTCATTTGCATGATTTATATCACTACAAAATTATGATATAAATTCTTTTTGGGTAGTTAAAAAAATCGATTTATCATTAATTAGTCAAACTTATGCAGATGATGATGAAGACCATGATGATGATGATGAAGACCATGATGATGATAAAAAATCAAGCAAAAAAAAACATAAAGATGAAGACGATGATAAAAAATCATCTAAGAAAAATAGAGATAAATATAAACAATTAGATGTAATTAATAAATCAGTAATTATAGATAATGAAAACTCTAAAGTTTTAGATATTGTTAAAAATCAAAAAATAAATACAATAAGCGATTATGAAAAAAACCAAATTAATAATTTATTTTTAAATTTTAGTTCTGAAATAGATAACTCTAACTATACAGATTTAAAAAAATTAAACTTGTTTAAATCTATTTTGATTTATATAGATACTGAAATCTCAGACTTAAATATTACAATTTTAAATACAATGGACCAAGTTTTATTAGAAAAGTATCAAAAAAAATTATTATTATTAAAAGAAATTAGTAAAAATATAGAATCTAAAGTTTTATTTTATACTAAAAAAGTTGATATTAATTTAAAATCTGCTTTAAAATTAGAAGAAAATTTATCATTACAAGAGCAATCAGATGCACAAGCAAAAGCAGATGCACAAGCAAAAGCAGATGCACAAGCAAAAGCAGATGCACAAGCAAAAGCAAAAGCAGATGCACAAACAAAAGCTGCAGCACAAGCAAAAGCAGATGCACAAGCAAAAGCTGCAGCAAAAGTAAATACAAAAACTAAAGCTAGTTAAAGAAATCATTATTTCTTTAACTTTTTATATTTTTAAGTATATTATTATATTAAATAAATACATTAAAAAAAATAAAATTTTGATAATTGTAATTGTAGCAATATTATATATGTATTATGAAATAAGAACTATAAAATGATTTTATTATTCTATAATTAATAAAAATGAAATATAAAACATGAACAAGAATATCTATAATATTTTCTATTTTTACTTTTTTTATAATATCATTTATACTATTTTTTTTATATGTATTTAGCTTTTTATGATGGTATAATAAAGAAAAAAGTGAATTATTAAAAAAAATTGACTTAGAATATATTGAAATTCTTGAAGATAAAGATGTCAATGAACAGAAAGATGAATTATTTGAAAAACTAGATGAAGTAGGCTGATTTATGTGAAATTTAAAAGATAAATTGGAGTATAAAAAAGTATTTTTAGATATTTATAAAACAAAAGAAAATACTTATTTTTTGTTTATAAAAAAAGACACTAAATTTGGTACAATTTTTATTTCTGATAATATAAATTCATATTTAGTTAATCAATTTATATTAATGAAAATATGATTTTTATTACTTTTTTTATGAACTATAATATCATATTTTATTTCTAAGTTTTTGTTTATTAAATATTCATTAAAGGACATATTTTTAGTATCAGATAAATTACAAAATATTGATTTAAATAATATAAAAAAAATAAATTTAGATATTCCTGAAGATGATGAAATCAATATTATAATATTTTCTATAAATAAATTTTTAGAAATAATAGATAGAAATACAAAAAGTTTAAAACAATTTAATTCGTCTGTTGCTCATGAATTTAAAACTCCTTTGATGATTATTTCAAGTGAATTAGAATTTCTTAGTATTTGAGAAAAAAATAAGATAAAATTTTTTAAAATTGAAGAACAATTAAATAGTTTGAATACACTTTTAGAAACTTTTTTATTTATTTCAAAAATAGAAAATTTTAAGTGAATTATAAAAAATGATAATTTAGATCTAAAAAATATAATAGATGAAAAATTATTTTATTATCAAAATATTTATAGAGATAAAAAAATATTTGTAAATATATTTAGTGAAAATTTTATTTTTAAAACAAATAAAAAACTTCTTGATATATTGATTTGAAATATATTGGACAATGCTTTTAAATACAATAAAAATGAGTGAAAAATAGATATTAATATAAATAAAAATTATATATTAATAAGTGATACTTGAATTTTAATTGAACAAAAAAATATAAAAAAAATTTTTGATAATTTTTATAGAGAAAATACTTCATTAAAATGATATTGAATAGGTCTTAATATATCTAAGAAAGTAGCAAATTTATTGAATTATAAAATAGAAGTAAGTAGTATTTTATGAGAAAAAACAGAATTTAAAATAATATTTTAATAAATTAAAATATTATTTTTTTAAATTCATTTTAAGTTCAGATAAGACTATATAATTATTTTATTATATTTATTAAAATAATTTATGGAAATAATAAAACTATTTAACTTATATTTAGGAAATGTTTATGTGGATTTTCTTTTTGACTTTATGCTTAATTTGTTAACTGTAACAATACTTAGCTATAATATATATTATAAACGTTATAATGATAAAGAATCTTTTATTTCTTTTATGCTATTTAATGTTTTTGTATTTGTTGTTATAACAGTTCTATTTAATACAAGTGATACAATGAGCATGTGATTATGATTTTGACTATTTGCAATATTATCAATCGTAACATTACGTAGTGAATCATTATCTAAAAGAGAAATTACATATTTTTTCTGAACATTATCAGTTGCTATAATAAATTCTATTTGATTGACAGATTATATATTAGTTGTTATTTGTAATTTTGTAGTTATATTATGAGCTTGGTTAATTGATAATCCTAAAATACTAGAATGAGTATATTCAAATGAAATTATTTTAGATCATATTCCTGAATGAATACTAAATGACAAAGATAATATATCTAAGGAATTAAGTAAAAAATTTAATATTATGATTATATCATATTCTGTTCTAAGAATTGATCATGTAAAAGATATGGTAAAATTAAAGATATCATATAGAATAATAAAAAATATAGAAAATATAAAAAATATAGAAAATATAGAAAAAGAGTTATTAATAACAAGTAAATAAAATTAAAATGGAAAAATATGATAATTTGAATAAATTTATTTCAATTTTTTCATCAATTTCTTTTGAAGAATTAAACTCAAAAGCAAGTATGTTAGAACGTAGTGAAAATAAATATATATTTTCATTGTCTGATTTATATTCTTTAGGTGATAATTTAATTAAAGATTTTGATATTTTAGAAATAAATAATAATAAGGAGTTTACATATGAAACTATATATTTTGATGATAAAGATAATATTTGTTATGTAGATCATCATCAATGAAAAAGACTTCGTTTTAAAGCTCGTACTAGAAGATATAATGATTCTAATATTTATTTTTTTGAATTAAAATTAAAAGATTTGCGTAATAAAACAAATAAAAAACGTTTTAATTGTTGAGAATTTAATCATTGAAAACTTACACAAGAAGCTCTCTTATTTATTGAGGAACATTATTTAAAATTATATAATAAAAAATTTAATTACAATCTATATCCTTCAGTTAAAATGTCATATAAAAGAGTTACTTTAGTTGCTAAAGCAGGTAATGAAAGACTTACTATTGATTATGATTTGACTATTTATTGAGATAAATGAGAGTTGTTATATGTTGTTCCAAAAGATTTTATAATAATAGAAACTAAATCTAGTAATTGAAATTGAATTGCTGATAAAATTTTTAAAAATGCTTTTCATAGACCAACTAGCTGTTCAAAATTTTGTCTTTCTAAAATTATTTCATGACAAGTAACTAAAATAAATAATTTCAGAGTTATTTTAAAAAAATACTTTCCTGATATATTAGAAAAATATAATTATTAAATAATATTAATTGTATTTTATTTAAGATTTATATAATATTATATATTATTGATTAGAATTAAAAATTCTTTATTTTTCATATTAATAAAAGATAATAGATTAATTTTTAATTTAAAGTGATTTAAATATATAAATATAATATATAATTTTAAAATTATATAATTGTTTATTAAATAAAATATAATTAATTAAAAGATAATAATTTAAAAATGAAAAAAATATTTTTAATTCTATTTGTAATATTTTTATCGTCATGTGATTTAGATAAAAATTTTGATAATTCAAAAAATGATAGTGATGATATAAATATTGTTGATAAAGTTTGAAAGCAATCACTTGATAAAGCAATTAAATTGTATGATACAAAAACTCATGCCAGTTAAAGTAATATTTTTATTTCTTTAACTTTTTATTATTTATAATTTTTTTAATATGATCTTACTTAAAAAATACTATATTGTTATAATTAATATTCTTTTTTGATTATTAATTTTACCTCTATTATCTATTATAAGTCTTGTAAATATCGAAGATATATATCAATTTAATTTTAATAATATATATGTAATTTCATATTTTGCTTATTTATTTATTTCTATTTTTTGAATAATTTTATTTAAAAAGATTAATATTAATAATAATATATTGAAAGATGAGATTTCTTATACTTTAAAATCAATGTTATTTTTATCTATTTTTTTAATACCTACTTTCTTTATAAATCATTATTTTATTATTGAACATATTTGAGAATCAAATTTATACCTTAGATCATATTGAAAAATAGCATTTTTATTTTTTGCATTTGCATTACTTATAAGTCCAATTTTAAAATTTATTAAAAATAACTTATTTAGAGAAAATTTAATTTTATCAAGAAAAATCTTTTGAATTCTTGCTTTTGTATTTTTCTTTAAACATGGTTTAGAATATTTTGCAATTGAATATATTTATCAAGTTCAATATCATAGCGATATTTCATATTTTCAATATGTTTATGAAAATATGCTTATTAGGCCAGATGCTTTAAGTTGAATGGCTTCTTGAGTAATGATGTTTTTATTATGAATAACTTCAAATAAATTTTCTATAAAAGTTTTAACTTGAAAATGGTGGAAAACTATACAAACATTGGTTTATCCATGATTTTTATTAAGTGTAATACATGTTGCATTTGCATCTAGATTTGATAATTTTTATTTATTTTTATTTATACTAGTTATTTTTATTAGAACTTTTTCACATTTTTCAAATAAAAATACTAGTGAAAATAAAAATATTTCAGAAAAAAATAAAATAACAACAAAATATTTATGTATACCTTGTTGATATATTTATGATGAATCTATTTGAGATCCAGATTCTTGAATTTCACCTTGAACAAAATTTGAAGATATTCCAAATGATTGGGTTTGTCCTGTTTGTTGAGTAAGTAAAGCAGATTTTGAACCATATTATGATAACGAAGAAACAGTTTTTTGATGATATTTATGAGAAGTTGTAAATTATAATATGCTTACAGAAGATGTTTTAGAAATTTGATTAAAAATGAATTCAAATATTGAAGTAAAAAAATGACAATATGCAATTTTATTATTAAAAGATTTTGATAGCGAATTTTCAAGAGCATATTCTATAGTTGATTATAGTAATAATATTTTAACATTTTGAATAAAAGTAAAAGATATTTGAAGATGATGAAGATTATTAAAGAGTACAAAGATTTGAGATATAATAAAAGTAAAATGAATTTATTGAGATTTTGTTTTACAAGATACTACAAATCCAAAAGTTTTTATAGCAACTTGAACATGACTTTCTCCAATTATAAATATGACTAGTTCTCCTTTAAAATCAGATAATAATTATTTATTTTTCTGAGTTCAAACTAAATCAGATTTATTTTATATGGATAAAATAAATAATATAAAATGAATTCAAATAAATGTATATTTATCTAGAGAAGAAGTAGAATGATACAATTTTTGAAGAATGGATTTGTCTAAATTTGAATTTGAAAAAAATAGTGAATTTTATATATGTTGAAACCCAGCACTTGTAAATTCTTCAAAAGAATATTTGGAAAAGGCAGGTTACAAAAATGTATATTTCGAAAAATTTAATTAATAATTTTTGCAAAATGAAGAAAGTTTGAATAATTTTAAGTATTATTATAGTTACATGAGTTTTTATATATTCATTAACTATTTTATCTAGTTTAAATACTTGTTCTTGAGTTAGATCTTTTGATTGCGAAAAAGCTAATACTAAAAATTTAGTTAAATGAACTGATTATGATAAATTAAAAGAAACATGAGATTTGTTTCTAAAATATTGTAATCCAATTATAAGAGATGAAAATTCTATTTATTCTTTAGATTATTCTAATTGTGATTTAAAAATAAGTGTTTTAAAAGATAAACCTCGGATAGAAAATGTTTTAGTAAATGGTTCCAACTTAACTAGAGATGAAATAAATAATAATTTTTAATGTATGAAAATATTATTAGTTGAAGACAATACAGATATTTCTGATAATATAAAAAAAGTTTTACTAGCTGAAAATCCTGATTATATGATATTTCAATCATATGACTGAGAAGATGCAATAAAGCAGTTTTTATTGTGAGAATTTAATTTAATTTTGCTTGATTTAAATTTACCAAAATTGGATTGAATTTCTCTTTGTAAAAGAATCAGATTAAAAAGTGATGTTCCAATAATTATGATGACAGCATTATGAGATGATGATGATAAGATACTTTGACTAGAATATGGAGCTGATGATTATATAGTAAAACCATTTAAAATAAGGGAATTACAAGCTAGAATTAATGTTATTATTAAAAGATTAAATTTAAATAATAAAATTATTATTAGAGATTTGGAAATAGATTTTACAAATAAAATAATAAAAAAGTGAAATGAAATAGTTCCATTAAAATTAAAAGAATTTCAAATATTTGAGCAAATTTATAATAAAAAAACTATTTCTAGATCAGATTTAATTTCTGATATATGGTGAGATATAGATTTATTCACAGCTGATAATAAATTGGATGTAAATATATATTCTATTAGAAATAAATTATGAAAAAATATAATAAAAACTATTAAGTGATTTTGATATTCTATAATAAATGATGATGAAGTATAAAACTTAAATTAAAATAAAAGTATAAATAAATAAAAAATATATTTTAAAAGAGAAAAAATGGAATACTCAAAGACTAGGTTTCTAATGTGAACTGATGTTTCAATAACAATTAATTCAAATAAAAATCCACTTCAAGATATTTATGATAGTTTTTCTATTTTTTATTCTCTTGAAAATGAGTTTTCAAGATTTTCGGAAAAATCAGATTTGAGTTTATTAAATATTTCTAAAACTTTGGAATTAAGTGATAGATTTATAGAACTTTTAAATTTATCATATGATATTTATAATAAAACTAATAAATATTTTAATCCACTTGTAAATGTAAAAAATATTTGATATTCAAGTGATTTTAAAAAGTGAGTTTTTGAAAAAACAAATACTGATATTAGTTTAGATTTTGATAAAGTTGCAATAATTTGAAATTTTGTGACTTTAAAAAATGATCAAAATCTTGATTTATGATGAATAGTAAAAGGTTATTGTGTTGATTTAGTTTCAGATTTCTTGCATGAAAAATGATATAATGATTTTATTATAAATGCTGGTTGAGATATATTTCTTTCTGGAAATAATACATATTGAAAAACTCCTATTGTTTGAATTGATAATCCTTTTAATACTGCTGAAATATTTGCAACAATTGAAATAAAAGATAAATCAGTTTCAACTTCATGAACTTATAAAAGAAAATGGGAATTAGACAATGAAAAATATCATCATATTTTGACTCCAGAGACTAATAAAAATAACAATGAAATAATTAGTATAACTTTAATTTCAGATAAATGTTATGTTTCTGATTCATATGCAACTGCTTGTATTGCAATGTGAATTCAAAAATCTTTAGAATTTCTTAAAAATGAAAATATTGATTGATTTATAATTTGAAGTGATTGAAATTTTTATCAAACAAAATATATGTCACATTATAATTTAGAGATAATAAATTAAAGATTGCTATTTTACATATTTTAGCTATACTTTTTATAGTAAGAAAATATTAAAATTAATTTATGAAAAACAAGATAATAAAAAGTGCTTTAGTTTATAAAGAAAATAATGGTTGGCTTATTTCTAGCCATATTTTTTCGTTCGCAGATTATTATGATATTGAAAATATGTGATTTTGAAATATGAGAGCTTTCAATGATGATTATATTTTATGAAATTCATGATTTTGACTTCATTCACATTCAAATATGGAAATATTAACTATAATTCTGGATGGTGAAATTACACACTGAGATACATTATGAAATAAAGAAACTATTTGAGTTTGAGAAATTCAAACAATGTCAGCTTGAACTTGAATAAATCATAGTGAAGAAAATTTAAGTAGTAAAGAAACTCATTTATTTCAAGTATGGTTTACACCATTACATATTTGAAATAAACCTTTTTATAAGAAATTTAAAATATATTTGGTAAAAAACAAATTAAATTTATTGGCCTCAAATAATAAAGATGATACTATTTGATACTTAGATTCAGATGTAAATGTATATAGATGAATTTTTGAAAAAGGTAATATTTTTGAATATAAAATAGAAAAAAGAAGATGATTTTTCTTGTATGTTAATACTTGAGAATTAGAAATTGATTGAGAAATAATAAGTGATTGAGATCAATTAAGATTTACTGATTGAAAATCTTATAAAATTAATTGTTTAAAATCTAGTGATTTTTTAGTTATTGATGTAAAAATATAAAAAATATAAATGAGACAATTAAAATAGGATAAAAATACCTTTAATTTTTTTATTTATGTTTTTTATATAACTACAAATTTTGCATATTTAGTCTATATATGTTAATATTAGTATTATTATATATTAATTTAAAATGACTATATCAAAATTAATGACTTTTGATAATTCTATGGAATTTATCGAAAAATTAGTAAAAATTTGAGTTGATTATCATGCTTCAGATATTCATATTACACCTTCTAAAGAACAAGTTTATATTAGATATAGAATTTCATGAAATTTGGAAAGTTTTTATTGAATTAGTTTAGAAAATTATGATAAATTACTTAATTCAATAAAAGTTGCTTCTTTTATGGCAATTGATGAACATAATCACATACAAGATTGAAAAATTATTTTTTCTATAAAAAATAATTTAGAGGATTTAATTGTAAATGCTAGAGTGTCTATTTTGCCAACAATTTATGGTGAAAATATTGTTATGAGATTATTATTATCAAATAGTGATAGACTTAATATAAATAATTTATGATTTTCAGAATATAATAAAAAAATCATTTCAAAAATAAAAAATATGGAAGAATGACTTGTTTTATTGTGTTGATGAACATGATCATGAAAAACAACAACACTATATTCTCTTTTAAATGAATTTAATCCTTTTACAAATTCAATATTTACACTTGAAGATCCAGTTGAATATACTATTAAATGATATATTCAATCAGAAGTTAAAGAAAAAAGAGTAGGTAGTATTAATACAAATTATACTTTTCAAGAATGACTTGTTTGAATATTAAGACAAGATCCGGATATTATTATGATTTGAGAAATAAGAAGAAAAGAAGAAGCTTCTATTTGTTTGGAAGCAGCAAATACTTGACATTTAGTTATGTGAAGTATACATTCAAATAGTTCAATTTGAGTTATTACTAGATTAAAAAAATTGTGAGTTGAGCCTTATGTTTTAGCTAGTTCACTAAAATATATTATATTTCAAAAATTGGTTAGACAAATTTGTCCTAATTGTAGAGAGTCATTACAATTTAAAAAAACTGATTTTCCAATTAAATTTCATAAATATTTAGATAAAGAAATTTATGATGTTTATAGAGTCAATTCTGAATGATGCTCAAAATGTGTTAAGTGATATAATTGAAATACACTTATATCTGATATAATTGAAAATGATGATGATATTTACAATTTAATTCTTTCTTGAAAATGAGATGTTGAGATTAAAGAAATATTAATATCTAAATGATATATTCCTTCATATGTAGATGCACTTTATAAATGATTAAATTGATTTTTAGATATTAGAGAAGCAATCGCAATTGAATAAAAAAACTCCCGCAGGGAGTTTTTTTATTTTTTAACTAATAATTTTCAACATTTTTTACAATAATTTGAATCATTAACATTGTATGTTGTAAAACATTTAGTACATTTTGCTCCTTTAAATCTAATTTGATCAATCTTATTTTTTTCTGCAACTTCAAAAAATACAAGTACAGTTATTGATGAAATCATTGCAATAAACATTGGTCAAAGCAATATAATCATAGATCAAAGTATTTTTCAAGCTGTTGTTACTGGATAAACATCTCAATATCAAACTGTTCCAACTGTAACTATTGTCCACCAAATTGTTAATGGAATTGATGCAAATCAAGGATTTACACTTCATTCAATTGTATACATAATTATTGATGATAAAACTATAATTATCGATACAAGAATGAATCAAATTTGATATTCTGCTTTATAATTTTTAAGTCAATTTATGATATGAATTATGCTTTTAAAATGTCTTAATAGTTTAAATATTCTAAAAACTCTTAGTATTCTTAGTGATTTTAAAATGCTTAAATTTATAATTCATTCAAATATTAATTGTAAGAAAAATGGTAAAAATGCTATTAAATCTATGATATTCATGATTTTGAAAGCATGTTTTATCTTATTTTTTGCTTTATATATACGATAAATGTATTCTAAAGCAAATATTGATGAAATAAGTCAATCAATCTTAAATAATTCATTTGCATAGACTATTTTATTATTTCAAACAGATTCAAATATTATTATTAATACTGAAAATAAAATAAGAAATATAATAAACATATTTATTTTAACTCATAGTTTATTATTAGGATCTTCAAGCATATTAATTGGTTTTTTAGCTTGTTTGTAAGTTATTTTCTTATTCTTTAACTTAGCTGAAAAAATGGTTTTTATAAAATTGCTGATTAGCATAATATATTTATTTTAATTATATTATATATATTTTACTATAAAGCTTTATTTATTACAAAAAAACGTTAAATTGTATTTGATTAATTATGATTTCTTAATTATTTCTTAAATTAAGAATGTATTATATAACAATATTTTATTTATTAATTTTAAAATTATGATAAAAAAAATATCACTCCTTAGTATATTATTTATAAGTTTTTTACCAAATATATACGCTTTTGATGCAATAATTAGTGCCACGAAAGACAAGATAAATTTAAATGATTACACAAAACTTAGAATCCAAGTTGAGTTGAAAGATGAAAAAAATGTAGAAATAAAAGAAATAAAATGAATAGAAAATTTTGATATCTTATCAAATACTCAATGATCAAGTTCTTCATCAAATATAGTTGTTGTAAATTGACAAACAAAAACTGAAACTAAATCAATTAATTATATTGACTTAACTCTTAGTCCAAAAAAAGCTTGAAATTATATCTTGTGACCAGCAGTTCTAACTGATTGAACTAATTCTAAAGAAACTAATTCTATAAATATTTCAGTTGATGATAAAAAAATTATAAATAATGATTTTCGCTCGAATAGAAATTTTGAAAGAGAGCAAAATTGAGATTACATAGAATTAATTTTTTCTATAATTGTTTTATTTTTATTAATTATTACTTTTTGAATTATATATAAATTTTACCCAGATTTTTATAACAAACATTTTGAATTTTTAAAAGTAGAAATAAATAAATTTTTTAAAAAATCTGAAAATAACATAGAAAAAACAAATGAAGAAAACCAAGAATCAAAAGAAATAATTTATCCAGAAATATCAGATATAGAGTTTGCTGAAAAAATAAATGTGATTTTGAGAAAAAAATTAAAAAATAAATACTACATTGAAAACATAGATGCTAAATCATATAACGAAATATATGAGTTACTTCCAGAAGATATAGAAGATAAAAAAAATTTAAAAAATATAATTGATACTTTAAATAAATTAAAATACTCTAATCTAGATTTAGAAAAAAATGAGATTCTAGAACTTGTAAAAAATATTTAGTTTTTTAAAACTAAAACCATATAATTAAAAATAATTTTAAAACTTAAAATTTTAAATATGAGTGAAAATAAAAATTTAGAAAATTTAACTTCAGAAAAAATAGAAAATAAAATTGAAGCAGATATAGAATTTGCTTCAACAAAAATAAAGGAAGTAAAAACTGAACTAAAGAAAAAAATAGTAGGACAAGAAAATTTAATTGATTGTTTACTTATTTGATTATTTGCAAATTGACATATATTGGTTGAATGAGTTCCTGGTTTAGCTAAAACTTTAACAGTTGATAGTTTGAGTAAAGCACTTGATTTGTGATTTAATAGAGTTCAATTTACTCCAGATTTATTGCCAAGTGATTTGATTTGAACAGAAATTTATAATTCAAAAACTGGTAGTTTTGAGATAAAAAAATGACCAATTTTTAATAATTTTATCCTAGCAGATGAAATAAATAGAGCTCCTTCAAAGGTTCAATCTGCTCTACTTGAAGCGATGGCTGAAAAACATATAACTATTTGAAATCATACTTTTGATTTAGATAGACCATTTTTAGTTTTAGCAACTCAAAATCCTATAGAACAAACTTGAACATATAAGCTACCAGAAGCTCAACTTGATAGATTTATGTTAAAAGTAAATGTAGATTATCCAAGTTATGATGATGAAAAATCAATGTATAAAAAAAATATAGATTGAAAAGAAGAAACTATAAATAAAATTTTGTCAAAAAAAGATATTTCTAAGATTCAAGATACTATAAAAGAAATATTTGTTTCAGATAGTATTTTTGAATATACTATTAACATAGTAGATGCAACTAGAAATCCAGAGAGTTACAAACTTTCTGAAATTAAAAAATACATAAGTTATTGAGTTTCTCCAAGAGCTTGATTAGCTATTATTAGCGCATCAAAAGTAGTTGCATTGATGAATAACAGATCTTATGTTATTCCTGAAGATGTGAAAAAAATTTCAAGTGATGTACTTTCTCACAGATTAGTTTTGACATATGAAGCTATGGCTGACGAAATAAACTCAAGTGAGATTATTAAAAAAATAATTGATAATATAAATGTAGTTTAAGATATGAATGTAACAAAAAAAATAAAATTACTTGATTTTTCTCTTACTAAATCTCTAGGAAATAGTTTTTTTTGATTATATAAAAGTAATTTTAAATGAAATTGAATTGATTTTGTTGAACATAAAGAGTATAGTTTTTCTGATCCACTAAAATCAATTGATTGGAAAGCTAGCTCAAAATCTGATAAAATTTATTCTAAAATCTATGAAGAAGAAAGAGACTTAAAAGTGCTTTTTGTTATAGATATAAATAAAAATATCAATTTTTGAGTTTACGATAAAACAAAAAAAGATATATTGGAAGAAGTTTTTTTTACAATTGCAGCAAGTTCAAATATGTCAGGTGATAGTATAGCAATTATGCTTTATGATTGAGAAAAACAAATCTTTATTCCATATAAAAAATGATTTTGAAATATATTTAAAACTATTAGTGAAATTGAAAATAAGAGTAATTTTTCAGTTTTAGATGATGATAGAACATCAAAAATTATAACATTTTTAAATAAATTAAACACAAAAAATACTCTTATTTTTTTCTTAACTGATGATTTAAATCTAAAAATAGATAAAAATATCAAATTACTTTGATACAATAATCAAATAATATACTTAAATATTTTTGATCATTTTGAAAATAATTTATCTCATATTTGACTAGATTTATCTTTAAATAACTGAAATAGTTTTTTAAATATTTCACTAAATAATAATTCAAAAATAGAAGAGTATAAAAAAACAAGAAATATATCAATAAATAAATTTAATGATATGCTGATTAAAAATTGAGTATATTATAAAAACTTAGATACAAAAAATGATATATTTAGAGAACTTTTCTTATTTTTTAGCAAGATAAAAAAATAATATGACAGATATTTTTTATATAAAATGACTTTTAATCTGATTTAACTTTTCTTATTTAAATACTATTTTATTGATAGTAGTTATTTTATGATTATTAATTTATTTTTTCATAAATTATAAGAAAAAAGATATAGAAATACAAACTATAGAAAAAGTTGAAGAAGAAATATATGATTTTAAAAATTTATTAGCAAGTTTGGAAGAAAGATTTAATTTTCTAGATTCAAAAGCTTTTTTAAAAGAAGTTAATCATATATTTAGATTATTTTTAGAACAAGAAAAAAAATATGAAAACTTTTCAAAACTTACTTTAGAACAAGTTTTATCTTATGATTTAGATCATGATTATATTTCATTTTTTAAAGATTTATATTTTAAAGAATATAGAGAACAAACTCTTGAAACAGATGAAAAGAAAGCAATATTTAATAATTTAGTAAAAATAATTTCTAATTCTTAATAATGGATTTATTTGGTCTACATTTCTTGAATAATGAGTATTTTATACTTCTTTTGTTTATTCCTATAATAGCTTATTTTTATTATAGGAAACAAAAAAGAGGGGTTTTATTTTCGTTTTTTAGCGAAATAAAAGAAACATACAAAAAAAATAATTATAAATTATACATAAGGGTTTTATTTATATTTTTTATATTGTTTTTTTACATACTTATTTTTGCAAATCCAAATATAAGTTCTACAAAATCTAAAACATCAAAATCTTGAATTGATATAGTTTTGGCACTAGATGTTTCGTATAGTATGAATGCAAATGACTTGTCTCCAAATAGGCTAGAAGCTGCAAAAAAAGTTATAAATGATTTCATTTCTAAACAGGAAACAAACAGAGTTTGACTTGTGGTTTTTGCCTGAAAACCTTTTACAAGTATACCTTTAACATTTGATTACAATATATTAAATGAAACAATTTCAAATTTAAAAACAGATAATATAAATCAAAATAATTCATATCTTGCTTGAACTGCAATCTGAGATGCAATTTTGATGTCAGAAACACTTTTTGAAAATAAGGATAGTAAAGATTCAGAAAAATCAAAAGATAGGGAAAAGGTAATTATCTTGCTTACAGATTGAGATGCAAACACATGAGTTGATCCAGAACTTGCTGCAAAAAACACAAAAAATGAAAACATAAAAATTTATACAATCTGAATTTGAGGACCAAATTGATGAACAATTGATTATTATACTTGACCATTTAAACAAACTCAGCAAGTAGCCCCTTTAAATTGAGAAGCGTTGATTTCTATTGCAAAAACAACATGATGAGAATATTTTAAAGCAACTGATAATAAGGTTTTTGAAGAGATATTTAAGAAATTAGAAAAACTAGAAAAAAAAGATATAGAAGTAGAAACACAAAATATTTATGATTCAAATTACACTTATTTTGTTTTAATATTATGAATATTACTTTTTCTATATTTGCTTTATATCATTAGAAATCCTGAAATAAAAAATAACTTTGATTAAAAAATGGAAATAACAAATTTAAATCTTTTGTCAGTTTCTATATTTATATTTACTGTAATTATAGTTTTTTATCTTGCTTTTAAGTGATATAAAAAACAAATTAAGATAAATATAAATTTTAAAAATTTAGCAGTTACAAAATATTTTTATTTAAAATATGTATTTTTAATATTGTCATTTTTTACAATTTTTGTTTCTATTTTTGGTTTAAAATTTGGAATTAGTAATTATGATAAAAAAGAATGAATAGATATAGTTTTTGTTTTGGATGTAAGTAAATCTATGAATGTTGCTGATATTTGATGAAGCCAAAATCTTACTAGATTGGATTTTGCAAAACAATCTATTTCTGAATATGTAGCAAATAATTTAAACAATAGATATTGACTTGTTATTTTTTCATGAGATGCAGTTGCAAGTTCACCAATTACAAGCGATTTAAATTTATTTTTAAGTGTTTTGAATAATGTAGATTATAGAAATCTAGTTTCTCAATGAACAAATTTTAACAAAGCTTTTGAGTTATGATTTGATAGATTTAATTTTACTGCTGATAAATCGTGAGCTTTGATTCTTATAAGTGATTGATGAGAATGAGAAGATACAATTGATAAGACTTTTTTATCAAAATTAAAAACTTATAAAGTACAAGTTTTGATTTGATGAGTTTGAACAGAAAAATGATGAAAAATTATAACTTGAGTTGATGTTTTCTGAAGAGTTTCATACCAAACTTATATGTGAGATTATGTTGTAAGCAAGTTTAATCCAAATAATTTAGAATTATTATCAAGTATATTTAATTCAAAATTTGAAATTTTAACAAGTTTATCTGATATTAGAAAATTTGAAAATTCAATTAGTAAGATACAAACAAAAGTTATAGAAAATAATCACATATGATCTAAACTAGATTTTTCAAGAAGTCTCACATTTGTAAGTTTTCTTTTCTTTTTTCTATATTTGATTTTCTATATTTTTGAAGATATATTTTATTATTTTAAAAAATAAAAATGTTAAAAAAATTAATTATAATTTCTACATTTATTTTATTATTATTTTGAATAAATTTTACCTCAATTAAGTCATATTATTACAACAAAACTTGAGAGAAATACTTTATCCAAAATGATTTAAAAACTGCATTAAAGTATTTTTCTCTTGCAAATGATAATTTTTGAAAATACAATGAGTGAAATATTTCTTATGTAAATAAAGATTTTTCTTGAGCAATAAATAATTATGAATCAATTTTAAATATAAAAAAAACTGACTTATTATTTGATGCAAATCATAATTTATGAAATTCTTATTATAGGATTTGAGAAAAATTAGAATGAGATAATCAAAAAAACTATTATGAAAAATCAATTAATTATTACAGCTGAGCTTTAAATATAAAAGAAGATAAGGAAACAAGAGCAAACTTAGAATTTGTCTTAAATAAGTTAAAAGAACAAGAAAAAAACGAAGATAAATCTGATGAAAATTCTTGATCTGTTAGTGAAAACAAATCTTCTTCTTGAAGTCAAATTAATTTTTCTGGTTCATGATCTCAAAACAATGAAACTTCATGAGAAAATAGTTCATCTACTTGATCTTGAAGTAAAAATGCGTGAGATAATTCTTGAGATTCTTCTAAATCTTGAGATTCTACAGAAGCTTTATCTGCTGAGCAACTTAAAGCTATTTCTGATTATAAAGAAGCATTAAAGAAAGAGCAAGATTATAATAGTGAATGATTTAATAAGGTTTATCAAGGTGACTGAAATTGAGATATTTTTGATAGTTTTTTTAATAATAGTTTATTGAATCAAGATGAAAAAAAAGATTGGTAAAAAACATTTACTTTATTAAAAGTAAATGTTTTTTTGTACTTGTTTTTTTACACTTTTTTAAAAAATTCAGTTTTTAAAACCATATTTCCAGATTCTATAAGTTCAGAATCATCAGTTAATTTTATTTTTGTGAATTTATCTCATCTTTTTATATTTTGACCTCATTTAACAGGCAAATCTTTTATAGCCATAACACTATCTCAAGCTTTTAATATATTTCAGTGAGCATCTTTTACTACTATTTCTTCTTCAGAATCATCAGTAGTTCAATTATTATTGTCATCATAAGACCAGTTATCCCAATCTACATCGTCATAATCTTTTCCCATATTTTTATAATTATTTAATAAAGTATCTGTTTTCTATATAATTTAGTATTTCTCCAGCTATATTTATACCAGTTGCTTCCTCAAGTCATTTGAAACCAGGAGATGCATTTACTTCACAAATTCTATATCAATTGTCTTTATCAAAAAGTAAATCAACTCAACAAATATCAAGTCATATTAAATTTGTGGCTTCTATAGCTAATATCTCTTCTTTTTCGTTCACTTCATGATTATAAACACTTCATCATCATGAAAAATTTGCTTTAAAATCTCAATCTTTTCATTTTCTAAGCATTGAAGCAATAACTCTTCAACCTACTAAAAATATTCTTAAGTCTTGTCATGCTTTTTCTCAAATATATTCTTGAAGTAGAAGAACTTTATTTAGTTTTTCTAAACTTTCTTCAAGCATTTCAAGTATATCTTCTAACTCTCAACTATCTTTCACTTTTATTATACCTTTTCAAGCATGTCAATCAATTTTTTTTAGAATAATTGGATAATTTAGTTGTTTTTCTATAAAATCTATATTTGGCATACCTTTTAAGAGTATAGTTTTTGGAACTGGAAGTCTATTTATAGCCAATTTTTGAAGTGATAAAAATTTATCATTAGCAAGTAATCTAGCATTATTTGAATTAATTATATTAACTCATGCATTTTCTAAAAAATCTATTATTGATTTTATTTGATATGAAGCATCCATTCTAGGAATTACAATATCTGGTAATTTTGCAGGTATATTTTTAATGAATAATTTTTCATTAAGTGATCAATCAATAATTAACTCTATATCTTCGATTGCTACATATTCTAAATTTAATTTTCTTGATTCTGCTTCTTGAATTAATCTTTTTGCTCAATTAGAATTTCTATTTCTATCATTATCCAAAATCCATATTTTCATCTTAGAAAAAATATTAATTAAATAAAATATTGCAGAATATTATCAATTAATGTTTTTAAATCAAATCTTATTTAAATAATTTCTTTTAACTTGTTTTTTATAAATATTCAATTATTATATACAATAATTTTTTTCATTTACTTTAAGCTAATATATGGATTACAAGATTTTGAAATCACTTAGATTTACTCAAAAATTACCTTTTATAATTAGGTTATTTTTTGGTGTTTTATTTATACTTATTTCTAGTATTCCTATAATTTTACCACTTTTTCCTTGATCACTTTTTATATGAATTTTTATTTTAATTGTTGGAACATTATTGGTTGTTTCTCCAAATAAAATAAGACATGTTATAAAAATGAGAAAATCTATAGTTTATTTATTTATGAATTTGCATAGTAGAAAGATTATTAAACATAAGATTTATGATATAAAAACTCATGTTAGAGAAATAATAAGAAATGAAGATGAAGTATTTAAAAAAGGAATTAAGACTCATATTTGAGAAATATTAGAGAATAATGTAAAAAAAACAAAGCCGTAGGCTTTGTTTTTTTTTAAAAAAAAATCATTTGACACTATATTGATTATGTATATACTCAGTGTATATTTATATTTTTATTAAAAGATATGCTAACAGAAAAACAACAATATGTACTTGATATAATTACAAAGTATATTTGAGAAAATGCAAAATCACCAACTATAGAAGAATTAACTCTTCTATTAAATCAAAAATCTAAAAGATGAGTAGTTCAATATTTAGAAGCACTTGAAAAAAAGTGATTTTTAACTAGAGGTAGATGATATAGATCTATAAATTTATGAAATAGTATTGGTTTTCAAACTACTATGAATATACCTATATTATGATATGCAAATGCTTGAACTCCTTTAGTTGATGCTGTTGAAGCAGGTTATTGAGTTTTACCTATTTCAAAAAAAATTATCTCATGAGATGAAAGTAATTATTTTATATTAAAAGTAGAATGAACTTCTATGAATAAATATGAAGTTAAATGAAAAATTATAGAAAATGGTAGTTATGTTTTAATTAAAAAAGATGATACTATTTTAAATAATAAAGATGCATTTTTATTTTTGGTAAATTGATCTGCTACTTTAAAAAAATATAAAAGAGATTCAGATTTGATATATCTTTTACCAGAATCAAATGATGAGTACCATAAGCCTATTATATTATCAGAAGATGACAATATAATTGTAAATTGAAAAGTTGTTGATGTTTTTAGTTTTTAATCAAAAAAAAGTTGCCGAAGGCAACTTTTTTTTATTCAAATAAATCTTCATTTATATCTATTTCACTTTCAAGTTTTTTAACTTTTTCTTTTCAATTTGAAACTATATTTTTATCTAATTTTAATTTTTTAGATTCTATTTTTTCTGGATAATTATATTGATTCAATACATATTTTATAGCATTTAATCTAGCTTTTTTCTTATCATCACTATTTATTATTATCCAAGGAGCATCTTTATGATGTGTATTTTTAAAATTATGATATTCCGCTAATGAATATTTTTCCCATAATTGTTGAGAATATTGATCAATAGGAGATAATTTGTATTGTTTTAATGGATTAAATTCTCTTGATTCAAATCTAGCTTTTTGTTCATCTTTTCAAACAGAAAAGTAGAATTTAATTATTTTTATACCAGATTCAGCGAGCATTTTTTCAAATTTAGGAACATCTTCTAAAAATTGCTCATATTTTGATTTTGAAACAAAACCCATAACTGGTTCAACTCAAGCTCTATTATACCAAGATCTATCAAAAAATACCATTTCTCAACCAGCAGGTAAGTGGCTTATATATCTTTGGAAATACCATTGAGTTTTTTCTATTTCACTTGGTTTCTCAAGTGCAGAAATTCTAGCTCATCTTGGATTTAAATATTCATTAAATCTTTTAATTGTACCTCATTTTCAGGCTGCATCTCTTCATTCAAAAATTATAAGTAATTTTTGTCATGTTTCTTTAATATATTTTTGTAATTTTAATAATTCTACTTGTAATTCTATTATTTCTTTTTCATATTCTACTGTTGTTTTTTTAACACAATATTTTCTATATTTATGTTTTTCTTCTTCTTTTAAATCATCACATTTTTTGTATGATTTTTCAAGTTCTTTAACAACATCAATTAATTCTTTTTTTTCTGATGCTTTTACTAATTCTTCTAAATAGTCATCAATTTTATTTAAAAAATCATTGATTTCACTATATTCTTTCTTTTCTTTTATTGTTAGATTTTTTACTCTATCTTCAAGTAAATGTTCTATTTTATTTTTTAGTACTCTTAGATTATCTATATCATTATCAACTTTAAATTTATTAAATAATTTATCTGCTTCTTCAATAAATTTTTTTATAACTTCAGGAGTTAATTCTATTTTTTTGTTAAATATTTCATAAAATAAATTTGTCATATATCTTTATTAAAATTAAATTATATATGTATCATACTATATTAAATGTATTGTTTCAAAAAAAAAGACTTGCCAATATATAAAAATATTTTTTAAAATATTCTTGCATTTTTTTTTAATAAAAATATAATCTTTTTGTAAAAGCGTTTGAGCAGAAAACAACTGCAAGCTCGAGGAAGAACGGATTTATTCTTATTAGACCCTCGCGAAGGTGAAATACTTCGTAAAAATTATAAAATCAAGAATAACTATTCGGTGGCACCTTTCAATTTATTTTGAACCGAAAGTATGAAAATATATTTTATATTTTTGTACTTTTTTATTTTTTAATTGTAAATTTATTATGTTAAGGACTCATAAATGTAGCGAACTAAGTTTAAAAAATGTTTGAGAAACTGTTAAATTATCTGGTTGGGTAAGTAATAGAAGAGATCATGGAGGTATTATATTTATAGATTTAAGAGATAGATATGGTTTAACTCAAGTAGTTTTTGATCCAGAAGACGATGCTACTTCTCATCAAAATGCTTCAGATTATAGAAGTGAATATGTTATTCAAATTGAATGAATTGTTAGAAATAGACCAGAATGACAAAGTAACCCAAATTTAACAACTTGAGATATAGAAATAATTGTAAAAAATACTGTTTTATTATCTAAATCAAAAACTCCTCCTTTTGAATTAGATGACCACTCTGAACTAGCAAATGAAGAAATAAGATATAAACATAGATATATAGATTTAAGAAGAAGAAAAGCTCTTGAAAATGTAATTTTTAGATCAAGTTTTTTAAATTATACTAGAAATTGGTTTACATCTCATGAATTTTTAGATGTTCAAACTCCAATTTTTACTGTTTCAAGTCCAGAAGGAGCTAGAGATTTTGTTATTCCTTCTAGATTACATCCAGGTAAATTTTATGCTCTTCCTCAAGCACCACAACAATATAAACAATTATTAATGGTTGGTTGAATTGATAAATATTTTCAAATTGCTCCTTGTTTTAGAGATGAAGATCCTAGAGCTGATAGACATGCATGTGAGTTTTATCAAATAGATTGTGAAATGAGTTTTGTTGAACAATCCGATATTTTTTCTGTTGTTGAATGATATATAAAAGATGTAGTTTCTGAACTTTCTTCAAAAATAGTTATGGATAATAAATTCTATAGTATGAGTTATGAAGAGTCTATGGAAAACTATGGAACTGATAAACCAGATTTAAGATTTGGACTAAAATTTGTTGATTTAACAGATATTTTTTTAGAGAGTGAATTTGCTGTTTTTAAATCTGTTGCAACTACGGGCTGAGTTATTAAATCTATTAAATTAGAAGGTAAATCAATGTCTAGAAGTGAAATTGATGATCTAACTAAAGTTGCTCAAAAAGCAGGAGCAAGATGACTTGCTTACATAATCTATGATGATAATGAAGAAGGATGAAAAAAATCACCAATTTTAAAATTTATGGGTGAAAAAGAAATTTCTGAAATGGAAGCTAGATTACAACCAAAACATTGAGATATAGTATTTTTCTCAGCAGACGAATATATAAAATCTGTAAAAATATTAAATGTTGTTAGACTTGAATTAAGAGATAAATTTGAATTAGCAGATAAAAATACTCTTTCATTTTGTTGGGTAACTGATTTTCCAATGTTTGAAGAAAGTGATATAAATGGTAAAATAGATTTTGCTCATAATCCATTTTCTATGCCAAAATGAGGTATTGAAGCTTTTAATAATGATGACTTATTATCAATACAATCAGTTCAATATGATTTAGCTTGTAATGGTTTTGAAATACTTTCAGGTTCTATAAGAAATCACGATGTTGATTCTCTAGTAAAAGCATTTGAAATGGTTGGTAGAAAAAAACAAGAAGTTATGGATAAATTTGGTGCTATGTATGAAGCATTTCAATATTGAGTTCCTCCTCATGGATGATTTGCAATTGGTATGGATAGATTTATGATGATTTTAAAAGATGAAACAAATATTAGAGAAGTTTATGCTTTCCCTAAATCATGAAAAGCTCAAGATTTAATGATGAATGCCCCAAGTGTTATTGAACAAGAACAACTTGATGAATTACATATTGAAATAAAAGAAGAATTAGAATAATAAAAAAACTCCCGCATGATATGAACCCCAAAAAGTAGAATGTAAAAAAAAGACATTCTACTTTTTTTAGTGTAAAAAATAAATATACTAAAATATATTAATTAAAAAAATAACAAATATGGCTTGAATAAAGTATAATAAGACTCAAATAGAAGA
>CAYQAV010000058.1:0-9431 GCA_964415565.1 uncultured Candidatus Peribacteria bacterium
ATTTTATTTCTTTTTTTTTTGACTTTATATTTTTAATCATACAATAATTAAGCAATTTTGCAATAAAAAAGGAGACCGTATGTGTGAAAATTATTTATTAAGCCCTCTTGCAGAAAAAAAACTTCTTGATATATTGAGATTATTTGAGCTTGATACTATTTTTATAGATGTAATTCTGTTTACTGAATATAGTGAAAAAATTGAAATAATTGGTGATCATTCTTTAATTTCTGAATCTAGTGAGGAACTAAATTTTTGGTTACATCAATTGAAACTAAAAGATTTCACTGATATTAATATCGGACAAATGAAAGGATTGGTCGATACTTCAAAAAATAGATACGATGTTATTTTTAAAATAAACAATCATTTATATCTCTTTGTTTCAAAACAAAGAGATCAAGATAAAATAACTGAAACTGAAGCAATTCAAATCGAAGTACTTGCAAGTGATATTGCTGAAATCATGTTAGCACAATACGTTTAAATAAAGAGTAGCCTTCGGCTACTCTTTATTTTTTTAAAAAAATATTTATATTTTAAAATAAATATATATAATTTCAATATATTAATAATAGAAATAAATGAAATTACTTATAAATAATTTTCTAGAAAAATATTACTCAGAAAATGAGCCAATTATACTTGCTTGTTCTACTTGACCAGACAGTATGTTTATACTTTATGAAATACTTAAAACAAAATATGCAAAAAATTTAGTTGCATGTTATTTTAATCATAAATTAAGAACAGAATCAGATTTAGAAGAAGATTTTATTGAAGAACTATGAAAAAAATACAATTTCAAAGTTGAAATCGCAGAATCCAAAATAAAAGAAATAAGAGACTCATTTTATCCAAGTTTAGGCTTAGAAGAAGTAGCTAGAGAAAAAAGATATGCTTTTTTAAATGCAATTTTAAATATTTATAATACTGAAAAAATCATAACATGACATCATTTAGATGATAAGATAGAAACTTTTTTCTTTAATCTTGCAAGATGAACTAAACTTACTGGTCTTATAAATATGACTGAAAAATCATGAGCATTACTTAGACCATTAATAAATTTAGAAAAAAATAAAATACTTAAATATTTAGATGAAAATAAACTAGAATACAGGATTGATAAAACAAATTTTGATACCAATATAACAAGGAATAAATTAAGACACGATATAATTCCTCAATTTGAAAAAATAAATTGAAACTATAAAAAAAATATATCTAACTTGATTTCATATCTTGAAGAAATAAAAGAATTTTTAGATAAAGAAGTTAAAAAATTTTTAGATGAACAATGAATTTTGATATTTAATAGCTGAAAATATAAGATAAATACACTAAGTATTAATTGATATTTTTATATAGATAATTTTAATAAACTCTCTCCCCTTTTACAAAAAGAAATAATTAGACATATATATTACATAAGTAATAATAAATCTACAATTGGCTTAAGTGAAGCAAATATTGCTGAAGTTATCAGATATATAAATTGAAAAAATAATAAAACAGTAAAAGAAATCAAAGAAATGAAACTAGAAAAAAATAATAAAATTATTATTTTTTAAAACAAAAAAACAACACCTTCGGTGTTGTTTTTTTGTTTTCTCTATATTTTTAAATTTGGTATATAGCTAATAAGTAAATCTATATCTATATCAGAATTATTAGTCAATTCTTCTTTTAAATATTTTGATTTTAATTTTTCTTTAATAACTAAAAGTGTTCTTTCTCCTATAATTCAAGCATATTGACTATTAACATCATCAATTAAATCATTTTGAATTTGAAAATGAGAAATTGCATCCTTTGTTTTTTCTCAATAAATTGCAGTATCTTTATCATCAAAATATCATAATTCTTTTAGATATAACTGTAATTTTCTAACTCTAGAAGAAACTTCTCCAAATTTTATTCAAAGTAAATTTTTAGTTTTTTCATCTACTTTTTCTATAACACTTTTTTCAATTTCTCTATATTTATTTTCTAATTCTATCTTTCTCTTTTCTTCTTCTTGTAATAATTTTTCAGCTTTTTCTTTTTCTAAATTATAAGAAGCATATACGGTTTTTAAAACTTCTCTAGTTTTAGGTCAAAAGTTTCAAGCTCATAAATCTTTTTCAGATTTAACTATATCATTTTCAACTTGAAAAGTATAGATTGAATTTACTATATCATCATAATTTCAAGTTATCTCTCAAGTATAAAATGATATTTCTTTCAATATTGATTGTAATTGTTTTATATTTTCTGTTCAAGAAATAGATTGTGCAAATATATCATAATTATTTTCTGTTTTGATAACTTCACTTTTTACTTCCACATTTGAGTCTACAATCTCTTCATTATCAAAATCTCAATTTAAATATGCTTTTTTAAATTTATCTTTAGTTAGATTTCACCAATAACCTGCTCAAGAATCACTTGATGAAAATACAATTTCATTTTTTATTTGAAAATCATAAACTATCTTAATAATTTCAGAATTATAAACTCAATTTATATCTCATTTATATAATCATAAATCTGAAAAAAAATCTTGTAATTTTTTGACTTTATCTATATCAGAACCTACTCATAAAGAATATGTAAATACATTATTTTGAGGATTAAGTCATGAAATAGTCCAAACTGGCGAAGGAATTTTTTCATAATTTAAAGTAATATTAGAATTTTTATCAATTATATTTCATTTTACAGTTCTTTTTCACCAATATAATGCTCTTTGTAATCATTCATCTCAATATCACATCCAAACATCAATTCTATCGTGACTATATCATCTATTTCAAGCAGTTACTATTGCTCATCATCTATCAGATATTTCTCAAATACCAAGTCATTCCAAATAAATTTTTGTTCAAAATTCATAGTTTTGTGGTCCAGCAAGCATTCAAGAAAAAACTTTTTTTCATGAAGCTCATCTAATTCAAGCTCAATTTAATTTAACTTCAGATTCATAATCTCAAGTTAAATAATGTTTTTGATTTATTAATGGTGAATAATAAGCAGTTACAACAAAATATCAAGTATCTGATATAGCCTCTGTATTTTCAGGAATAAATCAAACAAAAATTAATAAAATTGTAATTAAAGATAGAATTTTTTTCATCTAATATAAATATAAATAATAATTAAATTAATTTTATCATAATTTATTTTAACAGACAAAAAAAAGAGCTTGACCAAGCTCTTTTTTATAGTATTTCTCTTAAATATGTTAATTGATTCTTTTTTGTGTCATTATTCATAGTTGGTATTATTTTATCTAAAGAACTCCTTAATGAATTTTTAAATCTATATATTTTAAAATAATTTCAGCGATATTTTTTTTCTAAAATTGCATCAAGTTTTGTCTTTAAATTATTTACTCTATCCTTTTCTAATTGAGACATAGCTAAATAATCTCATGCTTCTATATATTTTTCAATAAATAATCAATCTCATTTTACTCAAAAGTTTTTTCTAAAAACTGCATAAGTTTTTTCTCAAAAATATCAAGCAGCTTCATCATACTCACTTTCTATAACTCCATTTTCAATTTGATATTTTATAAGTATATTTTTAACGCTTGAGTAATCTCAATCTACTTCTCAATCATACAAATTTGTATCTTTTAATAATTGTTGTAATTGTTTAACCTCTTCATTTTCATCTTTTAATTCACTAATTTCTTCTAATTTAACTGATAATTTATCATATTTTGCAACAACTGAAGTATCAAATTCTATTGTTACATTTCTATTTGAATTAACTATATTTCATTTTATTTTTCTTGTTCCCCATTTTAAGGCTCTATTTAATCATTCATCTCAATATCACATCCAAATATCTATCCTATCATATTCATGTCATCTCTCTCAAGCATTTACAATTGCTCAACCTCTATCTTGAACATCTCATACTCAAATTCATTCTAAATATATCTTAGTTCAATAATCATAATTTTTTGGTGCAGCAATTAATCAAGCAAATACTTCTTTTCATGAAGCAGCTTTTTTTCAACCTCAATTTAACCTAATATCTCATTCATAACTTCAAGTTGTATATTTATCTTGTCATGGTAATGGAGAATAATATGCTGTTACATAAAAATATCTTGATTCTGTAGATGGTTCATCTATTTTTAAATATGTTTCTTTTAATTGTATAAATTTATCTCAAAATTCAGTTTCTAATACTGATATTGTTTTATCTCAAAAATATCAAGCTCAATAATCAGTATCATTTTGTATAATTCATGATTTTTTTTGATAGTCTAACAAGTTTCATTCAATTGACTTATAATTTCAATCAACTACTCAATTATATAATCATAATCAGGCAAAAACTTCTTGCAATTTTTTAACTTTAACATCACTTGACTCTTCAAAAATTTGATTTTCATATGCAGAAAAAGAGCTATGTACTAGCTCTGCATTAAAAAACATAAATAGTGAAAAATATGATAAAAGTATTAAGATAAACCTCTGTATATACTTCATTAAAAATCTTTATAAACTAAAATTTCAGAAAATTTATAACAACTATTAAAAATAAAACAATATAGCCACTATAATTTAAAGAAATAATTTTTAAAAACAATCTAAAAAACTAAACAATTTTTAAAAAATCGTTTTTAATTATATCTATTTTATCATATAAACAATTTTTAGTAAATAAAATAACTAGACATATTATCTAATTATTTTATAATTTATATTGGATTTATGCTCAAACAATTACTTTAGCATGTCTTAAAACTCTATCTCAAAGCAAAAATCACTTTTCAAATTCATCAAAAATAATTCAAGATTCTTTTCATGGAACTGTAGCCATAACATCATGCATATCTGGATTTACTTTTTCTCAAATAGAAATAAATGACTTAACTCACATTTTTTCTAAATCAGACATAAGTTTATTTTGCATTGAAACGACTCATTCAAATAAAGCATTATTTTTAAGATCATCTGGTGTATTTTTTATAATTCTATCAAGATCATCAATTCTAGGTAAAATTTTTTTAAATATATCATTTTTTAGAAAAAAAATCATATCATCTCTATCTCTATCAACTCTTTTTTTATAGTTATCAAAATCTGCACTTACTTTAGCAAGTATATCTCTACATTTAAACTCTTCAGGATTTTGTGCTTCTTCAAGTTTTATTTCATCAATATCTCATTTTTCATTTTCTATTTCAGTTATTTCTTCCTGAATTTCTTCCATTATATCTTTTTCTTCTTGTTTATTTCTATTATCATTATTCATATAGTTTTATTTTAAAAAATAAGGTTCTAAGTAATTATACAAAAAAAATATTTTTTTCAAGGATTTTTTTCTTTACTTTTGAATATGCTTTTATAAAATATAGTTAATTAATAATAATTATATAAAAATGAAAATAATTTCTTGGAATGTAAATGGTATAAGAGCTGTTGCAAATAAATGATTTAAGGAGTTTATAAGTATGGAAAATCCAGATATTTTTTGTATTCAAGAAACAAAGGCTTTTGAATCTCAGTTCCTAAAAGAAGTGTGAAATATAGATTGATACAGTTATATTTGGCATACTGGAACAAAAGCTTGATATGCTTGAACTGCGATTTTCTACAAAAATGAACTTGAAGTTATTGATACAAAAAATGATTTTTGAGAAATAAATCATTTTAATGATGATTGAAGAATTACAGAATTAGAATTTTATTATAAAAAAGACTCAGAAAAAAAACATATAGTTTTACTTAATTGATATTTTCCAAATTGATGAACTAGAGCTGATTGAACTGAAATGATTGATTATAAATTAGAGTTTTATAATCATCTAAAAAATTATACAAGAAAACTAAAAAATGAATGAAAACAAGTAATAGTTACTTGAGATTTCAATATCTGTCACACAGAAATAGATATTGCTAGACCAAAAGAAAATGAAAATAGTATTTGATTTTTACCAATTGAAAGAGAAAAAATCTGAGAATTTATAAACGATTGAAATCTAGATGTTTGGAGATATTTTAATCCAAAAAAAATTGATGTTTACAGCTGGTGGAGTTATAGAGCCGGAGCTAGACCTAGAAATGTTTGATGGAGAATAGATTATTTTGTAGTAAATAAAGAATTAATTGATAGTATTGACACTATAAATTATATGACAGAAGTTATGTGAAGTGACCATTGTCCTGTAAAATTGAAGTTAAAGTAAAAAAGAACTTATCGAAAAATCGATAAGTTCTTTAAATTCTTCAACAAAATTCCATTTTAGAGAAAAAATATTGGAAAATATGTTGCACAACGTTTGCTCATTATCCGAAGTGCGAAGCATTTGGGTGAAGCGTAGCTATACCGGATATGGGCTGTTATGTGACGTCTAACTTTAATTTTTCAACATTCGATATTTTAAATAATAAAAATATCCTATCCAAAGTAGTGTTAAAAATGTAATATATACCAATGATGCAATTAAAATGCTTTCCTTGCTAAAGATTAGGTCCGATGTGTGTGATGATATATTAGGAAACACGGTATGAATTTCAATAAAATAATAAGGTAAAATACCATTTATTAATGAAAACAATATTTCTAATCCGAAAAATGAATTTAATAATATATTAATATTTTTTGATTTATTGTATAAACCGATTAAAAACAATATACCAATAATTGGTACAATTATTTTTTGAATTACAACCAAAAGAGTGATGGAATTTGTTGCTATATATAAAGGAATATTTTGAACTACATTAATAACCATTAGATCCGAGAATGTAATAATTATTACCAATAGTGCAATAATCCATGTAAATAAGTTTTTTTTGATCATAATTATTTGTTAAAATTAAAGTTAGATTTCACATAACGTTTGCTTCTATGAGATATTTTGCGAGAAACGAGTAAAATATGGGAGAGTGTAGTGCAACGAGCGAGCCTCATAGAAGCTGTTATATGTCCAGAGTGAGGAACGAAGCGATAGTGCAACGGGGTCATAGCGAAGAGAAGAAGTCATTTTTTATCCTTATTATTCTTTTGCAGAGAGATTTTTCATATTTAAAAGAAAATTTATTTTTTCGTTTCTATTTTTTAGTATTCACACCTACCCCATCTTCTAAAAAAATAGAAACATCTTTTTATATATTTAGAAATATTCCAATACCACCTAATGTTATGAATATAGTAATTATGAACTTTGTTGTAATAGGAAAAATATTGACTGGCTCTGTTTTGTAGTCTGAAATAAATTTTTGTTTTGCCTTATTATAGAAATAACTTGTATATACGTATACAACAAAAAGTAATATTAAGATAGGAGTAAATATTATTAATGTAACACCATATGCAACACCGGCATCACCACCAGGAGAACCAATTATTAATAATTTTAATAAAAATATCCCAAGAGATATTAATACCAATAAGATAGAATGTTTAATAAAATAAATAAACTCTAAAGATTTTGTAACCTCATTCTTTAATGTTTTAAACGAAGATATTGTTATATAGAAAAATAATATAGAAGCTATAATAATCATTATCACTATTAATTTATTCATCGTGTTTGTATCTATTCTATTTCCAGTAATTTGTTGAAACATATAGTAAGATATAGTAAGAACTGTAAATGAATACAAAGCACTATATGTAAGAATGCGTATAATATTTTTGGTACGTAAATTCATAATTAATAAGTTAATGGTAAAAAATAGAGTTTATAAAATTATTCATTTTCGAAGCGAAATGGAGAAAGTACCGTATCCTCTCATTATTTTAAAGAAAAAAATAAATTTTCACTCTTTATTTTAAAAATCTCTCTGCAAATCATTAAATTTTTTAAAAAATGATTACACATAACGTTTGCCTCTATGAGATGTTTTGCGAGGAACGAGCAAAATATGGGAGAGCGAAGTGCAACGAGCGAACCTCATAGAGGCTGTTGTCAGACCTGAGCAAAGTATGAGCGAGAGTGCAACGAGGGTTTACCGTATTTCTTTTGGATTTATTTTTTTGTAAAAGCATTTTTCTTTTTAGAAAGATGATTTTATTCTAAATTTTAAAAAAGAAGGGGCTGGACGATAGTCCAGAGAGAGTTCCACAGATCTTGAATAAAATAAAAAACTTAAATATTTATAATAGTTGAGTTTATACTTCAATTTTGTCATTTATATTTAATTTCAATTTGTTTATTTATCAATAATTTAAAATCGGTCATTTCTTTGTATTCTTTCTCAGATTCAGATCTATCAGCATCATTTCTAAATAAAATTTTTTGATTTCATGAAGATACATCTATTCATAATAGTCATCAATCATTTGCCCTAAATCATTTCCATTGTAAATAAATCATAGTATTTCATTTTTCTATTTTTATTATTTCATCTGCTGAAATTTCATTAAAATGAAATGATTTTAAATCAGAAATATCAATTAAAGTTTTATCTACCCATTCATATCCTCATTTATTTATAGTAAAAAAAATTTGATTTATTTTTTCAACATCAAGAGTATTTTTATAATTTTCTCTTAAACATTCTTTTTGTCATTTTTCTCATAATGAATCCCAAGTTTCTTGTTTCCAATTTCAAACTCAAATATTTCAAATTAAATTAAATTTTTTTGATAATTCTTCACATCACTCATCCCAAATAAAAGGAATTTCTTTTGAAGAATGATTATAAGTTTTAATAACACTTCAATTAAATAAAACATTTGTTTTATCTTCTGTTTGATTTAAAGTAAATCAATTTCATAAATCTTTTTTATATAGAATTTCATCTGATTCAGTATTTTGTAAATTTTCTTTATTTTCAATACTGATTGAATTATTTTCTGTAATTTCTCAACTTCAAACCTCTATTACTTCTCAAGTATTTGAAATACTATTATTCTCTACAACTAAATTTTCTTTATTTTCAGAAATTTCTTGCTCTGTATTTTTTGGAACTTCACTAGTAGTTATTAGTTGATTTTTTTGCTTTCCACAAGATACTAAAACAAAACTTAAAAGGAGTAAAACGAAATATTTTTTCATAAATAAAAAGTAATGTTATAAAACTACTTGAGTTTTAATGAGTTTTCTTTCTCATTTTGCTTCTTTTTTAAAATTTCTGATAATTTTATCAATTCAGATAATTTATACCAGATTGATGATGAAAAACGCAAATCCTTATAAAATACCAACTCTATTTCTATAGAAATCATCTAAAAACATTATATTTAAAATCAATATTATACAAAACAATTTACTTGAAATACAAGGAGAGTTAAAATAATAAAAATATAACTTAAAATTAATATATTAAATATTCAAAAACACTACCATAATATTATATAGAATACTTCATACTTATGTTTAGATTATTAATACTATAAATATATTTTATTTTTTTTAGAATTAACAAACTTTTAAATTTGCTTCCATCAAAAAATATAATAAAATAAAAATAATA
>CAYQAV010000059.1:0-4704 GCA_964415565.1 uncultured Candidatus Peribacteria bacterium
AGGATACAAATAATTATTTTTGGATAAATTCGATGAATGAATTGTTAAGGCCGCCTGAGAGAATGTTTAACGAATTGCAAACCGCTTATAATAAGGCTCTATTAGACTTACTCAAAAATCGCTATGAACGATCAGGCAGATTACTGCCTGATATTTCTGAAGATGAACTTATAGATTATATATATTCAAAAATAGAAGAGGATAATTTAAAATATACTGACTGAGTTAGTATAATAAGAAGTATATCAATGTCAGAATGAAAACTTAATGAAATAGGTTTTATGGAATCTACAATTATGTTAAATTTAAGAATTCCAACTGAAGATAGAATGTTTAAAATCTTAGATTTTTTTATAAAAGATGGTTCAAAATATAAATTTTTTATAGATTCATTTACTTATCCAAAATTAGATTCAGAATCTAGTTATAATATAACTATTCCTTTAAAAATTTTTTATAAATAAATATGGAAAATACAAAAACAATTGAAAATAAAAGTAGTGATATAATTCTTTTTAAAAAAGTAGGTCTTATAGATAAATATAATTTTTATGAATATATATCTGTAATGCTTGATTGAGGTGTTTGAGTTACAGAGTCTTTAGAATCAGTAAATTCAAAAATTTCAAGTCCTTTTTTTAAGGCTAAGATTAGAGAATTAATAACTTATATTTCTTCATGAGATTCTTTTTCAAAATCTATGAGAAAAATACCATCTGTATTTCAATCATCTGAAATTTCCATAATTGAATCTTGAGAATCTACAGGTCAATTATCTAATTCTCTTATGAAACTTAGTGATGATTTAAAAAAAATTTATGATCTTAAAAATAAAATAAAATGAGCATTAACATATCCAATAATTATATTTTTATTTTTATTTTTGGCACTGTGAATTGTTTTAACTTATGTTATTCCTACTATAAAACCATTGTTTGCAGATGCTGGAGTTGAATTGCCTTTAGCAACTAAAGCATTATTAGCAACATCTGATTTTATGATAAATAATGTATGGTTTATATTTTTATTTATTGCTACAGTTATAGTATTTTTTATTTGATATAAAAATACTAAATTATGAAAGATTACAATTGAAAATTTTGTATTTAGTATTCCGCTTATCTGAAAAATATATAAAAATTATATTTTAGCAAATATAGCATCAAATCTTGCGACACTTATTTGATCTTGAATAAATATAGTAAAAGCTCTTACACTTGTATGAAAAGCAACAAATAGTTTTATTTATATGGATCTTTTTTCTGAAATAATAACAAAGGTATCTAAATGAGGTTGAATTGTAAAATCAATGGAAGAAGTAGATCCAGAAAAAGAATATTTTCCATCTGATTACTTACAAATGCTTTCTGTTTGAGAAAGAACAGCAAATCTTGAATCAATATGTTTAAAAATGAATAAACAATATGAAAAAGAAGTAGATTATTCATTAGTAAGACTTACTAAATGGATTGAACCACTTGCAATACTTTTTGCTTGAGTATTTGTATTATGGTTTGCATTTGCTATTTTCTGAGCAATACTAAAGGTAACACAAACAGTTTCATAAATAAAAAACTAAAACTAAAAATTAATTTTAATTTTTAGTTTTTTTCTTATAATCATTTTAAGAATTATAGATTTATAATAATATATGTATTTAGAAAAAAAGGCATTTACACTTTTTGAATTAATTGTAGCAATTTCAATTGTTATGATTCTTATGATGATGACATTTGCACCATATAGTTATTTTCAAAATAAAGCTAAACTAAAACTATCAGCTCGTGAGATTAGTCAAAGTTTTTATGAGGCTAGAAATATGGCTGTCTCATGAATAAAAGATATAAATTGAAATAAATCAATATGAATTTATATGACTACAAATCAACCAGATAATAATAAAATAATATTTTTTTCATATCCTTATAATATAGATGAAAACTCAATAAACAATATAGAACTTTGAGATACAAAAATTTTAAAAATAAAATTACTTCAAGATGGGATAAAAATAAATGATTTATGAGGTAGTAATTCAGTTTTATTTTTTTATAATTCTATTTATTGAGAATCAAAAATTTATAGTTTTGATACAATTCCTAAAACAGAGATAACACTTGATGAAATTTCTATAATTTTTTCATTTAAAAATGCAACTACTGCAAATTTAAGAAAAGAATTAATTTACTTTAAAGGTACAAATATAGTTGATTATAAATAAATTTATTATGAAAAAAAATAAAAAAGCATTTTCTATGATAGAGGTTTTGGTTTGAATACTTATATTTACCATGTGAATAATAAGTGTTTATTCTATAATTAATACAACACTAAATTTAAATGATTATAATAAAAACTATATAATTGCTTCTTATTTAGCTAGGGAACAAGTAGAATTAGTTAGAAATATTAGAGATAGTAATTATAAAAAAATACAAATATATAATCAACTTAATCCTGTTAGTGACAACCATACATTTTTGTTTGAATATTGAAAATATTATAAAATAGAAAACGATTTTAGTTTTACAAATGGTTTCCCAATAAGTATATCTGAAATATCAAATTTTTGAGAATGAGAAAGTGAATTAAATAATAAAATGCAAAATTATAGATTATGTTTAACTACGGATAATATTTATACTTTTGATTGCTCTTGAATATGAGATAAGACTCAATTTTATAAATATATAAAAATAGACAAGGTAGATTACAATGATTGAACTAGTAATAGAACTATAGATGATGCATTTAAAGTTACTTCTAAGGTTATTTGGTATATGAGATGATATCATGAATTTAAACTTAATTCTATTTTTACGGACTTTAAAAGATTTTAATTATGAAAAAAAATATAAATGCCTTTACATTGGTAGAAGTAGTAGTTTCTATAACTATCTTTTCAATTATGATGATATCTATAATATCAATATATATATTAAGTTCAGATACTTCACTTAAATCTGATATAAATAGAGCAATGCATGAAAATATGAAAAGTGTTACTACTGAAATTTCAGAAGATATTATGAAAAATGGTATAATATGAGTTTCAGAAAATACACTTGATACTTGTTCATTTAATGTTTCAACTTCTTATAAACAAGGTTCTAAATTGTGTACTAAATGATTAAATGAATATTATTTGGCAAAAAAAATATGAACTTGATTTATCAGAACTGATAATATAACTTGTGAAAATATTGCTGAACAATGTTATATTGTTAAAAATTGAAAACCATTAACAAATAGTTTAGTTACAGTTAAAAATATAGATTTTTATGTAACTTCTTTATATGTTAATAAAGTTACGGTAAAAATTATTTTACAACCTACTATAAAAGCTTGAGTTAAGCCAAATCTTATAGAAAATAATAAATTAATTTTCCAAACTACAATTAGTGAAAGACCTTTTTAATAAAAATATGAAAAAACTATATATAAATAAAAAATGATATTCAGTTATTCTATCTATTCTATTGATAGGCTTTCTTATGGTGTTATCAATATGAATTCTTAGATTAATATTAAATGAAATGAATAGTAATAGAGCTATGTGAGAATATCTAAAAGCATATGCTTGAGCTGAATCAGCACAAGAATTAGCACTTTTAGATATAAAAAATAAAGGTTATTGATATGATTCTAAGATTGATTTAGATGTTAATAACAAATCTGTTTTATTATCAGATAATTTTTTAAATTCCAGTTTATATCATCCTAAAAAAGATGTTTTAATTTCATATTCTAATAATTGAAAAGCAAATAATTACGATTGAAGTTTAGAACCACTTTGATATAATATAATTCCTCTCTTTTATATAGATGATACTTGAGAGCAAAAAGTTAATGATTTAACTTTGAGTATATCAACTTGAAATCCAAATGACTTGTCTTGGAATGTTATATGAAAATTAAATTGAATTTCTTGAATATGAACTAATTTAGTTTGAACAAATAAAGTATTTACAAATGTTTGATTTACAAAAGCTGAAAAAACTATATGAGAATTTTTATCATCATCAAATACAAATTATTTAGTATTATTTAATGCATGAAATTCTAATGATATATTATATAATTTATCATCAACTAATACAAACGAATATTTTACTAGACCATATTTAGAAATTACATCTATTTGAGAAATATGAGATTACAAACAAAACCTTAAAACAACAGTAGATAACACTAAATTTTTAAATATTTTAAAATATTCTATATATAGTAATTAATAAATAATAATGGCTTATATAAGCCATTATTATTTATTAATATTATTTTGTTCTTGAATTTAAGCGGATTTTTTAAAAAAAGATTTGCAATTGCTTGAAACTTTGCTAAAATATAGATGTTTATATTTATAACATTTTGTTACCATGAAAAAACAAGATTTTATTAAAGCAGTTGCTGCTGATGCTGGTTTAAGCCAAGATGCTGTTTCTAAAGCATTAACATCTATGATTGATGTTATAACTACTGAATTAAAAAAAGGTAGAGAAGTTAATATTACTGGTTTTGGTGCATTTAAAGTTTCTTCTAGAGCTGCTAGAAATTGAGTTAATCCAAGAACTAGAGAATCTATTAAGATTCCTGCTATGAATTCTCCTGTTTTCAGAGCTGGTAAAACTCTTAAAGAATCAGTTAGATAATACATAGAAAAAGTATATTTTTAAAAATATACTTTTTCTATGTATTATCTAA
>CAYQAV010000060.1:0-7866 GCA_964415565.1 uncultured Candidatus Peribacteria bacterium
TCATTAAAAATTATATATTCTATTACAATAATAATCGTTTCCAATGGAACAAAAAAAAGATGACTCCTGTTCAATACAGAAATCATCTTGAAGATTTATAAGTCCTTTTTTAAAAAATCTACTTTTTAGGTGGCAGATCACTTTCAATAGATACTTTTTATATTTTTATTACATTGTTTAGATAATAATGCTTCACAATAAAATATTTTCTTTTTTATTCTCAAATCAATATAAATAATTTTATTATCTATTATTGAAGAATAATCTTTATTAAAAATAACTAATTTTTCTATTTGTTCCATAGTATCTATATCATCATCAATAGAAAATATGAGATTATTTCAATTTTCTATTTCAATATGAAGTTCTCTTTCATTTTCATAATAATATAGATTTACAATTTTTATATTTATTATATTTTCTTCTAGTTTTTTAATTATATTATTAATTTTTTCTATATAAAAAGGATTAAATATTTGCTTATAATCAATAAATTTATTTTTATCAATATTCATTATTACATTTAGGTTTTTTAATGATTTTGAAGTTTGAGAAGGTATAACAGTACCATTTTCTACTAGTATATAAGTATTATTATTTATCATTACATTAAAAACTTCTTTATATGATTCTGCCTCAATTTTTATTGTATTTGGTAATTGTATTTTTAAATTTATACTTTTTATGTTATCTTGATAATTTTTAAATTTATTAAATACATCAAGTTCATTAATTTTATATAATTTTTCTCATCTTAAATTTTCTACTGATTTATAAGCTATATTCATATTTGTTATATTGTCTTTTTTAATTATTTCTATGTATTTTAAAGTAAAAATAGGTCATAAAACTAAAAAAATAGTTATAAAAATTATGCTAATTCATAAAATAAGATAATAGGGTATATAATTTTTTTTAAAAAATTTAAAATACTCTAAATAATTTATTCTTATATTGAAATTGCTTCTTTTTTTTGTAAAAGATCAACTTTCAATTTTATTTAATATTATTTTAGAGTTATTTTTTTTCTTTTTACTAAATTTATTTTTGATAAAGTATGTAAATAATTTTATTTTACTTAATGGTTTTTCTCTCACTTTTTATTAAATTACTTTATTAATAGTTTCGCATATTTTTTGTCCAACTTCTCATTTTGAGTCATATCTATATCTTATTTTAGGCAATTTTCTTATACTAATAGCTTTATTATATCTTGATTGTATACCATGATTGTGTTTAGCTAAAGTTTTAGCTAATATTTCAGTATTTTTAAATGCACTAACCCAAACATCTAGGTAAGATAAATCAGAACTTATAACTATGTCTGTTATAGTTATAATTCAAAAGATATTTTCACTATCATCTATTTCTTCAAAAATTAATTTACTTATAATTTCTCTTGACATACTTTCTAATTTTTTAATCCTATCTTTATTCATTTTTCTTTTTTATTTTATATATTTAATTATTCTAAATATATAAAAATATTTAGTTTTGACAAATGATATTTGCTAAATATAATTTCAGCACTTTTAGAACTACTAAGAGACTTATTATTTAATTCCTTAAGGGGATAGAAATTATGATTTACGCAGTAAAAAATGATGGTGAAACTAATGAAAAAATGATTTTAAGATATAAAAAATTATTTTTCCAATCAAGAATCGCAAACAAAATCAGAACTGAAAGATATGCAATTTGAGACAAATCTAAGAAAAAAATTAGACACTCAGCTATCGTTAGAGAACATTACAGAATGCTAAATAATAAAGTTTACTTTTAGTGAACAAAAATAAAAGCTAAATTTGATTTTCAAATTTAGCTTTTATTTTTTGCTTTTAAAGTTATAATAAAATTATATTATTTAATAGATTTTTTTATGTTTAAAAAAATAGTTTGATTGTGATTTTCTAGCACTTGAAAAAATGCAAAAGATGTAAAAGAATATATTAATACTCTTGTTTTATGATGAGCTACTGAATTTTTTACATGATATAATCCAGATTACTGGTACACAAAATTTTGATTTGAAGTTAGTCCAAATGGTAGATTTTCAGAACATGAACAAATTACTAGTTTTGAAACATTATTAACTATAGTTGAAGAAGTTCATTCTCATGGTCTAGAGCTTTTTATAAACTTAAATGCTTGGTATTATACTGATGAAACTTTTTCATACATAAAAAGAATGGTAGAAGAATTTATGTCAATTTGAATAGATTGAATTATTTGTGGAAATATATGAATACTTGAATATTTGAAGAGTATAAATTATAATGGAAAAATCAATATTTCAACAATAATGGCTGTTTATAATAAAGAAGCTATATATTTTATGCTTGATAATTATAATGTGAATAAGGTAATTTTAAGTAGGGAAATCACACTTAAAGAAATAGAAAGTATAGTTTTAGAATTTCCAAATGTATTGTTTGAAGTATTTTGAGAATGAGATTTTTGTAGATATAATAATTGATTATGTTATGCAGAACACAAGTATTGAAGCAAAGATATTTGTACAGTTGTAGTAAATGATTTAGTTATAAAAAAGAGATTTAGACCTGATTTCAAGGAAATAATATTAAATAATGAATTATCAAATGAAGATAAAATAAATATCTTAGATGATAGTTATGATGATATTTTTTCTCAAATTGAATGATTATTATGAAAAATTGATCTATGATTTTTGGATATTGAAACTCAAAAAAAAGAATTAATCAAGATTATAAATTTATCAAAAAATAGAGTAGATTTATTTTTTGATGCACTTCAACCTATAAATTCAAAAAGAAATACAAATATTTTTATTTATTTAAGAGCATTAAAACTTTTAAATTTAGATGAATTCTCTTCTTTAAAAGAAGAGATTGAAAATTCAATAAAAACTGGAATAGAGTATTTATCTAAAAAAACAAAGGATATTTGATGAAATGCAAAATTGAGAGCTTTAGAACTTTGAAGTTTTTATGCAAGAAGTGATAACTTAAATCTATATACTTATCTTTTTTTCTCAAAATTTAAAAATATAGAAACAGTTAAATTTCCAACTAGATGAAGAAATCACAATGAAAAACTTAAATTAATAAGTTATGTTATTGAAAAACAAAAAATTGATAAATCTGTTTTAGATAGATGAATAAGTATAGAAAGAGCACATTATGATTTAACTTATTTATTTTGAGATAAATTATGGTTTAGAAATATGTTAAAAGAATTTAACTAATATTTGCAAAAAAAATAATTTGTATAAAATAAAAATAATTTTTTAAAATTTAAGAGTAAGTTTATGTGAAGATGACCAGTAGTTCAAGCTAGAAAAAATGCTGTAAATTTTGTAAAAGGTAAAGTATTTAGTATACATGCTAAATTAATATCAATTGCTGCAGTTAAATGATGAGATCCAGATTCAAATCCATCACTTTATGCAGCAGTTCATTCTGCAAAAAAAGCATGAGTTCCAAATGAAAATATAGATAGAGCAATAAAAAAATGAACTTGAGAAGATAAAAGTGCAGTTGCACTTTCAGAAATTGTTTACGAATGATATGCTCCAGGTTGAATTGCTGTTATGGTTTCTACAATTACCGATAATAAAAATAGAACTGTAGCAAATATGAGACATATCTTTTCAAAATATTGATGAACTTTATGAGAAAGTTGAGCAGTTTCTTGGATGTTTCATAGGAAATGAGTTTTATTTATAGATCCAAAAGAAAATAGTTTTGAAAAAATAGAGGAACTTACTTATGAAACAAGTGCAGAAGATATAATTTTAACTGATGATTATATAAAAATAATAACTTCAGTAGATGATTTTTTAGAAATAGAGAAATTTTTCAATGAAAAATGAGTTGAAATAATGGAATCTAAGCTTGATTTTCTTCCTGACAATGAAATAGAAGTAACTGAGTTTGATAAGGCATTAAAATTCAAAAAAATGATAGAAGCTTTTGATGAAGATGAAGATGTAAACATAGTTTCAACTAATGAATTAATTTCATTTGAATTAGAAAAAGAAGTAGATGATTTTATAGAAAAAAATACATTTAGAACATAAAAAAATAACACTTGAAAAGTGTTATTTTTTTATGTTCTATTTTTTAATTTCTTTCATTTTTAAAACTTCGTGTTTTTTAGTTACTTTGTTGTATTTTCTAAGTTCTGGACCTTTTTTACCAGCTTCAAAATTCTTTTTTTGAATGTTTGTTACATGAACAAGGTTTCCAGTTTCAGTAGAGTAAAAACCAACGTAAGTTCTTTTACCTTTAGCCATTATTACGTTTATTAATATATAAAATCAATCTCTTTTTAAGAGTTACTGGCTGATTATATGAAAAATATATAATAAATCAAATTTTTATTTTATTTTCATTATATCATCTTCTTTGTGTTTAAAATGTTCTTCTATTTTTTTATTTGCATCATCAATTAGCTTTTGTAAATCACTTTCTGTTTGTTTTTTTATATCTTCTGAGATTTCTTTATCATCTTCAGCTTTTTTAATAACCTTTAATGATTCTTGTCTTGCATTTCTAACTGAAATTTTAGCATCTTCAGCAAGATTTTTAGCTATTTTAGAAACTTCTTTTCTTCTTTCTTCAGTTAATAATGGCATTTTTATCATAATTGAATCTGCCATTGTTTGTGGATTTAATCATAATCAGCTTTCTGTAATTGCTTTTGCAATAGGATGAATTACATTTTTATCCCATGGTTTTATAGTAAGAGTTTGTGCATCTAAGTTTGATACAGTTGCCATGTTTTGAATTGGTTGCATAGAGTCATATTGTTCAATTAAAATTGATTCAACCATTGCAGGATTTGCTCTACCTAGTTGTAATTTAGTATATTCAACATCTAAATGTTTTAATGCTTTATCAATTCACTCTTTTGCTTTTATTAACATATTTATTTACTTATTATTATAAATTTTATTTATTATATAAATCTCATCTCTAAAAGTCAAATTTTATGCTACATATAACCGTTTTTGATATTAAATATTAAAAAAAAATATTGTCAATATTAATTCATTGCATTGACCTAGTGTATATGGTATTATGAATAGGTAATTATATTTATTATTTATTAAAATTACATAATGATAAAATTTAAAAATATAAAAAAAATTAAATTGTTTTGATTTACCATTGTTGAACTAATGGTAACTATTACTGTTTTAACTATATTATCATCAATAGCATATATTTGATATTCTAGTTATACAAGTAATTCTAGAGATGTTTCTAGAATTAGTAATTTAACTAATATAAAAAAAGCATTAGAATTAGAAAAAACTGTATCTAAAACTTTACCAATACCTGAAAATAGTAAACAAGTTAAATACTTATGAAAAACTGTTTGGTACAATTGAAGTATTTGAAATGCTACTCTTACTAATTTAAATTATTTTGTAGATGAATTAGAACCAAAATATAAAGAAGTTGATTTTAATTATTCATTAGATGTAAAAAATAATATTTATGAATTGTGAACTATTTTGGAAAATGAGTGAAATGAATTACCTATTTCTTTTTTATTTGATAAAACATATGCTGCTTGAAATGAAAAAACATATAATTTTTGAACTTTTAATAAATTATTTGTAAAAACAAAAATTAATTGAGAATTACATGTAGTTTCAGCACCTAGTATGGTATTAAATAAGAATGAAAATTATAATCTTTTGGTAAATCAAGAAACTGATTTATTTTCTATAAATAATACAAATTTACTTCCATGAAATTATTCAAATTATTCAGAAACATCTACTTGAATTACTTTTATACCAAGACTTTTATATAAATTAAATAAATGTTGAGTTGAAACAGATGAGGAAGTTGTAAATTTTATATCTGGTTTAAATGAATCTTTTAGTGATGATATATTTAAAAATAATCCTGATTATAAATTTATATATGATAATTATGATCTTTTGAGATCAGATATAACAAATTTTTCAAATATAGAAAAAGTTTGATTAAAGATTAATTCTTTACTTGATTGTGATATAAATAAATTTATAAAAACTTAAGTATTTCCAATAAAATGTTGATTAGAAGATTGAACATTTGAATTTTTTAAGAATGATTTTGATATAAAAGATTCTTGTTTATATAGTTATGAATGAGCTTGAACTGCAATAGTAAAATCTTGAGTTTGAAAATCTTGAAGTAAATGAGTAAATATAAATGTAACTTCATGAACATGAAAATTTAAATATAGAGTTTTTACATATGCTCCAACAAAATTTAGTTTTGATTTAAAAAGTTTTTTAAATAGTTATTCTACTGTTAGATTTTATATAAATAATTCTGAATATTTAACACTATATTGAAGCTGAGAAAATTGGAATAATTGATTTCAAACATTTACATCACCACTTTTACCACCTTGAATTTATGATTTTAGATGGGAAGTTACAAGATCATATTGAAATTCTTCATATGCATATTTAGATAATTTAAATTTTACATGTATATGAGGTTGAGCTGGATGTTGATGGACTTGATTTACACCTGATAATTCTGTTGAAAAAGGAGATATATTTCCTTGGGATATATTTAAATTTTGATGAAATATAAATACTCCATGGAAGCAAGTAAGTTGAACGTGAAATATATCAGATTGAACATATTCAATAATTAATCCAACAATTCCATGAGATTATTGAAAATCAGAATTGATTAGAAAGGTATCATTCTCACAACCACAAAAAATAACATTTGATGTTAAAACTAATTTATCATGACGGTCAAATTATATATTTTATATAAATTGAGTTGAAACACAATTTTATAGTTGAAATGGTAGTTCAGATCAAGTTCATGAATGATGACAATGAAATGCAAATGACTGATTTAAAACATTTGAGAGTACATTATTGCCAGCATGAAATTATGAGTTTAAATGGGTTGTAACAAAAAGATATTGATATCAAGCATATATATGGTTAGATAATATAAAATTTACATGTATATGATGATGAACTGGATGTTGATGGACATGATTTACACCAGATAATTCATTAGATAAATGAGATGTAAATCCATGGAATGTATTTACATTTAGTTGATCTAATAATAATATGCCATGGAAACAAGTAAATTGAATTTGAGAAGTTTCAAACTGAACACATTCAATAAAGAATCCAACAATACCATGATGAGTTGGTTGAAAATCTGAATTAATATATAATAAAACTTTAACACAAACACAAAGAATATCATTTGATATAAAAACTGAAGGTTTATATTACTCTAGAGCAGAATTTTATATAAATTGAGTAAAACAATATGATAATCCTTATTGAAGTGTAGATTTTAATGCATGATATAAGAATTATACAAGTTGATATTTACCAGCTTGAAATTATGAATTTAAATGGATAATAAATAAGTGATATAGCTATAGTTCTTATATGTGGTTAGATAATATTAATTTTTTAAACTAAATTTTATATGAAAAAAAAATATTTAATTTTAATTTTATTTTATTTAATTCTTAGTTTGTCTTCATGTTTTAATGAAACTAATGTAGTTATTGATGAAAATTTAAACAAAGAGATTAATGTGAAAAATAATATTGATATTTTAAAAAATGAAATTAATTCAAATAGTAAAGAAAATTATGATTCTTTTATTTTAGAAAAAAAAGAAAATAATGATTGAAATTATAATTTATTTATTAATGAAAATAATGAGATAAATAAAAAAATGCTTGAAGATTTTAAAAATAGTAATCCTAATTATACTACAGATGAAATTTCAAATTTAGAAAATCAATTATTAATTGATTTTAAAGAAAGAGAAAAATCTTATTTAGAAAATCAAAAAAAATTAGATCAAGATATAGAAAAATCTT
>CAYQAV010000061.1:0-9792 GCA_964415565.1 uncultured Candidatus Peribacteria bacterium
TTTTTTTATTTCCTTTGATTTACATTTTTTACAGATTTTATGGCTATTTTTATTTAACATAGTTAAAAATAAAGGAGTATTTGGCTTTATTATACCAAATACTCCTTATTTTAGCCACACACTTTTTACAATTAAGCCTAATATTACATTGTTTTTTTGTTGTTTAATTTCTTATATTATTTTATACTTTTTTAGATTTATTTTTTATAAAATAGAAACTAGAAAATAAAAATGTAAGTAACATAATAAACCAAGTTTCAGTTCCTGTTTCAGGAGTAGATGCTGCATTTAATGATACTTCTTCTATATTAGAATCAATATTATTTAAATTTTCTAAGTTATTTATATTAGAAGTTTCTAAAATATTTTCTTGAGATATTGGATTTTTATCAACCAAAGTACTATTTGTAGAAAAATCATATAAAGATTCTGTTAGATTTAATTGTTCTCAATCTATATTTTCAAGAGATCAAATCATTAATATATATGATGATGACTTATCTAAAGTACTTGAAAGATTAATATCTAATATATTGTTTCATGTTGAATACAAAGATTCAACAACAAGTTCACTTAAAAGTTTAAATTCAAATAATAATTCAGTTATTTCATAATTATAATACACTTCTATTGTTCTAGGATCTAGAATAACTACTTTTTCTATAATCTTTTTTTCATTATAAATATTTTCATTAATATATTCTCCTGATAATTTATCACCTAATTTAAATTCTATACTTCATTCAGCTCATAAAACTCAGATAAGACTATATGAAGAATTTTTAAATAGATCTGAAGCTAGTGTTAAAACTATTTTTTTAGGATTTTGTGAATCACTATTTGAATTTAATACACTGATATCTCTTAAAATTTTTACATCACCATATACTTTTAAATCTGAAAAAGTTACATCTGACGAAGCTGCAATTTTTACAGTTTGATTATCAACTGCTTGTATGTTTTCAATAGTAGCTGCATAAGCACTAGATATAAACATAAAAGAAATAAAAATTGAAAATAAAATCTTAAATTTTTTCATAACATTATTTTAATAATATAAATATATATATATTAAATCATATTTAAAAATTAAAGTCAAAAAATTACAATTTTAAATATGATTCAAGTATTAAGCTAGCTGAAATATCATCTTTTTTTCAATTCATTTCTTTTATTTTCATACTTCTCAAAATATTTTCAGCTTCAAATGTAGTAAATCTTTCATCAATTGTATCAATCTTTATATCTGGAAATATGATTTTTAACTTTTCTATAAATTTTTTTGTTTTATTTAACTGTTTTAAATCAGTATTATACAAATCATAAGGTAATCAAACTACTATTACTTTTATATCATAATTTTTTATATACTTTTTTAAGGTGTTAATTATTAGTGTTCTATTTACTATCTCTTTTGGTATAGGAATTCACTCAATAGTAATAGCAATTCAACATCTTTTATCTCCTAAATCAATAGCTAAATACATTATTTTTCTTCATTAATATTTATAAAAATTTTAGCCATAGCATCTTTTCATAATTTAATATAAACTATATGTTCTCATATTTTTTTTAAATGACCATTTGGCATATCAATATGTTTTTTTGTAAGTTCAATTTTAAATTTTTTCTTTATATATTCTATAATATCTTTTTCTCAAATTCAACCATAAACTTTGTTATTAGTTCATGTCTTAAGAACAAAATCAAGTTTTTTATGATTTAGAGATTCTGAAATTATATGCCTATTTTCTATAAGTTCCATCCTATGTTTTTCATCTTTTTTAATCTTATCTCTATATTTTTTTTCTGCTTCAGGAGTAAGTTCTATGGCAAGTCATTGAGGAATAAGCATATTTGAAGCATAACCTGGTTTCACTTCTTTAATTTCTCACTCTTTTCCTACATTTATCACATGTTTTAAAAATAATACTTTCATAAAATACAAAATTAGCAAATAACTAATTTTATTATAAAAATAATAAAATATTTTTCAAATAAAAAATCAGTTAATACTTAAAAGTATTAACTGATTTTTTATTTTTATTCTTTAATATCTTCAATAGAAATTTTATAACCAGTTAATTTAGAAGCTAAATTAACATTCAAACCATTTTTTCAAACAGCTTTAGCTCTTTCATTTGGTAATATATAAACAATAGAAGACTTATTTTCTTCATCAACTTCTACTTTTATAATATCAGCTGGTGAAAGTGATTTTTTTATAACTTCTCTCATATCAGGTAAATTTGGAATTATATCTATTTTTTCTCATCCAAGTTCATCCATAACTGATTTAACTCTCATTCATTTTTGACCAATAAGTGTTCAAACTGGATCAACTTCATCATAATTTGATGAAACTAAAATTTTAGTTTTTACTCATGCTTGTCTTACAACTTTATCTATATTAATTATTCAATCTAAAATTTCAGGTACATTTTCAGCAAATATAGCCGTAACTAATTCGGGTCTTTTTCTAGATAATATAACTCTAGGAGATCAATTATCTCATTTTGAAACTTCAGCAATATATAAGAAAAATCTAGCTCAAGCAACATAATTATCTCTTGATACTTGTTCACCTTTAGGTAATACAATATGATTTCACATATAATCAAAAATTACTTTTGATCATTCAACAATTTCTATTTTTATATTTACAATTTGACCTTCTTTTCATTCAAAAAGTTCATAAATTTTTTCTTTTTCTGATTCACCCATTTTTTGAATAATAACTTGTCTAGCAGCTTGTGAAGCAATTCTACCAAAACTCTCTCAGTTATCATTATTTTGAATTTCTTCAGTAACATCAAGTTCTATAATATCTCATTCAACAAAATTTTCAGAGTCATTACCAAGCTCTTCAAAACTTATTTCTAATGCTGGATTAGTTACTTCTTTAACAAGTGTTTTTTCAACTGTAACTTGAATAGATTCATTTTCTAAATCTATTTTTACATTTACCTCTTCATCTTTATTTCAATAGTCTTTTTTATAAGCAGTTTTAATTGCAGCTTCAATTATTTCAATTAATTTTTCTTTTGATATATTTTTTTCTTTAGAAATCAAGGTAATTGCTTGATTTATTTGTTTTACATTTAACATAGTTTTTTATTATTACATTTTAAATAAAAAGAGAATTCGCTTACGCAAATCCCCAATTTCATAATCTAAGTACAATTTAATTTTAATAATTTTTATAATAAATGCAAATCTTTTTATATTACATTTTTTTTCTTAAAAAACTTGGTACATCTAAATCTTCTTCAACTTTTTTTGGTGCTGAAGGCATAACTCTAGAATCAGTTGGAACTGGTTTTCTACCAAATGGGTTAGATTTAATAGAAGATCTTGATTCTCATGAATATTGTTCATTTGATTCTTCATCAAATCAAGTTGCAACAACAGTTATTTTTAATTCTCCATTATATTCTTCATTGATAGTAGCACCAAATATAATATTTGCATCAGGATCTACCATTTCAGTAATAATTCTAGCAGCTTCATCAACTTCATACATTGATAAATCAGTACCTCAAGTTATATTAAATAATAATCATTTTGCTCAAGCAATTGATAATTCAAGAAGTGGTGAATCTATTGCTGATCTAGCAGCTTCAGTAGCTCTGTTTTCTCCAGAACCATAACCAATACCCATAAGTGCAGAACCTGCATTTTTCATAACAGAAGTTACATCGGCAAAATCAACATTTATTAAACCTGGTTGAGTAATTAAATCTGAAACTCATTGAACTCATTGATTTAAAATTTCATCAACAATTGAAAATGCATCAAGTAATGGAGTTTTCTTGTCAATAATTGATAAAATTCTATCATTTGGAATTGTAATTAATGTATCAACTTTTTCTTTTAAAGAAGCAAATCAATCTAAAGATTTACTCATTCTATTTTGCCCCTCAAAAGAAAATGGTTTAGTAACAATTCAAACTGTTAATGCTCATAATTCTTTCGCAACTTCAGCAACAATTGGTGCAGCTCAAGTACCAGTTCATCAACCTAATCAACAAGTGATAAATACCATATCTGCTCATTCTAATGAAGCTTTAATTTCTTCTCTTGATTCTTCAGCAGCTTTTTTACCAATTTCTGGATTAGCACCTGCTCATAATCAATGAGTAATTATTTTTCAAATATTAATCTTTTTTGGAGCAAGTGAATTGTATAATGCTTGTGCATCAGTATTTATAGTAACAAATTCTACTCAATCTAAACCTCATTCTATCATTCTATTTACAGCATTTTGACCAGCTCAACCAACTCAAACAACTTTAATTCTTGCAACTGGAGATATTCAGTTACTTAATTTAACTTCTTGAGGTCCTGATAATGTATCAGAATTTTGTCATAATAAATTTTTTAATTTATCTTCTCTTCTATTAATCATATTTAATTATTATATATATAAGTTTGTTTTAAAATTAAGGTAATATTTTCTTAAATAGTTTTTTAAGTGACTCTAATATAGAGCTAAAATTTATAGAAAATAATGGTCAATTATTACCATAAATATTTGAAAAAATCATAGTTCAAATTACAGCAGAAAATACAGGATCAGAAATTGAAGCATCAACTAATTCATCTTTTGAAAATGGCAATCAAATGAAAACTGGTAATCTAAGTGATTTTTTAGCAAGTTCAACAAATCATTTCATTTTAGAACCACCTCATACACAAATAGCTCATTCAGGAAGCATTCAATCTTTTCAAATTTTCTTTAATTCATCTCTTATAAAATGAAATATTTCTTCATATCTAGCAGTTACAATTTTTGAAAGATACTCTCTTGAAACTCATCATTCTTCTCACATATTTAATTCTCTTAAATCAAATTCACTATCTCTAAATCAATCTTTTCATTCTAAATCAAGTTCAGCATATTCAAGTTTAATTTTTTCAGCCATAGCAGTTGAAGTTCTAAGACCTAAAGCAATATCATTAGTTACATTATCTCAACCAAATGGAATAATTGTAGAAAAATTTAATACTCAATTTTCATAAACAGTAATTCATGTTGTTGATGAACCTATATCTATACAAACAACTCCTAATTCTTTTTGTCTTTTTGTTAAAACTCATTCTGGACTTGAAAGTAGATTTGGATAGATATCATAGATTTCTATTCATATGTCACTAATAGCTTTTTTAATATTAGTTAATACATTTAAATTCATAGAAAATATATTTGCAGAAACTTCAAGTTTTCTAGCAGACATTCAAAGTGGATTTTTAATTCAAGTTTCTAAATCAACTACAAAGCTTTCAGAAACAACTTTTAAAATTTCCTTATTTGGCATATCAACTCCAGATTTTGCTTTATCTAAAGCTCTTTCTATATCTTCTTCTGAAATTTCTGAACCAGTAACTGAAACAATTCATTTACTTCTAATAACATCAAAACTAGATGAATTAAAAGATACATATGCTCATGAAACATGTTCACCTGCCATTTTTTCAGCTTCTTCTAAAGAAGAATCTAAGTTATTTTTAAATTCTTCCATATCAAGTATATTTCACTTTCTCATAGCAGTTGAATTTGAAATTCAAACTCACAATATATTAAAATCATCATTTCTTTCTTTATCGAAATATCAAATAACAGTTCTTATTTTAGAACTTCATATATCAATAGTTGTTATAGTATTAGATACTCACATTATAAGTTGCAAATTAAAAATTATATGTTCAAAAAAATTATACAGTCTTTATGGCTTTAATTCATATTTTTGAATATTTTTTCCTTTTCTAGGACAAGTAAATTATATTTAGCAAAAACACTTAATCAAAATTACTTTTTAAGTAATGTTAAAAAGTAATTATTTTTTTAATTAAATACAAAAATATTCTTTTTTTTTGATTTATAAAATAAAATATAGTATCATTAAAATAGTTTAAAATAATAAATATATACATGAAATCATTTTATAACATTTTTAAAATAATTTTACTAATGTCATTGGCTATAAATCCGATGATTTTTATGGTATTAGAATTATATTTTAAAGAAACTGCAATAACTATTAAAATATTTATTTTTTCAATTATAACTATTATAAGTTTTATTGTAATAATTTATTTAGTTAAAAAATTTTATCACGATCCTATAAAAAAACTAGAAAGTACTATAAAACATTTTTTAGTTTGAGACTTAAAAGATTCTGAAATAGTATTCTGAAAAACTCCAAATATACATTTAAATTATGCACTTATATTTTTCAGTAAAACATTAAACACTTTAAAAAATATAAAAGATGAATTTATTCATGGTAAAGAAATAAAATGAGAAGTTGAACTATGAAAAGAAATACAATGAAAAATGCTAACTAAAAAATTAATTGAAGTACCATCTTTAAATATAATTGCTATGTCAAAACCAGCATGAGAAATATGATGAGATAGTTATGATATAATTGAACAATGAGATAATTATTATATTTATGTTTGAGATGCAACTTGACATTGAGTATGAGCATGATTTATTATGATAATGGTAAATGCATTAGTTAGTGGTTTTTCAAAAGTATATAAATCATGAGCTACAGTTTTAGTAAAAACAAATGAAGTGCTAAAACCTAGAGTAAAAGCAAACCTACTTATGAGTATGCTACTTGTAAGATGGAATGAAAAAGAAAAAAGATTATTTATGACTTGAGCATGACATGAATATCTAATGGTGTATAAACAATCTAGCAAAAAAACTTTTAGAATTAAATCTGGTTGAGTTGCTATTTGAATGATAAAAGATATATCTAAAATATTAAAAGAACAAGAAATAAAATTTGAAAAATGAGATATTATAGTACTTTATTCAGATTGAATTACTGAAGCAATAAATAAACCAAAAAGAGATTGAACTGAAGAATTATTTTGAGAAAATAGATTAGAAGAAGCTATAAATCAAGCTCCAAATATGAAAGATAAATGATATAAAAGTGCTAGAAGTGTATTTAATAATATAACAATAAATTTATCAAAATTTATGTGATATAAGTATATACAATTAGATGACATAACACTTACAGTTATACAATATAAAACTGATGATTTTGATAAAACTATTGATTTCCAAGAAGAAATAAGTAAAGACTTTATAACTGAGTGGAATTGGTAAAAACTTGAATTTTAATATTCAAGTTTTTTTATTTAAAATATATATTTAAAAGTGTAAAGTCTGATATGTTAGACAATCTTTACATTATTATTTTTATAATTAAAATACTAACAATATAAATTAAAATAATAATTTAAAAGTGGAAAAACAAGAAAGACTAATAGAACTTGTAACTAAGAGAATATCTTGAGATACATACTGATATATTAAAAAAATTGAAATTGAAAAACCTGCTAAGTCTGATGAAAGAGAAATCATTGAATCGGAAAAGGAGTATAAAGCAGCACTAGCTTATATAAAAGATATAATATCTCCTGCTTTTATGAAGATTTATCCTGATAAAATTCAAATTAACAATACAATTGTTAAGACTTTTTTTGTATATGCATATCCAAATTTTTTAGAATGAAATTGGCTATCGCCTATAATAAATTGGGATGTCAAATTTGATATGAGTTTATTTATTTACCCTATTGAATCTAGTTTTATTCAAAAATATTTAAAGAAAAGACTTACTCAACTTTATTCTGAAAGAAGTATTAATGCTGAAAAATGATTATTAAATGATCCAGCAATTGAGGCTCAAATTCAAGATGTAGAAGAACTTAGACATAAACTTACTAGATGAGAAGAAAAATATTTTCATTTTTGATTATATATAACTGTATATTGAGATACAGAAGAGCAAATAAATAGAATTTGAAAAGATATAGAAACCATATTGGCTGGTAGAAATGTATTACAAAAACAAGCTTTTCTTAGAAGCGAACAAGCTTTTATATCAACATGACCTTTCTGTAAAGATGAATTATGAGTTTATAGAAATATTTCAACAGGTTGATTATCTACAACATTTCCATTTTCATCAAGTACACTAACTCATGATGATGGCATACTTTATGGTATAAATACTCATAATAATTCTCTAATTATATTTGATAGATTTAAAACTGAAAATGCAAATATGACTGTATTTGCAAAATCTGGTTGAGGTAAATCATTTGCTATAAAACTTGAAATTCTTAGAAGTTTGATGTTTTGAACTGATGTTATAGTTATAGATCCAGAAAATGAATATAAAGCTTTAATTGATAAAGTTGGCTGAAGTTACTTAGATGTATCACTAAACTCAAATCAAAGAATAAATCCTTTTGATCTGCCTCTTTGATTAAAAGATCAAGATGAAAGACCAGGAGATTTACTTAGAAATGCAATTATAAATTTACTTGGTTTGATGAACTTGATGCTTGGTAAATTAGATCCAGAAGAAGCATCTATTATGGAAAAAGCACTTATTACAACATATAGTTTAAAATGAATTACTCTTGAAGATGATAATATAATATGAAAAGATATTCCTATTATGAAAGATTTACAAGATGTACTAGAGACTATGGATTGAGCTTGAAGTATGGTAAGAAGAATAGAAAAATTTACTTCTTGAATATTTTCTTGAATATTTTCTCAAAAAACAAATATTGATTTATGAGATGGTTTACAAGTATTTTCAGTTAGAGATTTAGATGATATACTTAGACCAATAGCAATGTTTGTAATACTTAATCATATATGGAATAAAGTTAGATCTAGTAATAAAAAAAGATTCTTAGTTATAGATGAGGCATGGAATATTATGCAATATGAAGATTCAGCAAAATTTCTTTTCTGACTTGTAAAAAGAGCAAGAAAATATAATCTTTGAGTTACAACAATAACACAAGATGTGGAAGATTTCGTTTGAAGTCCTTATGGTAAACCAATAATGACAAACTCATCAATACAATTACTTTTAAAACAATCTAGTGCTTCAATTGATGTACTACAAAATATATACAAACTTACAGAACAAGAAAAATACATATTACTAAATGCTTCTATTTGACAATGATTATTTTTTGCTGGTACTGAACATGTATGAATTCAGGTTGTAGCTAGCTATTACGAAGAGCAAGTAATTACAACAGACCCAAACAGATAAAAAAGACTTGAAAAAAAACTTGAAAAAAAACTTGATTTGTCAGGTTTTTTTTATATAATTCACTGGCTTCCGAAATATAATATAAATTTTAGTAAATAAATTTGGTTCTGTCCCGAAAACAAACTTATAAGATTTATGGAAAAAATATGTATTAATATTATCAAAAAAATATTTAAATATTTAATCAAATTTTAAAATGGCACCAAAATCAAATAAACCAGTAAAGGCTTATATAAAATTACAAATCAACTGATGACAAGCTAACCCAGCACCTCCAGTTGGTCCTGCTCTAGGTCAACACTGAGTACCTATAATGGAATTTACTACTAGATTTAATGAACAAACTAGAGATAAGATGTGAATTAAATTACCAGTTATTATTACTGTTTATGAAGATAAAAGTTTTGATTTCATAGTAAAACAATCACCTATGTCTCATTTAGTAAAAGCTAAAGCTAACTTAAAAAGTGGTTCTAAACTTCCTCATAAAGATAAAGTTGGACACATTACTTTTGATCAACTCAAAACTATTGCAACTCAAAAAATGCCAGATTTAAACGCAGTAGATCTTGCAGGTGCTATGCTTATTTTAGATGGTACAGCAAGACAAATGTGAGTAACATCTGATATTCATGGAATGTCAAAAGAAGAAGTTCAAGCAAAACTTGGATAATTCACAAAA
>CAYQAV010000062.1:0-2943 GCA_964415565.1 uncultured Candidatus Peribacteria bacterium
TTTTTTTATTTCCTTTGATTTACATTTTTTACAGATTTTATGGCTATTTTTATTTAACATAGTTAAAAATAAAGGAGTATTTGGCTTTATTATACCAAATACTCCTTATTTTAGCCACACACTTTTTACAATTAAGCCTAAAATTCTATCTATTTTAGCCACCCATTTTTTATATTTTGCCTTATTTGTAAAAGTTGTTTTCATAATAATTTTAAACAAAATATGATTTTTTCAAAAGGTTTTGTAAGAAGGTAAATTTTTTATTCAATTATCTTATAATCAGATTTTTCTAAATCATTTATAATATTATCTAATTTAAAATTTAGCATATCAAGAGAACTTGATGAAATATTAAATCAATTCTTTGTTTCTTTTTTAACAATATAAAAAGGAATATAATTTCAGTTTTTTTCTTGAAACAAAACTACAAATCTCACTTTTTTAGAAAGTAAATATAATTTTAAAACCTTTCTATTCTTTAACTCTCATATATTTTTAAAGTTATCTAATCATTTTTGATGTTTATTTATTTCTAGAATAATATCATCAATATGAATTGACTTTATTTTTGATAATAATTTTTCAAAAGTTTTTGTTATTAAAATAATAAATTATCCAATTTATCAGATATTTTTTCTAGTTTATTTTTTATTTCTTTATTTTGAAACATATCATCGAAAATTTTATCATCAATATCAAAGGTTATCATATCTGGATTTTGTGATATTTTTTGCATAAAATATCTTAAAAGTATAGCTAAATCTACTCATCTTGATTTTGCAGTATTTAAAAAAGATTTTTTTAAGCCTTCATCAACTCTTATAGAAAATGTTGTATTCATAATATTTAAAAATACAAATTTTAAAGTTTAAAAATAATTTTTGATTTTTTCAATCATCTTTTCATTACAAAGCATTTTTACCAAATCATAATCTTTGTCTCTTAATGCTTGTCTAAGATTTGTAGCACTAATATCAATTTTTTGTCAGTTATGATTTACAAAAGAGTTTTCTCTAGATTGTTCTATATAATTGAAAGAAAAATTATTAAAATGATTTTCGTATTTTTTTATAGTATTGTAAGCACTATCATTTTTAAAATCTCATCAATATAAATTTATATATTTTATATTGTTTCAATTTTCAAAAATAATTCTATATATGTAATAAATCCAAACTAAGTCACTTTTATTATCTTTTAATTCTATAAACTGTAATTTTGAATTATCACTATATTTTTCAAGTAATAATTCTTTTATTTCACTAAAATTTAAAGGATTATGTTCACCAACAAAATCTTTACTTCAAATTAAAACAATAACTTTTTCATTATCAAGAAGAGCTTTATCAATTATAGCTATATGTCAAATATGAGGCGGATTTAATCTACCTATAAATAATCAAAGTGTCATATTATAATTTGATATTTATTAAATATTTCATTTTCAAGCAGCTTCAAGTTTTGCTTGTTGATCTGCGACTGCACAAGCATCAATTATTTGTCATAATTTTCACATCATAATTTGTGGTAATCATGAAAAATTTTGACCAATTCTATGATCTGTCACTCTATCTTGTGGAAAATTATATGTTCTTATTTTTTCACTTCTATCTCAAGAACCTACTTGTGCAAGTCTAGCTTCTCAAAGCTCTTTTTGTCTTTTTTCTTCTTCAAAAGTAAATAATTTACTTCTTAAAATATTCCGAGCTTTTTCTCTATTTTTATGTTGAGATCTACCATCTTGACAAAAAACCATTATTCAAGTTGGAATATGTTTTAATTGTACTGCAGAATCTGTTTTGTTTACATGTTGTCAACCAGCTCAACTTGATCTAGTAAAGTTCATTTCAACATCTTCATCTTTTAAATCTATATCAACATCATCAACTTCTGGCATAATAGCAACTGTAATTGTAGAAGTATGTACTCTTCATTTACTTTCTGTTTCAGGAATTCTTTGAACTCTATGAACTCATGATTCATATTTAAATCTAGAATATGCTCATACTCATTTAATTTCAAACATTATTTCTTTCATTCAACCTGTTTCATTTTCTGATTGATCTGAAATATCAACAGTAAATCATTCTCATTCAGCAAAAAGAATATATGATTTTGATAATTCTGATGCAAAAAGAGATGCTTCATCTCCTCATGCTCAAGCCCTAACTTCAACTATAATATTTCTATCATCGTTTGGATCTTTAGGTAATAGTGATATTTTTAATTTTTCTTCTAATGTAGGAAATGTGTTTTCAGCATTTGCTATTTCTTCTTTTATCATATCTCTCATTTCTTCATCCTTTTCAGTATAAAGCATAGCTTTATTTTCTTCAAGAGCTTCATAAAGAATCTTATATTCCCTATATATATTTACAGCTTCATCAATAGATTTTTTCCTACCTGCAACTTCTCTCATCTTTTTTTGATCTTTAAAAATTTCAGGATCAGACATTTTTTTCTCTAACTCTTCGTATTCTAAAACTAAATTATCTAAATTAAATTTCATAATAGTGATTATTGTTATCTTCTAAATTTTTGCGAATTATAAGAAAAAATGATAAAATTGCAAGTTGTTAAATTAATAAAAATTCTACTTTAAAAAGCAGAATTTTTATTTTATAAATTATATTTTAATTTATCAAGTGGAATTTCTCTTCCAGCAATAATAATTTTTGGAGCAATTTGTTCTCCATCATTTCATTCGAAAAATGATGAATTATCAATTCATTTTTCCTTAATTATTTTATCTAATTCAGATTCAAGAGTTTTAATTAAACCTATCTTATCCATTACATCATATACTCTTGCAATTGCTTCAAGATTTGAAAAATCAGTCATTCTAACTATTTGTTCTAATCTAGCTCAAGTTGCCTTAAATATATATCAATACATATATTCTACATTAAATCTTTTTGGTTCATCATCTGTTTCTTCTTTTAA
>CAYQAV010000063.1:0-3425 GCA_964415565.1 uncultured Candidatus Peribacteria bacterium
TTCTTGCGCGCTTCAGGACTGATAGCAACAAACCCTTCACCATGGCGGGTATTGGCCATGCGCACCACTTCGCTTGTGACGCGCGCCACCGCATCGGCATCGTCACCGGCAATGTCACCAAACAGCACCATCTTGGGCACGGTGCTGCTGGAGCCCGCCGCTTGCACCCCTTTTTTGGATTTGGTGGCGTAACCCACCGCCTACAAATAGCGGTCATCCAGGTGCTCCAGCCCGGCCAGCACCACGCCAGAGCGCTTTTGCTCGGCGAACATGAAGTTCTTGATCTCCACAATGCTGGGCACCGCGTCTTTGGCATTGCCAAAGAACTCCAGACACACGGTCCGGGTGTGCTTGGGCATCTTGTGCACCACCCAGCGCGCGCTGGTGATCAGGCCGTCGCAGCCTTCTTTTTGAATGCCAGGCAAGCCGCTCAGAAATTTGTCGGTGACATCCTTGCCCAGGCCTTCCTTGCGAAAAGTCTTGCCAGGAATGTCCAGCCGTTCGGTGCGAATGGGGGTTTTACCGTCGGCCTTGAAATAGTGCAACTCAAAACTAGCCACATCCACGTCATGAATCTTGCCCAGATTGTGGTTCAGGCGGGTCACCTCCAGCCACTCTGCTTGCGGTGTCACCATGCGCCAGCTGGCCAGGTTGTCCAAGGCCGTGCCCCACAGCACAGCTTTCTTGCCGCCGGCGTTCATGGCGATGTTGCCGCCAATGCACGATGCCTCAGCCGAGGTGGGGTCTACGGCAAACACAAAACCGGCGCGCTCTGCCGCGTGCGACACGCGGTTGGTGACCACACCGGCTTCCGTCCACACCGTGCCCACCTCCACATCCAAGCCCGGCAAGCACCGCATTTCCACCTCGGTCATGGCCTCGAGTTTTTCGGTGTTGATGACCACGCTCTTCCAGGTCAAGGGGATCGCGCCGCCGGTGTAACCTGTGCCACCACCGCGTGGAATGATGGTCAAGCCAAGCTCGATGCACCCCTTGACCAGATGCGCCATCTCGGCTTCAGAGTCGGGTGTGAGAACCACAAACGGGTATTCCACCCGCCAGTCGGTCGCATCCGTTACATGGCTGACGCGCGAAAGCCCGTCAAACTTGATGTTGTCTTTGGCCGTGAGTTTGACCAGAGCTTTTTGCGCTTTGCGGCGCAGCATGGCAGTGGCGACAAAATGCGCATCAAAAGCTTGCACCGCAGCCCGGGCCACAGCCAGCAATTGCCCTACCAGGGCATCGCGCTCGGAGTCGATGTCAGGTGTGCGGCGTTTTTGCACCTCATTGAGCCGATGCTGCAAGGCCTCCACCAGCAACACGCGCCGTTTGGGGTTATCCAGCTGATCGTCTTGCAAATCGGGGTTGAGCGGCACCACTCAAATGTCGCCCAGCACCTCATAAAGCATGCGCGCTGAGCGCCTGGTACGTCGTTCATCACGCAACTTGTTCAACCAGCCCCAAGCGGCCTCACCCAGCAAACGGATGACGATTTCGCGGTCAGAAAACGAGGTGTAGTTGTACGGAATTTCGCGGATGCGTTCGGGCACATGCGGCGCTATGGCGCCAGCAGGTAACAAGTGGCTGAGCTGTGTGGGGGCGTTCATCAAAGTGTGTGGTAGCGGCCATCGCGGGCATTCATGCCCTGTCACAAGCGTGAGCTGGCTGGGCCAATGATTTTACCGCAGCGCAGCATTGCCCTTTTGCAGTCATGGGGAACACAGCGCCCTCTGCGCAGGCCATTGTTTGTATTCAAAAGCGCGCTCTTTAAATCGCAAAAATAGCACTCAGGCGAACCGAGAGTCGCTATCGCAAACGCCTACGCCCACTATCGATCTACCTGCCACCCATCGACTTCTGCACAATCGCCAGCACTGTGTTCAGGTCTTCGATTGGCACTTGCCCGGGGGCCGAACTGGCAGCCCCCACGGCAAAGGTCAGGCTGGAACCAAAGACCCAGCCAAACAAGCGAGTGAGCGCGCCATAAGGCCCCATTGACAGGCTAATGAAAGGGATGCTCGAATTCTTGCTGGCTTCGCGGGTGGCGATCAGGAGCGTCAGCACGTCGTCGAGGTTGACTGGCATCACCGCCACTTTGGCTACGTCGGCCCCCAATTTCTCGGCCATCAGAAACTTTGTCGCCAGCGTTTCAAGGTTGGGCGTGGCTGAAAAATTGTGATATGACAGCACCAGCATGACGTCGTTGGCAATCGCTGCGGCGCGCACCTGCGCGATATGGGTCGCGTCGTTGGCCATTTCGTAGTCGATCAGGTCAATGCATTTGCTCTCGCACACAGCCGCGTACATGGCAATCACTTGCGCTTCGCTGATCGCTATTTTTTCTCCGCCTTCGAGGGTGGAGCGGCGCGTGAACAGCACAGGGATATTGCCTGCGCCCCGTTTAATGGCAAGCGCTGCGGCAATAACGGCAGCGGTGTTGCCAATGGCCTCAAAAAAATCAACGCGCCATTCCAGTACGTCGGGCTGCTTGGGCAGCACGATGGCCAGTTCAGCTGTCAGCTGCTTGAGCGTGCGCCCCACCAGCGGGACGCAGACCAACGGGAACTTGCCGCTGGCAATGGCATGGCCGCGCAGTTCAATGGGCCGGGATGTTTGCATGTCGTGCTCTGGTCAAGATGAAGTGGCGAGCGTCACATCAATGCGAAAGGCGTGCAACGGATGTGAAAAAAAGATTGGTGGGCCGTCACAGACTTGAACTGTGGACCAAAGGATTATGAGTCCTCTGCTCTAGCCAACTGAGCTAACGGCCCAACCTGACCGCAGATTGTACGGGGCAGAAAAGCGCCATTTCTGATGCGCTATTTGTGGTGACTTAGCGCGTTGCTGACCAGCTTGGAGGTGATATCGACAATCTGGATCATGCGGGCGTAGGGCATGCGGGTCGGGCCGACGACACCTAGCGTGCCAACCACCTGGCCGTCGACCTCGTAGGGAGCGCTGACGATTGACAGGTCTTCAAACGGCACCACCTGGCTCTCACCGCCAATGAAAATGCGAACACCTTCGGCCTGGCCGGTGACGTCGAGCAGGCGCATTAACTGGGCTTTTTGCTCGAACAAGTCAAAGGCGCGACGCAGGTGACTCATGTCACTGGAGAAATCGCTGACCGAGAGCAGATTTTTTTCGCCTGAAATGATCACCTCATCCTGCCCTTCGGTCATGGCCTCGGTGTTGGCCGTCACGGCGGCGTTCATCAGGCTGGCAATTTCCGCGCGCAAGCCGTCAACCTCGTTTTTCAGCCGCTCGCGCACCTGCTCGATGGCCATGCCAACATAGTGGGTGTTGAGGTAGTTGGCCGCCTCAACCAGCTGCGACTGGGTGTAGTCCACCTCAGTAAAGATGACGCGGTTTTGCACGTCGCCCTCGGGCGACACGATGTTCACCAGCAAGCGCCGCTCCGAGAG
>CAYQAV010000064.1:0-3173 GCA_964415565.1 uncultured Candidatus Peribacteria bacterium
TTATTAAATTATATATTTATATGAAAAATAAATTATATATTTATCTATTATTTTTTATTTTGTTATTTACGATTTTTTGATTTTATTTTTTTTCAAATAGTGATGAAATTACATCAATTGATGAAAAAATAAATAAATTTAGTGAAGAAGAAAAAATAATAGTAAATGAAAAATTAGATATATACAATAAACAAATTTCTGATTATTTAATAAATTACACTTCTACTGGTATTTTTCTTACTGTGCAGAATAATTTCAAAGAATTTGAATATTTAAAACCTGAAAAATGAGCAAAAAATAAATCTACAATCTATGATTTTAATATAGATTATAATATGGAATCAAAAAATCTAAAAGAATCTGAAGTTAGTTTATTTTTTGCAAATAATAAGATGGCATACTTGTTTGATTCTATATTTTTAAATAAAAAAGATGACATCTACAAGTATTTATTTATAAATTATATAGAGTTATATTCAAAAAATAAAAAAATAAAATTAACTCCAAAAATCACTTATAATACTGATTATCAAAATCTCACTTCAGTTGATAGTGAAATTTACAAATTTAATGTACTTGATGAAATAGAATATATACACAAATATTTTTTACTTTCAAGCCTTGAAAAATCTTGAATTAAAATTGATATTGAATTTAAAAAATTGATTTATAATGATATAGTCTCAAATTATAAATGATTAAAAAATAATGATAAACTCTTATTCTTAGTATATTTAAATAATCTTTGAGAACTTGATAATTTTTTAACTTCAGTAGATGAAAATCTATCAGAATTACCTTGATTATTTTGATTTGAGTCTTCTGAATTAGCTTATTTTGTATATCTACTAAGTTTAAAAGATAAATCAAATCCTGATTTAGATTGATACATTTCAACTTTAGAAGCTTGATATGATAAACTAGATATTATTTGAAAAATTATGCTTATTTGAGCATTATCAAATTTAGAAAAAGATTATTCTTTGCATTATTCTGAACTTGAAAAAGTATCAAATTATGATTTAACCTTAAAAGAACAATTTATAAAATTTTTTGTATTTAAAGAATTTAAAAATGAATATACTATATATGATAATTATTCTAAATTTTGGTGGAGTTCATGACTTCAAGTAAATAAAAATAAAGAGTTTGTATTAAGTAATAGAAAATTATTTTATTATACTAGTTTTACCTTAGACAAAGTTATATATGATAATTTAATTGATACTAGAGTTGTTTCATTTTTTTGAGATAAATTTTACCTAAATATAACACTTAAACAAAAATAATATGAGTTTTAAAAAAGATTTTCCTATATTTAAAAATAATCCTGATCTAGTTTTTTTTGATTCTACTTCTACTACTCAAAAACCAGAATATGTTATTGATTGAGTAAAAAAATATCTAGAAAATGACTATAGTAATATACATAGAGGTATGTATGATATAGCCATTCATTCTGAAAAATTGTATAAAAAATCAAAGGAAATTGTTGCTAGACACATTTGAGCAAGTGATATAAAGGAAATTATATATACTTATAATTCTACTTATGCTAGTAATTTACTTACTTCAAGTCTTAAAAAAAGTAATTATTTAAAAGCTTGAGATAAAGTTCTTTTAAGTATAGTTGAACATCATGCAAACCTAGTTCCTTGGCTTATTTTAAAAGAAGAAATAGGTATTGAAATTGAGTTTATATGAATTGATGATGATTATAATTTAGACTTAAAAGATTTTGATGATAAGTATGATGAAAAAGTAAAAGTTATTGCTTTAACTCATGTTTCAAATGTAACTGGTCAAATTTTTGATTTAGAAGAAATATGAAAAAGAAAGAGAGATGATACACTTTTTGTTGTTGATGCTAGCCAAAGTGTTCCACATATGAGAGTTGATGTAAAAAAACTAAATTGTGATGCTTTATTTTTTACTGGTCACAAGGTTTTGGCTCTTAGTGGTATATGAGTTTTATGGTGAAAAAAAGATTTATTAAATGAATTAACTCCAAGTTTTTCTTGAGGTTGAGCTATATGAGAGGTAACTTGTGATAAGTATTCAAATGCCTGACTTCCAGATAAATTTGAACCTTGAACTCCAAATGTTGTTTGAGCAGTTTCACTTTTAAGAGCTTTTGAATATATAGAATGAATTGGCGGTTTTGAAGAAATAGAAGAAAAAGAAGCAGAGCTTATAGAGTATTTTTTAGAAAAGTTAAAGACTTTTGAAAATATAGAACTTATGTGAAGTTATAAAAAGAAAAATAGAGTATGAGTTTTTTCAATAGTAATAAACAATTATCATTCTGATGATGTTGCTGAATTACTTGCTGATAAAGGTATCGCAGTTAGATCAGGAAAACATTGTGCACATCCATTTTTTACAAAATCTTGATATGCTAATTCTGTAAGAGTTAGTTTATATTTATACAATACAAAAAAAGATATAGATAAATTTTTTGATGTTATTTCAAATTTAAAAAAATAATAATAATTTAAAATGCAAGAAAACATAATAATAGTAGATGAGTTTGACAGAGAAATTTGAACTTGAGAAAAGATGGAAGTACATGAAAAAGCTCTGCTTCACAGAGCTTTTTCTATTCTGGTTTTTAACTCAAAATGAGAACTTATGCTTCAACAAAGAGATATGCAAAAATATCATTCTGGATGACTTTGGACAAATACTTGTTGTTCACATCCAAGAGTTTGAGAAACTTTGAAACATGCAATTCATAGAAGATTACAAGAAGAAATGTGATTTGATACTGAGCTTACAAAAAAAACTGAGCTTATTTATAAAGCTGAACTTGATAAGTGACTTACAGAGTATGAATACCTTCATGTTTACAAATGATTTTACGAAGATGTACCTAACTTAAATCCAGAAGAAGCAATGAATTGGAGATGGATTTTACCATCGGATTTAAAAATAGATATAGAAAAAAATAAACAAGATTATACTCAGTGGTTTTACATAATAGTTAGAGATCATTTTGATAAGTTATTTTGAGCATAAAAAAAGACTATGGCATTGTGATCTGCCACCTAAAAAGTAGATTTTTTAAAAAAGGACTTATAAATCTTCAAGATGATTTCTGTATTGAACAGGAGTCATCTTTTTTTTGTTCCATTGGAAACGATTATTATTGTAATAGAATATATAATTTTTAA
>CAYQAV010000065.1:0-4858 GCA_964415565.1 uncultured Candidatus Peribacteria bacterium
TAAGAGTGCTTTCATCAATTGATATTCCGAAATTTGAACCGGAATTTAATAATTGAGTATTTGGGTTTGATACTGCAACTTTCATTGCTTCTAAACAGACAAAAGATTGAAATGCTGTATAGCCAAGTGTTGTTGCTTCTGGTCTTGGTAAGCCAACTGATGAAGCCACTGATAGATTTGAACTTGTAATATATTTAATCCATACATTGTCAGCAAGTCCAATACCTTGAACAATTAACCAACCTACCATAACTTGCATTACACAATAAGCACCACCAACTACGGGCATAACTAAGGCTGTTCCTAACGCTGTTCTAATTGGTACCCAAACTGAAGAAAACTTTTTACCTAACATTTCTCCATCGTGTGCAGTTCCTAATGTTCCTGAAATTATTGTGTAAGAAACTAAAATTCCTCCAATGGTTAATGCTGCGCCATTTAGTACACCAATCACACCACTGAATGCGTCTGCTCCACTTGGTCCAAAAACACCTAAACCTCCGAAAAGGGCAGATAAGATAAGCAAACTCTTGTCTCCTGCAACTGGTTCAAAAATATTGCTTGCAAGTGCAAGTTGTGGAAATAATAAAAACATTAAAAATATTAATGTTGCAATTATTCCTTTGTTCTTATTATCCATATAAATACCTTATATTATTATTTTCTTTTTACAATATATCAAAATAAATTAAAAAATCAAATTTTAGATATAAAAAAATCGTTATTAAATAAGCCCCTCTGAAAGCGTGTTGCTAAAAGTAGTGGAAGGCTGAAAAGGTAAGCAAGGAAAACCTCCAAGACTTCTAACAAAGTTCAATCCTGGAGAAATCAATCAAAGACTAAGCCTACCTGATTTCTCAAGTAGGCTTTTTTGTTGTCTATTGCAGGAGAAGTTTTAAAGGAACTTCTTTTGAAGTTCTGCAATTTGCTGGTGTAGTTCTTCTAATTCATCCATTTTGTATATTCCTTTTAGGTTAGTCCTCAATCTTCAAGTTTTGGGCATGATTGATTTCATTGACTGTTAATCTTTTATCTAACAGTTGTTTTTTGACATTGGCTGAAACTGAAAATCGTTGGTATCCGTATCCAATAGGTTTTCCAAAAATTCTACCTGTATAGCCCTCTGTATCAATAAACTTACTTTGTTGTTCTTGAATCAAAGGATTGAATGAGTATTCTGGTTCAAGAATAAAATCTCTTGCTTGTAATTTATTAAAATAGTAATAAGCCTTTACTAAATCTTTTTTAACACCAAAGCCCTCTAAATACATAATTCCAATCATATATTCAGACTCTTCACTTTTAGATTTCTTATACCAATCAATAGCCTTGAGGTAGTCTTTGTTTTGACCTAATCCATAAAAATACATTTCAGCAATTCTTTGTTCGGCTCTACCATCGTTAAAGATTTTTGAATCAGATATAGTTTTGTATTCTTCTAATGCTTTTAAATAGTTTTGGCTTTGTCCATTGCCTGTCAATAGTTTTTCAGCATTTTGCCAAGCATTGTTAGCATTATTTGCTTCTGTATTTATTGGGATAGAAATTTGACTAAGTTGTGGTTCAAACTGATTGTCTGAATTTGTTTTAACAAAAAACAATATTCCAATAATTACAATTATTCCTAAAACATGAGGTGCATATTCTTCAAATGAATTAACTTTTCTCTGAACTTTTTCTGGCTCAATTTTTATTTGTTCTTCTTGTTTTGAGTTGTGAATGGATTTGGATAAGCCAAGTTCATCATCATAAAGTTTTCTTTTGATAGAGTCAGATAGCACACCAAAAGCAACATTGATTTTTGCCATCATATCTTCACAATTTTTATCACCATTGTTTTTATCTGGATGATATTTTTGTGAAAGTGTTCTATATGCTGCCGCTATGACAGTCTGACTAGCATTTGGTGACACTTCTAGAATGTCGTAGTAGGTTTGGCTCATAAATCCCTGTTCTTGGTGAACTTCTTTAACACGGATTATGGCAAGTTTTTCATCTTTCAAACAACAAAAAAGCCCACCAGATTGCTCAAGTAGGCTTAATTTTGATTAGGGTGAAGGCTAGGTGAACTTTGGTTGAGTTCGTAGAAGTGATGGTTGCTCCAACTTATCCCAAATTTAGCAACACGCTTTCAGAGGGGCTTGATTTATATCGGGTTGTTGCTTAAAATAGTATCTTAAATTTTTACTGAACTTCCTTTTGTTAATTCTTTTTTTTCATAAATAGTTTTTGCATAAATTGTTGATTGTGTCATCACTCTCAATTGTTCAATTAAAGACTCTATACGATAATTATACCAATCAAGTTGTTTTTTTAAGTCTTCACCAATCGCTTCAATCACATCACTTCTATAATTTGAAGGTTGAATTCCAGGTAGAGGTGATTTATAAAGTTCGTCATTAATTAAACAATCATAAATATATTTAGGGTCATTTCTAAATTTCAATGGTAAATGACGAATTTGACTTGTTTCGTATTTTTGTAAGTGTTGAGCAATTCTTTCATTTTCTTGAATTGCTTGCGGAAGTTTAGGTATTATCTTTGGAATTCTGCAAGCAATAGGAATTACTAAATCTGTTCTGTCTAAAAGATTGAATGCTATGTTTCCATCAACATTAATTAGTATTTTTTGAAATCTAATATTATTATCTAATGTCTTTACGAACTTAGCCACATCTGATACAAATGTTTTATATTGCTCAATTCTTAAATCTGAGTAGTAAGGTTGTACTTTCTTTTTATAGGCAATGTAGCCTTCAATTTCATGCTTGAACGATTGATATTCTCCAACGAATTGTTGTTCTTGAAGACTGGTTAATTCAACCTTTGGTATTGTTGGTACTTTTGGTGTTTCAGTAAATATTTTTCTTATTCCATTTAGTAAAGTCATTTTGTATCCTTAATTTGATTTTTGTGTTTTGACGATATTATGAATAAGTTCCATAAATTCTTCAGTTTTATCATCTTTATAATTTATATTGTTTGCAATACCAAGATTAAATCTAAAATACCACTCTGGATTATTAAAAAAATATATTAATTGTTTGCCTTCGATGGTTAATAAATATAAAGAAGCACCATAAATAAAATTGTCTTCCATTGAACTATCATCTTTATATTGTTCAAGATAATATGTATTGCCATTTGTTTGTAAACATTCAGTTTTAAAAGCAGATTTTGAAAAATTATCCGTTTTAATACCATGATTTGCAAATACATTAGATACCTTGCTGTAATTTAATTTTGTGCAGTTGCCTCTATTCATACCATTCTCCTATTTGATAAAAATTATTGTTCCATTTGAAATTTGTAGTAAGTCAAAAAGTAGACCAACACCAACGAACAAAGAAATAATGCAACCAAGAAAAAATGCAATCAATAAGAATTCAGTAATTGGGATTATTACCGTTTCAATTAATAATTCAAATACAATTAGAATTGTAATTTCTAATTTACTTGGAGTTCTTTCTTTGTTAAATACTGACTTGCTCATACATTTTCATAAGGTTATATTAATAATATAACAAATAATTTTTAGTTGTCAACATTTAAAGTTAAAACTACATAATATATATATTAAATTTACCTACTCTTTTTTATTTAACACTACCCTAAATACAATTAACCCTACTCTGTTTAGTCTGTACACTACCTTTGATTCCATAGGAATGTCAATGAAATCAACAATATGCGTCTCTTTATTGTGAAAACCCTACTCTTATAGTCTTGACTTAGTGATTGGAAAGTTTTGTTTGAAGTTTTATGTTTTGCTAAACATTTGAAGTGAGGGTAGGGTAGGCATATTTTGGAGAAAAATGACGGTTCTCCATTGGGAAGTCTTAGAAAACTCAACCCTACTCTTAAATTTTCAAGAGGATAGGTGGATAGAAGCCGTTTAAGAGAAAAATTCTAATTTCCACTATGGTCGTATGGTGCAACCTCTTAAAGTTGATTCTGTGGCTATCTGATGGCTTGTAATAGGTATTAAAAAAGCCAACTGATTAGAGTTGGCTTGTATGGTGTGAAAATGGTTTATGCCATTGCATATGATTGTGTTTGCTTTCTTGAACCAGACTGTGTAAGTTTGGAAGTCAATTCTTTTGCATAAACCATTGATGGAAGTGCTTTTTCTGGCTCTCTTTGACCTATTTCATTTTTAATTTCAATAGGGAAGTGTTTAGCAACTCCATTGTCTTGTTTGTATGCAGTCAAAGCAATAGCAGGGTCTTTTTTCAATTCACTATTCATAAAGCGATATGTATCTGCTCCGTTGATAGAATTTGTATCAAGTGCATATATATCTTTTTCACCTTGTTCAAGAATTCCCTTTGCTTGTGCAGGACTTAATTTATATCCTGAAAGAATTTCTTTTTGCTGATTGAATTCATTCTTTGCAATTCTTGCGTCTTGATTTAATTCTTCTATGACATAAGGTTTTTGAACTTGTTCTTTTTGATAAGAATGTTTGTTCGCTTCAGCCATAAATAACTTGAATTCGTTATCTAATGTTTGTTTGTAATCTTTAACGAAATCATCTTGATATTTGTCCATATAATTCTCCTATATATTCATATAATTATATCATTTTTAAAAACAATGTCAAATAAATAAGAGAGTTATTGGATATTTTATTTGAATTAGTCGTCTTTTTCTGGTGGTGTATCACAAAACGAATCACATGAAAGTGTTTCTATTGGTGTGTCTAGTATTGAATATGAAGTTTCAAATAGAACTTTGCACTTACAAGATACACTTTGTTCGTTGTCTGTTCTACTTCTGCTTAATCTCCAAATTCCATGAATACAACCACGACAAATAATATCATCTCTCGGTTGAATTTCTATTGGAACAATTTTTA
>CAYQAV010000066.1:0-15996 GCA_964415565.1 uncultured Candidatus Peribacteria bacterium
ATAGAGGATTAAAAAAAGAGAGAAAAATTAAACTAATTTTATCTCTCTTATATGGGAAAATTTAATCATCTCAGCCACACACTTTTTACAATTAAGCCTTAAAAATAAACTTCTATGCAAGAAATATCTCAAAAAATCATCGATTATGCAATCTGGTATTATCTTAAATATTATCCTAGTCCAAAAAAATTTGCATCAAAATTAAAACAAAGATATGGTATTCAAAGTGAACTTTGAGAAAAATATTGATGAATAACTGATGAACAAATAGATTTTATAATAAAAGAAAAACTTTCTAGTATAGTTTTGGAAGATGAAGTTATAAAATCAAGAATAAGAAGTTATATAGAAAAATGAAAGTCTAAACTTTATATAAAACAAAAATTATATGAAAGAATGGAACAAAAAGAGCTTATTGAAACTTATTTAGAAGAAGCATTTTTAGATTGAGAACAAGAAAATTTAATTAGAGAATATAAAAAACTTGAAGGTAAATTTGAAAAACAAAAAATAATAGAAAAACTATTTAGAAAATGATTTAATTATGATGATATAAAAAGATTGTTTTAAAAAAGAATATAAACTAAATTAGGATTTATATATAGTAATTATACATAGCTATAAAGTTATAACAAATAATATACTCAATTAACTTATAATGTTATATGGTTAATTTATATATAAAGTAGTTTAATATATATATGATATAATAATAAAAGTTTTAATATGCTAATATATAAAATATACAATTTCAAAATAAAGCTGTTTTCTTTCCTCGGATATGAATAATGGTTACACGAAGTCTAATTTTTCTAATTAGTATAATTATATAATAGAAGGGAATAATATACCTATCCACGAATTATTAGTTATAAGTTGAATTAATCTTAATGAACTTTTTCATAATTTAAAATACAGTATCAAAAATAAATCAATCCCAATTTTGGGGCTAAAGGCTAAAATTATGAAATTTCAATCTTCTTAGGAAGTTTTTATATTTTTCTCAAAAATAGGTTTGTATTTTTAACGAAAAGAAAAATCCAAAGCAATTTACTTTGGATTTTTTAGATAGCCTTTTTAAAAACTATCTTTTTATTTTTTACACTCTTATTTTTTTAATTGTTTCAGCATATTTCATACATTTACTAGTTATACATTTTCAAGTTATACCACCAACAAGAGGTAAAAATGCCATAAAAAATACTAATGAATCTATATCTAAATCAGGTCATTTTACTATCTTAATTGATATATAAAACAATACTATACCAAAAACAACTTGAACAATTCTCATATATTTTTTCTTTGCTACACATATGTTAGTTGCTCACATTATCATAGGAACAATTCACAATGCAATTATACCATAAGTAATATAAGTTAGTGTATTTGCGCTAATCTCTTGCCAGAACATAACATTTTCAAGTGTATTAGGATTTTCTTGAATAAAAAAATTATAGTACATAGTAGTAATATAAATTAAACCAAACAATACTCTTCAAATTAGTATAGTTTTATCAGTAGGTCTTTTTTGTAGAAACTTTATAAATTCAAACATTTTTCTCTTATTAAAATATAAACTTGTTCTAAGTTTAAAAAAAATTTAAAAAAAATCAAAATTAATTTTGACTTTTCTTAATTTTTTATATAATACACAATATGAATATTAATTAGCAATATTGGAGTGTCGCTAACCGGTAAGGCAACGGACTTTGACTCCGTTATGCGTAGGTTCGAATCCTACCACCCCAGCCATAAAAAAAATGATTCGAAAGGAAAGGTTTTTACGTAGTAAAAATTTTATTGTGACGAATAGGAGCAATAAAAACTGTAGGTCTGACCCGAAGGGCAACGAATCCTACCACTCCAGCCATTAACCAAAAAATACATTTATATCCATAATAATGGATAATAAATAGAGAATAATAAAAAATTGTTAATTATTTATTGTTTGTTATTTTAAGACTTAAGAAATAAGAAAAATTAGGGTTTTTATTTTTTAAGTTTTAGGGACTTAAAAATACTTATATTTTGCAGAAAATAAGTACACATTTATTTTTTAATGTATATATAACATGATAGCAGTTATAGAATTAGGATGAAATCAATTTATTGTGAGAAAAGGTGATGTAATTGATGTAAAAAAATTAGATAAAGAAATTAATTCAAGTTTTTCAGTTGAAGCAATGCTTGTTTCAGATGAAGATGGTAAATCATTAAAAGTTGGTTCTCCTCTTGTTGCTGGTTCAAAAATTGAATTAAAAGTTACTAATCAATATAAAGCTGAAAAAATTAGAGTTTTTAAAATGAAATCTAAAAAAAGATATAGTAGAAATACAGGTTTTAGAGCACATTTAACTACTTTAGAAGTTATTTCAGTTGCATAAAAAAGTTTGAAAAATCTTATTTATTGAATATAATAGTTCAAGAAAATAAGATTTTTTCTGTTTTATAATAATTTTTCTAAATGATTGAAAAAAATAAATTTTTATTTATTTTTTATATTTATTTTTTAAGAAAATATTTTGGTAAATAATGAAAATAATAGAGTAAATATAAAGGCTCGTATTGATAGGCATCTTAGAATTGTTAAACAAAATAATTGAATTAGAACTAATATTTTAACTGAAAAAAGATATTGAACAACTATTTATTTAGTTTTAATATTTGTAGTTTTTGTTTTTCCAATTTATCCTAGTTTGGCATCATTTGTATATAACAATACATCTTATGATTTTTATAGGGAATGAATAGATGAAACTTCAATTATTGAATCTTATTATTGATGAGAATTACAAGATTGAGATTCTTGATATTGAATTCCAATAATTGAATCAGAAGATTCATTTTTATCAGTTAATACTATATTAAATGATAATAGAGATCTAGCTTGAACAAATGAGATTCTTGAGTATGAGATAAAACCTTGAGATTCTTTTTCAAGTATAGCATATGATTTTAGTGTATCAACAAGTTCTATTCTTTGGGCAAATGATTTTGAAAAAAATCATGTTTTGAGACCAGGTGAACTTATAAAAGTTCCACCAGTATCATGAATAATTCATAAAGTTGTGTCAGGTGATACTATATCTTCAATTGCTAAGAAATATGATATTTGAGAATCAAAGATTAAGGAACAAAATCTTCTTACTGATAACTCATCAATTAAAATATGAGATTCACTAGTTATTCCTTGAGCAATTAAAAAAATTGTTTTTCCAATATATACTACTCCTACAAAAATAGCTAAAAATAATAACAAGCCTTCAAAAATTGTTTCTTGATGATATAATTTTGTAAAAGAAGAAGCAAATGAAGTAGTTTCAAGTTTTTGAACTCATAAACTTGTTCGGAGAGCTCCTTCACATAGTTTTGTTTGGTGAAATTGTACTCGGTATGTAGCTCAATATAAAAATGTTTATTGGTGAGGTAATGCTAATCAATGGTTAACAAATGCAAGAGCAGCGTGAGCTTCTACTTGAAGTAGTCCTAAATTATGAGCAATAGTTCAATTAACATGAACTTGATATAATCCTAGGTATTGACATGTGTGAATAGTTATGGAAATAAAATCTGATCATATAATTGTTTCAGATATGAATTATAGAAGATTAAATGAAATAACTTATAGAAAAATTTCTATAAATGATAGAAGTATTGATTGATATATATATGTTGATTAAAAAAATAAAAAATTCCAAAATTAATTTTGGAATTTTTTATTTGCTCATAGCATTACTTATTTTATATACAACTTGATTTATTGGGTTTATACTTTTGTGTAATCACTCTCTAAGTAGATTATAATCATCTCTAAGAAGTTCTAAAAGTATATGTATAGTTATATTATTTTCATATTCTGAATATGCTTTAAATGCAACTGGATAAGTTTTATATATGTTTATTATTTCTTTATCTATTTCATTTATCTTTTCATTTTCTACATTTAACAATGAATTTATAGAAACAGAATCTACATTGTTTGATACATTTATAGCATAAATATTTTCATTAAAATTTTTTAAGTATTCTAAATAAAAATTATATTTACATAATTCATATGTAGTTTGTTTTAATATAGATTTCTTGATTATACTATTATTTTTTTCAGAGCTTATTTTACATTTGTTACTATCTTGATTTATACTTATTTCTATTTCTTGCATTTTTGAGTTTATTTTTTGTTCTAATATAGTTTTTAATTTAGAATTATTATTTAATAAATTGTTTTTTATTGTTTTTAATCATCTATAATATGATATTTTTGTTGCACAATTATATATATTATCCATATTTTTTCTGTATTGTTCTTTTGCTAATATAATATCATTTCATGATTTGTATTTTCAAGATATATCATTATCTAAATCTAAAAATTGTTCATCTTTTCATATCAAATAAATTGTTTCAGAATTATTATCATTTGTCTTGTATTCACTACAAAAATTTGTAATTCTTTCTTTATACAACTCATATCATGATTTATCAGATATAGTTTTTGCTTCTCAAAAAGATATACTTATTTGAGATATATTTATAAATAATGATATTATTATAATAGTAGATATTTTTTTCATTTTTTTTTATTAAAAAAGTTTTATTTCAGAGCTTTGTTTTATTATATTTTTATTTCAGATTTTTTGTATTATTTTATATTTTTTATATTGTTTTTCAAAATTATCTTCACTAAATATATTTACATTTGAATAAAGTCATAAGTTTTTTATTATTATTTCTCAAGTTCAAGTTGAAAATGTAGTAGAACTAGATGAAATTCAATTTATATTACTATAACTTGTATTCAAATAAGATACAGGACTTCAAGAGTTAATTACAATTGTCATATTTATATTATTTGCAAATCTTAATCTAATCTCTTCATTATTTTTTAATCATATATTTAAAAAATTATTTTTTTCAAAAATAAGTATTTCATTATTTGAAATTTCTTTATTTTCAAAATTATTATTTTCAATAGCATCAATTAAAGCATTATTTATATTATTTTTTATATCAATTTTTTTATTTAAACTATTATTATTTTTTAAGTTACTATTTATTTGAGAACTTATAGAAATAAAAGCTATTGACATAGTCAAACTTAAAAAAATTGACCATATTAATATAGATGCTTTTTTGTCTATTTTTTGCATAAAATAATTTATTATGATAAAATCTATATAAATTATATTTATTAGTTTCAAATTACAAGTTATGGTTACTAAAAAGCCTGTTTCAGAAGAAAAAAATATAGTAGAAGAATTAAAAAAAGAAATACTTTCTAAAGAATCAAAAAGAGAGTATTATTCTTTGAAGTTTCAAAAAATAGAAAATCAAGTAAAAGATAGTCTAAAATTACAAAAAACAGATGAAACATTAAGAGATATTACAATATGAGCACTTATTTTATGAAGTAGTGATATTCATTATGAAGTTTTTGAAGATTATATTGTAGTTAGATTTAGAATTGATTGAGTTTTAGTTGATATTTTTAGATTAAATATAAAAGAATATAAACTTATTCTTGAAAGACTCAAATATTCTTCATGATTAAAATTAAATATAACAGATATACCACAAGATGGTAAATATTCTATGATTATAGAAAATAGGGATATAGATGTAAGAATTTCTACTCTTCCTGTTTGAAATGCTGAAAATGTAGTTTGTAGAATACTTGATAATACAAATGCAGTTATAGATTTTGATGAATTATGATTCTTTTGGACAACAAAGAGAATACTTGAAAAGGCAATTTCAAAGAAAAATGGGATGGTTTTAGTTACAGGGCCAACAGGTTCTTGAAAAACTACAACTCTTTATACTATTTTGTCAGAATTAAATACAAGAGATAAAAAAATAATTACACTTGAGGATCCAATAGAATACTCTATGGATTGAGTTATACAGTCTGAAGTAAATGAAAAAAAATGATATACATTTCATAGTTGATTAAGGGCAATTTTAAGACAAGATCCAGATATAATAATGGTATGAGAAATAAGAGATATAGAAACTCTTGAAACTGCGACACAAGCAAGTCTTACATGACATCTAGTTTTATCTACTCTGCATACAAAATCAGCTGCAGACACTTTAGATAGAATTATAAATATGTGAATTAAACCATATATTATAGCTTCTGCACTTGATACTATAATTGCACAAAGATTAGTTAGAAAAATATGTTCTCATTGTAAAGTTGAAAAAGAAAAAACAGTAGAAGAACAAGCTATAATTGAGGCTATGATGAAAGATATAGGGATGAATACAAGACAAGCAAAAAATATAAAATTATATGAATGATTAGGTTGCGAAAAATGTAATCATAGTTGATATAGTTGAAGAATTTGAATATATGAAATTATTTCTTTAACTACAAAACTTAGAGATATGATAAGAGAGTGAGCAACAACTGAAGAAATAATTAATGAATCAAGAAATTGAGATTTGATAACAATCAAAGAAGATTGAATTTTAAAAGCATTAAAAGGCTATACAACTATACAAGAAATTTTAAGAGTAATTTAAAAAAATATATGAATGACATGACTACAACATTTTTAGGTAATCCATATGATTCTGAAATAAATCCAGATGAACTTTTAAAGGAATCTTTTTCTAAATTAGGAGGGAAAAATATACCAGAAGTAGATATAAAAAGTGATGATGTAAAAAGAGAGTTTACTAAATATCATTATTTAATTTTAAATAAACTTTATTTTGATAAAAATGATTTAGAATATACTCGAGGTATTTTAAATAACTCTACAAAAAACACTATAAAACATAATAGAAAAAGTATTTTAGATTTATTATCAGATAAAAGAAAAGGTAAGATGGAAAAATCATTATCTGTTTTTGGGAAAAGAGAAATAAATGAAAAACTTATTTCATACCCATTATTTTTTATGTGGGAATATTTAAATTCAAACTTAGAAGAATTAAAAAAATGAAATGAAAAGCAAATAGATTTTGCTGAAAAATTTGGTTTATCTCATTTACAAGATGTTAAAACAATTGTAGAAGTATTATGATTTAATAATGAATTAAATTGGTCTACAGTAAATTTACCAGTTTTAACTTTTAAATGATTAAAAACTGAATTAGAATCAGTCGAAGCATCTTGAATTTTATGAAGTATAAATTGAAATAGTTTACTTTTATCATTTTCATCTTCATTAAAAGTTGAAAGTTTTGAAAACCTTTATTATTGAGCAGTAGCTTTATGATATAAAGAAAAAATGTGAATTGAAAATGTAAAAATGCCAACAATGAGAATGCTAAATGTCTTAAACTATGTTAAAAGAAAACTTTGAAAACCAGATTTAGATTCTGATGATAAAGATCAATTATCTTATATTATTACTGAAGAATGAATTCAAAGAATATATATAGATAATTTATATCTATTTGTAAAAAAAGTTGCAAATGAATCGGAAGAAGAGTATAAAATTAGACTTAAAAAATTAGAAGCTAGTAAAATATCACAAATAAAGAGTAATATAAGATGAGTTTTAAGATGATTTGGTTATAAATTATGAATTGATGGATATAAAATAAAAGAAACTAGTGTAAAAAGTATGTTTAAGTGATTTTGATTTTCATATGAAAAATATGTAGAAAATAGAACATAAAAAAATAAAAAACAAAGCCGTAGGCTTTGTTTTTTATTTTATAAAATCACTTATTTTCAAAAAATATCATACATTATTTTTTGTATCTACTTCTTCAATTATTCATATTAATTTATTTTTATTGTTGTAAATTGAAGATCCAGAATCTCAATGATTAAAGATTATATTTACTCATATTTTATTTCAATTTATATCTATTATATTTCATTTTTTTTTTGAGTATTTATCAGTTTTTTCATCATAAATTATAGCATATATTTTTTCTCAGATTTCTAAATTTTTTCAGATTTTAGTTTCACTAAATTTTTTAAAATTTATATTTGTTTCTAGAAAAGCATAATCATTTTCACTATCTTTTTTAAGTAATTTTCAAGAATATAAATTTCAAAAATTATCATATATTTGATAATCACTATTTTCAGTATTTACTCAATGAGCAACTGTAATAATAGTATTTTTATTTATAAATACTCAACTAAATTGATTTTCTTTTGTATTTGTTTCATTTGTGAGAATTCATCTTGGATTCTCATTGTTTTTTACTATTTCATTACTTTTAATTATTTTTACACTGTTATTTTCTAGATTTATCTTTTTATAAAGTAATATATAACTTCAAAAAAGAATTATTGCCAGTGTAAAATTAAAAATCAGAGAGTAAATTATTATTTTTTTCATTATTTATTTATAAATATTATTTTGGAAATTATAGTAACTTTTAAATATTTATTTGCAATTTTTTCTATTTATTTTATATTTTATATCAATATATTTAACCATAAAAATATGAAAGTAAGAATTAAAACATATGATGGAAAACCATTATTTTATGAAACAACTGGTGCTTGTGCATTTGATTTTAAATCAAAAGATGAAGTTAGTTTTAAGCCAGGAGAATTTAAATTAGTAGATACATGAGTAGTTGTTGAAACTCCAAAATGATATGTTTTACAAATTCAACCAAGAAGTTCTACATTTAAAAAACATGGTTTAATTCAAGTAAACTCAGTTTGAATTATAGATCAAGATTATTGCGGTGAAAATGATACAATAAAATTTGCGTATATAAATATGACAAAAGAAAAAGTAGTAATTGAAGCTGAAACTAGAATAGGGCAAGGTATGTTTGTAAAAATAGATATTGCAGATTTTGAAGTAGTTGACGCTATGAATAATTCTGATAGATGAGGGTTTTGAACTACATGAATAAAATAAAAAACTAAGGATTTGTCCTTAGTTTTTTATTTTTGCAACTAATTCTCTTACATCTTTTATTTTAACTAAATTTATTTTTGTATCACTTATATCACAATCAGGAATAAAAATATTTTTAAATCACATTTTTATAGCTTCTTTAATTCTTTTTTCTAAATGAATTGGTTTTTTAACTTTTCAAGTTAGAGAAATCTCTCATATATAAATAGTATCTTTACTTAAAACCATATCTTGTTTACTAGAAATTATTGATGCAGCAAGTGATAAATCAATTCAAGGTTCTTCTATCTTTAATCATCTAGCTATATTTGTATAAACATCGTAAGCTTCAAGTTTTACAGGTGTATATTTTCATAAAACTGCAACTATTAAATCAAGTTTAGAAGAGTTTATACCTCTAGCACTTCTTTTTGGATAACCAAATTTTGTATATGTAGTTAAACATTCTGTTTCAACTATAAGTGGTCTTGTTCATTCAATAGTTATAGATAAACTAGATCAGATTGTAGCATCTTTTGAATTTACAAATTCAAGTCATGGATTTTTTAAATCAGATAATCATTTATCATTCATAGTGAATATACCTATTTCACTTGTTGCTCAAAATCTATTTTTTAAAGCTCTTAAAATTCTAAGATTATCGTATTTATCTCATTCAAAATACAAAACTGTATCAACCATATGTTCTAGAGTTTTTGGTCATGCTAAGTTTCAATCTTTTGTGATATGTCATATAATAAACACTGCTGTGTTACTTGTTTTTGCAAAAGCTACAAGTAATTCACTTATATATCTTACTTGGCTTACACTTCAAGCAACTCAAGTTACATTGTTTGAATGCATAACTGAAATAGAATCTATAACTACTATTTCAGATTTATTTTTACTAAGAGTTTCAAGTATGTCTTCGATGCAACTTTCTGCTAGTAGTTTCATATTATTTCAAACAACTCAAAGTCTTTTTGCTCTATCTGAGATTTGATATGCAGTTTCTTCTCATGAAATATAAACTATATTTTCTTTTACTAGAGATGCAAGTTGCAAGGTAATAGTAGATTTTCAAATACCAGGTTCTCATGATAATAATACTACTCATCCAGGAATAATTCATCATCATAAAACGTTGTTCAACTCATTTGAACTTGTTTTAATTTTTATTTCTTTATTTTCACTTATTACATCATCTAAATTTGAGAGTAATTTTACTTCTCATTTTACATTTCAATTATTTCAAGTTACCTTAGTTTCTTTAAATTCTTTTAAAGTATTCCATTCTTTACAAAAAGAACATTGTCAAAGCCATTTTAAACTTTCATTTCAGCAACTATTACAAATATACATAAGTATTAAAGTTATGATTTATTATTTATAAGTATATATGTTGTATATAATAAATCAAGATAAAAAAATAAATTGGATTTTTAAATCCAATTTATTAAAAAAATTTTTAATTTTCAATACTTTTTTTAAATAATCTAAAAATACAAAATCAAATAATAAAACCTAATGTATTTAATATTATATCATCAATATCTGTAACTTTATAATTAAAACCTAATATTATAGAAATAATAAATTGAGTTGTTTCTATTAATATAGTTCATAAAGCTCATATAAATAAAGCTTTTTTGAAATTATTTTTATTTTTCCAAATAAAAGGAATCAAAAATCATAAAGGAATAAATATAATAATATTTCATATTACTTGTTTAAATTTAACAATTAAAGGTAAATTTTTATTTAATATTATATCTAAAATAGAATTTAAAGGGATAAAATTATTTGTATTAGTTATGTATGTTGATATTTCTTCTAATCAAGCAATTGGTATTGGAAACAATGTAACTGCTAAAAGTGATGTAATGTAAATATAAAAAATAGTATATAATAATATATTTTTCAATTTAATCTTCTTAATTAAAAGGACAACAAGTAAAATTATATAAATTGGTATTGAAATTATGTATAAAAATTCAAAATCTAACATATAATTATATTAATTAGTAATTTTTAATTGTTACATTATTGTCAGTTAATGTAACTCAATCATTAGCTTTATTTAGGAAAAAATAATAATTTCATACTCATACATTACTCCATTTTGCTACTCATGAACTATCTCTATAAAGAGTAACATTACCAATAAAATCATCTATTATTTTATCTCTGTAAAGATCTACAGAATAAGTTTTATTGCTTGGACGTTTAAAATGTGATGAAGTTGCACTTGGAGAAGTAAAACTAATATTAGTTCAATTAAAATAACGTATTCATCATGTTACTAAAACAGAAAATTGATAAGATGTTGTATAACTACTTGCATATGCTGTTGCCAATATAGATAAAAAAACAATAAATAAAGATACTCAAGATATAATTCTTTTGATATTTTTTTTCACAATAAATAATTTAAAAAATAAAGTTTGGAGAGCTTACTTTTTAAAGACATATTTTAAATGCCTTACTTTAATGTAACAATCAAACTTAAAATATTAAGTTGAGTTTTCTTATAATTTTTTTACAAATAAAGTTAAAAAATAAAGTTAGGAGAGCATATTTAACATTAAGGAAGTAAGTTATTTCCATAATGTGCAATAATTTAATTTAATAACTTTTTAAATATTAAGAAGCTATAATAAATTAAATTTATTATATAATATTTTAAAAATGTATATTTTTTTTTGCTTTTTAAACATAATTAATTAATTTATAAAATTAATTTTTTAATATTTTTTTTATTATGAGATATTTCTTATTTTCATATTTTAATTTTTTCTATATAATAGAACATATTTTAAAAATTTTAATAAAAAAGATGAAACAACAACAAGAAAAAATAGTATGAAAATTTCAATGAGGTGAAACTTTTGGGTTTTTAATTCCTGAAAATAGAGATTTTTATGGTTGAGATTTTTATATAAAAAAATCACATTTTTGATTAGCTATAACAGGCGACAAAGTAGAATGAGTTGAGATTAAATCAACTTGAAAAAAACCAGAAGCTAGAATAACAAGAGTATTTTGAAAAGAAAAACCAATTGAACAAGAATTTGTTGAGTGAATTTATAGTAAAGGGGAATGAAATTTTGGTTTTATAGATGTAGAATGATTAGAAAAAGGGTTTTTTGTTTATGGTGATAAAAGAAATGGTGCAAAAGATTGAGATAAAGTAAAAGCACAAGTTATAGAATTTAAATGAAAAAAGGAAGCAATAGTTGTAAAAATTTTAAAAGATGAACTATGAACTGTTATAGGTAGATTTAAGGATAGTGATAAGTTTGGTTTTGTAATTCCAAATGAATCTAAAAATAATGATGTTTTTATACCTGGACATAGAAAAAATTGAGCAGTAGATTGAGATATGGTAGAAGCAAAAATAACTAAAGTTGGCTGAAAAAATAAAGAATGATATGTTATAAAAATAATAAAATAAAAACTAAAAAAACAAAGCCGCAGGCTTTGTTTTTTTAGTTTTTTATCTCAAAATTTCAAGTTCTAATATCATATTGTAGTATTTGATTATTTTTAGTATTATAAAAAATAATCTTAGTTCATATTATTTTAATTATTTTTCATTCTCATAATGAATTTATTTTTCCTCATATTTTAAAAACTGTATTTAATTTTTCATCAATTAAATATAATTCATTTCATACTCCGTGTATTTTAGTTTCTTTAGAAATAGATATGTAATTATTTCATAAAACTAAAATTAATCCTGATTCTCAATATCAAACGAAACAATAATTATTGTTTCATATTTTTTTAAAAAATATGATTTCTTTTGATTTGTATACTATATTATTTGTAGCTTTTTCTATCAATAAATACATCCTAGATCTTAAATCAATTCATATTATATAATCTTCATTTTCATCTATAAATTCTAAATATTTATATTTATCTATTTTATCTGTTTTTTTTCTATAGCTGAATTTTTCAAAATTTTCATTATCTCAATCTAGATTTATTCTTTTTTCAGCACCTTTATATGTTTTTTTAATTGCTTTTCAAATATTTAATCTTAAATATTTTTTTCAATCTAAAGTTATATCATCAGCTCATAAATCAAGTATAAAAATAACTTTAGATTTATTCATAAAAGTAAGAAAACTAGATATAATATTAGAGTATTTTAAATGTTCCAATTTATCTTTTCTTCACATAAAAGCTGATATTTTTTCTTCATACTTTTCTTTAAATTCTTTTGAAATTAGAAAATCATATAAGAAATTTAGTTCATTATCAGAAACTTTTTCAATTGCTTTAACTCTTCTATATAAACTACATATATATTCTTTATTTTCTATATTTAAATCTTTTACTATTTCTTCAAAAATTTTATTTGATTTAGAACTAAGTATCATAGTTTCTCAAGAGTTGCAATGAATTTTCATATTGTTTTTCATATTAAATTTAATATAGATTTAATGTATAATAAAATAATAATCATTTTTGTCAAAAAGGTTTTAAAACAAAATAAAAACTATTAACTATAATTTTTTTAAAATTACACTTAATAGTTTTTATGTTGCCCAGAGTGGGACTCGGCGCCCTTCGGGTCGGCCATTCGTTTTTATTGTTCCTATTCGTCACAATAAAATTTTTGCTTTGCAAAAAACCTCTATTCGAGTCAAAAAATTGGTGCCCAGAGTGGGACTCGAACCCACACGACCTAAATCAGAGGATTTTGAGTCCTCCATGTCTACCATTTCATCACCTGGGCAAAAAATCTTTGAAAAATTTCTAAATTATTCGTCAGATTACAATTTTATTTCAAACATTTACATTTGTAAACTTATTTCAATAAAATTATATCTTCCTCTAATTTATCGTTTTTGAAAAATTTTAATAGTTCATATGGTGGAGCCGCGTTAACGGCCCCATAAAAAGTGAAATTATTATATAAAATCCAAACATTTTTGCAAATTTTTTAAAAAATTTGACAATATTAATTTTATTATTAACTTTGTATTATATTATAAATAAATATATTTTTATGTTTGCAAAAAATACTCATCATTATTGGACAATGACTAGATTTACAAGAATGTAGGTATTTTAAATTGTTTTTATAAAATTCTAAACAAAAAAATAGAACCTTAATTTTTGTAATTTCGGTTTTATTTTTTTGTTTAGATGAGTTATTGATTATCAATTTTTTTGTTAGTTAAAATATTCCTCTAAATAAAAGAGGAATATTTTATTTTTTTATTTTTTAAATTATGGAGAACATAGAGAATTTCTTTCGAGAAGATCCACAAAAAAAAGAGAACCAGGAAATACAATGTTTACTTGAGAATTGCCGCTCCAAAGTAAAAATTATTAGAAATGATCCATGGCCTCTTATAAATTATGATAAAGATTTTTCTAAATTTTGCAATTTATCTTCAATGTATTTAATTCCAGATTTCATAATCTCAGAACTATTTGATATTATAAAATCTTTTTGATTTGTAGATTGATTAGAAGTTTTTTTAGATGAAGAATCTCAGAATATTGTAAATGATTGAAAAAAATTTGTAAATGATATTATTTGAAATAGGGAAAATAAAGATTATGAAAATTATTCATTTATACTTATAGATTTTTTTGAAAAAATATCCACTTTAAAGATTTTTGATAAAATTAAGAATCAAAACATTGATTCAAAAGATATACCTTACTGATTATTTAGATTTTCCAGTTTATTTGATATTAAAGTACAAAATTTTTCTTGTTTGAAAGAATTTTTAGATTTCTTATATGAAAATTTAAAAACTCAAGAAATTATTTTTTGAGAATATTTTTTAGAAAATATTATTGGAAATTGATGATTACCAATTGATGATATTTCTTGAAAAGAAAAAATTCTTAGAAATTTTAAGAACAATATATTTTTATGAAATCTTAATTTATTTTGAAAAAATATTTGATTAATTTTTAGAGTTTTGCCTGGTTATTGACCTAGTTGATTGGTATTTGAACTATGATTAGATATAGATTGAAAATTTAATAATATTTTTGCAACTATTTGAGTTAGTTTTCAAAATACAAAAGCTATCATACATACTATTCAATATTCTTTTTATAATATTTGATTAGATTTTAATTGACTGATCGAAACAGATGATAAAAATAAACTAATTTCATGAAAAAATTTACAAAAATTTATTAGTAATATTTGAGATAATATATTTGAAAAAGATATAAAAGATAAATCTCCTATAAAATTCTTACTTTCATTAACTTGAAATATTCTTCAAAATTTTTGAATTAAAAAATTAGAAGTAATAAATCCATATGAAAATTTATGGCTTAATAATCATAATCCTAATAGAGATATTAATTCTCTTAGAAGGAGTTGAGAATTACTATATATTGAAATTCCTAAATCACTTTTTTGAAAAACTAATGATGAAAATAATAGAATATCTTTGGATTTATGATATGTACAATTTTTTTTATCAACTCAAATAAAATCTATGTTTATAGAGAATTTTTCTCAATCAATGAGTAATAATTATATAAATAGCAGTTTTTTTAAAAACTCTTGAAAGATAGAATGTTTTTCTTGTTTATCTAAAGAACAAAAAGATATTTTATGAGATGATATTTATAATATAATAAAAAAAATTAGAAATTATGTTTAAAATAGAAGAGAAAGAAATTATAGAAATTATAAAGAACTTTATAAATATTTGAGCTATATCTTGATTTGAGTCAGATATAGAAAAATATATTTATGATATTTGTAATAAAAAATGAATAAAAAGTACAATTTTCCCATGATTTTGAATATGTGTATGAAATCCTAATTCTAAAAATTATGTTTTTGCACATAGTGATGAAGTTTGATGAAAAATTATAGAAGTATGAGATAAAATAAAATTTGAGTGAATATGACGGGTTAAGCCTAGTATGTTTATAGGGAGAGATATTGAAATAATTGCTGAAAATAAAAAAATTCCTGCAATTATTATTTGAAAAGTTCCTTTAAAAATTGATTATCAAACTTTTGATGAATTGGAAATAGTAGTATGTGAAAGTGATAAAAAATATTTAAAAATTTGGCTTAATTGTAAAAAGTGTGTGGCTGAGATGATTAAATTTTCCCATATAAGAGAGATAAAATTAGTTTAATTTTTCTCTCTTTTTTTAATCC
>CAYQAV010000067.1:0-3175 GCA_964415565.1 uncultured Candidatus Peribacteria bacterium
CTTTTTATTTAAAATATAATAAATTTAAAATTAATCACCTAATTTATGCAATATTTAAGCGCAGACATAAGACAAAAATATCTTGATTTTTTTAAGAGTAAATGACATGTAATAATCCCTAGTGCTCCTGTTGTACCTGAAAATGACCCAACAGTTTTGTTTAATACTGCAGGTATGCAACCACTAGTTCCATATTTACTTTGAGAAACTCATCCTTTATGAAAAAGATTGACTGATAGTCAAAAATGTATTAGAACTTGAGATATAGAAGAAGTAGGTGATAATAGTCATCTTACATTTTTTGAAATGCTTTGAAATTGGTCTCTTTGAGATTATTTTAAAAAGGATAGTATTGCTTATTCTTGGGAATTATTAACTAGTAAAGATTGGTTAGCTCTTGATCCTAGAAAAATTGCTGTTACAGTTTTTGAGTGAGACAAAGACGCTCCAAGAGATGAAGACTCAGCTAGTATTTGGGCTAGTGTTGGTATGCCTAAAACAAGAATTTCTTATCTTTCAAAAAAAGATAATTGGTGGGCAGCAGGTGATACTTGACCTTGTGGACCTGATACAGAAATATTTTATTGGGTATGAAAAAGTGAGTTTCCACCAGAATGAAGTAATGTAGGAAATGATGAAAAAAATTGGATGGAAATCTGGAACAATGTATTTATGGAATACAATAAATTACCAGATTGAACTTTGGTTAATCTTCCTGCAAAAAATGTAGATACAGGTATGGGTTTAGAGAGAATTACTGCAACTCTAAATTGAGAAAAAACAGTTTATAATACAGATATATTTAGAGAAATAATTGCTTCAATTTCAAAAGAAATCAGTGTAGATTACAATGAAAAAACTATTAAATCAATCAGAATAATTGCAGATCATTCTAGAACTGCAACTGTTATGATTAGTGACTGAGTTGTTCCATCAAATGTTGATCAAGGTTATGTACTTAGAAGACTTATAAGAATTGCTATAAGGCAAGCATATAAATTAGGATTTAAATGAGAATTTTTATCAAGAATTTCAAGTACTGTAGTTGATAAATTATGAGTTGCTTATCCTCATATGATTGAGAAAAGAGAAGAAATTGCTTATGAAATACTTAGAGAAGAAAAACAATTTTGAGAAACTCTTGAAAAATGATTAAAAGAATTTGATAAATTAGTAAATGGTTTCAAAATTGCTTTTGAAAGAACTGGACAAGTTGTAAATACTATTTCATGAGAAAAAGCATTTAAACTTTATGATACCTTTGGTTTTCCACTTGAGATGACTCAGGAGTTAGCAATAGAAGCTTGATTAACAGTTGATGAAGTTTGATTTAAAGAAGCAGAAAAGAAACATCAAGAATTATCTAGAGCTTGAGCAGAACAAAAATTTAAATGATGATTAGCTGATAGTTGAGAAGAAACTGTTAGTCTTCATAGTGCAACACATCTTTTGCTTGCTGGTTTAAGAAAATATCTTTGAGAAAATGTTCATCAAAAATGAAGTAATATAACAGCTGAAAGACTTAGATTTGATTTTTCTAATGACGAAAAAGTAGAAAAAGAAACTTTAGATAAAGTCGAAGCATATGTAAATGATGCTATTAGTGCAGGTTTTGAAACTATTATGACAAATATGGATAAAGAAGAGGCTAGAGCTTCTGGAGTAGAATGAAGTTTTTGGGAAAAATATCCTGATATAGTTAAAGTTTATTCTATGGTTTGAACAGATTGAACAGTTTATTCAAAAGAACTATGTTGAGGTCCTCATGTAGAAAATAGTAAAATAATGTGAAAATTTAAAATACAAAAAGAAGAAGCAAGTAGTAGATGAGTAAGAAGAATAAAAGCAGTTTTGATAAAAGATTAATAAACAACTTAAAACAAAGAAAAACTAGATTTTCTTTGTTTTTTTTGTATAATATTTTTAGTTTAAAAATATCTAAAATCTATGGTTAAAAATGGTAATATAAATGTTGTTACAATTGGTTGATGAAATTGAAGTTATGGACTTTTATCAAGTATAAGAGACAATGATGATTATAATATATCTGCAATTATTTCTATGAGTGATAGTTGAGGTTCTACTGGTATTCTTAGAGAAGAGTTTAATATGTTGCCACCTGGTGATGTAAGAAGAGCAATTATGGCTTTATCAAGAGAACATGAATTAGTAAAGCAATTATTTGATTATAGATATGATAAATGCTCTAGTGTTTGATGACACAATTTATGAAATCTGATAATTACTGCTATGTCTCAAATAACTGGTAATTTTGATAAATGATTAAAACAAGTTGCTAAAATGTTTAAAGTAAAAGGTAGAGTTATACCTGTTACTTTGGAATTATCAAATTTAAATGTAGAACTTCAAGATTGAAAAATAGTTGAATGAGAAACTAAAATTGATTTGGATCTTGATGAAACTAGTTCACCAGTTAAAAATGCATATTTAACTCCAGATGTTAAATCAAATCCAAAAGCAATTCATGCAATAGAAAAAGCAGATTATATATTATTATCTTTTTGAGATTTATATACTTCAATTATTCCAAATTTACTTGTAAAAGGTATAAAAGAAGCAATTGCAAAAAATAAAAAAACAAAAGTTGTGTATTTTTGTAACCTTATGACAAAACCAGGAGAAACAACTGACTTTGAAGCTATAGATTTCATAGATACAATTGAAAAATATTTATGAAAAGATATCATAGATTATTTTGTAGTAAATAATTGATATATTTCTGAAAAATTAGCTGAAAAATATAAAAATCTAGAAAAGAAAAAACCAGTTAAAATAAAAAATCATGATGCTTTTAAATGAAAATCTTACAAGGTTATAGAAGCAGATTTACTTCATGAAAATACCTTTGTTAGACACTCTTATGATAAAATAGGTGAAGTCGTAAAAGAAATAATAAGAAACAGTTAGACATTTATGTTTAACTGTTTTTATGTTTTAAAAAACATAATTGTCAATCTAAAATATATACTGTTTAATGCGAATTTAATGTGAGGTTAGTATAGTTAAATATGTATAATTGTTTTTATGATTTAAAACTTAGTATTTATGAGAAGGAAAATTATAATCATAATGATATTACTATTTTGATTTTGAATAAGTAATTGAGATTTTGAAACTACACCAATAGATTTAAATACATGAACATTAGGTAATC
>CAYQAV010000068.1:0-6610 GCA_964415565.1 uncultured Candidatus Peribacteria bacterium
TTTGTCATATATGCATAATTTCACTCTACAACAATATCATATGCTCAATTATATGTTGTTGTATTTATTATTGATCATTTATGAATAAATGTATTTTTAACTAAAGTTGCAATAGAACCTGTAAAATTAAAACTACTTACATTTGATGCAGTATAATCTACTACATTATCAAATTGCCAAGTATTTGATGATCAAAAAACTATGTTTGTATCTAGTAAGAAAAAAATAAAAATTATTCTTAGTATGTATATATATTTTTTACTCATTTTTATTTATTACTTCAATTATTAATTAACTAAATAATATAGAAAAATAGAGAAAAATAAAGAATTTTTATACTTTTTATCTTTACTAAAAAATATAGAGTTTTATAAATAAAAAAAATAGAAGAAAAAAATTTTCTTCTATAAATTATCTAAAAAATAATTTAAATCTATAACTTTTACACCAAGTGAATTTGCTTTTTCAAGTTTACTTCATGCTTTTTCTCAAGCAAGTAAAAAATCAGTATTCTTACTAATAGATCATACAAATTTTCATCAAAATTCTTCCAATTTTTTAGCCAATTCATCACGAGAAAATCATTCAAAACTTCAAGTTATACAAACACTTTTATATGTAAAAATACTATTTCAAATTATAGTTTTTTCAACATAATAAGTTATTACAACATAATTAAGTAATTCTTCTAATATTCTTTTATGTGCTTCATTATTAAAATAATCAATTATATTTTGTCAGATTTCTGGTCAAATATCATCAAGTTCTTGTAATTCTTCTAAATTATATGAAAAATCTAATAAATTCTCTTTAGTTTTAAATAAACAAGAAATAGTTTTTGCAGTTTTTTTACCTACTCAAGGAATAGTTAATCACATGATAAATCTAGTGATATCCATATATTTTGCTAATTCTACTCAAGCAATTAAATTTGAAACTGATTTTTCTTTAAATCATTCAAACATAAGTATTTCTTCCCTTTTTTCACTTATTTTAAAGATATCTGCTAGATTATGTATGATTCATTCAGACAAAAATAATTCTACTTGTTTTTCTCAAAATCAATCTATATCAAATCAATTTTTTCATACAGCAAATACAAGTTTCTCTATATGTTGAGCTGGACAATCAATAGTATTAGGACAATAGAATCTAACTTTATTTTCATCTTTTACGATTTTAGTTTCACAACTTGGACAAAATTCTGGTGGTACTATTTTTTCTAAATCGTATCTTCCTTCAGTATTTACAACAGAAATTATTTTTGGAATAACTTCTCATGCTCTTTTTATAAAAACACTATCACCTATTCTTACATCTAAATTTTCAACTTCTTCGTAATTATGCAAAGTTGCTCTTCTAACAATAACTCAACTTATATTTATAGGTTCCAAATTTGCAACTGGAGTAATAGTTCAAGTTTTACCAACTTGATGATCAACACTATTTATCTTTGTTGTTAAAATTTCAGCTGGAAATTTATAAGCAATTGCATATCTTGGATGATGTTCTGTCCAACCAACTATTTTCCAAAGACTTATATCATTTACTTTTATAACTAATCAATCTATATCAAAATCAATAGTTTTTTTAATATCTCAAAAGTTTTCAATTGCTGAAATTATTTCTTCAATTCAATTTAGTTTTTTAAAATAACTAGAAATATCAAATCATAAATCAGCTAAACTATAAATAACATCATAATATTTAGATAGTCAAATATTATCAATATATTCATCAAAATTCGCTAGATCATAAGCAAAAAATTTAAGTTTTCTTTTCTTTGTAATAGAAGAATCTTTCATCCTCAGACTTCAACTTGCAGCATTTCTAGGATTAGAAAAAATTTTAGTTCATTCTATTTTTGCATTTAAATTCAATTCTTCAAAAACACTGTTTGGCATAACAACTTCTCATCTCACTTCTAAATGTTCTTTGTATGAAATAGTTTTTGGAATATTATCTATTTGCATAACATTTACAGTTATATCTTCTCATTCAAATCAATTTCATCTCGTAATTGCTTGAACTAATTTTCAGTTTTTATAAATAAGTTCTACACCTAAACCATCAAACTTGAATTCAAGACAGTATTCTATATTTAATATATTATTATCATCTATATTTTTAATAACTCTCTCATTAAAATCATTTAAATCTTTTTCATTATAAGTATTATCTAAACTTATCATAGGTCTAGAATGTTTTACTTTTTCAAAAGTTGATTCTTGTATTTCAGCTCAAATAAGTGAAGTTTGTTTATTTTTTATTCAAAATTTCTTTTCTAAATATTCTAATTTTTTAAATAGAGAGTCATATTCACTATCTGAAATAACTGGTTCATCTTTGTTATAATACAAATCAGAGTGATATAAAATCAAATCTTGTAGTTTTTTAAAATCTTGCTCTTTTAGCTCATCTAAAGTCATTTTTAAGTACTTTTTTGATAGTTCTACCACAGTATTTTTGTTAAAAAGTAATTATTTAATCTATAAAATGATATATAAATTAAATTTAAATAATAGCTATTTTTAGTTAAAAGTTAGTTAAATTTTACTAGTTTTTAACAATTTTATAATAGTTCATTTTTTGTATAAAAAAATAATACAAAAGAGCTTATTTAAGCTATCGTTTTTATATATTAATGTATACTTTTTTTATACAAAAATACAAGTTTTTTATAAAAAATTATTTTAAATAATATATTAGTTTAATTGATTAATAAGCCAATATTTAAGTTTTAAAAAAGATTTTCAAAAAAAATGTATTATTTATTTTGAGTTAAATTTTAAAAACTGATATAATAGATATGTAAGTTAGTTCTAACGGATTACATCTTACGTTCCTTAAAATTAATTTTTACTCTGCTAGAATGGTACTTGCAAAAATCCAGCAATCTACCTCACACTTTGATTTAGTTTACTAAATCACAAAAATAAAAACAAAAACGGTAGATAGTTATATTCATTTAGAAATTAAGAAAATCTTAATTGCTGGATGAATATAACTAACACCAAAAAAACCGCAAAATAATTTGCAAAAACAAAAACCAAAGAGAATGGTGAATGTCTCTATAATAATTACCTAAGCAAAGTTTAAATTAGATGTGTAAATCATCATTAAAAACAAGGATTAGTTTTTTAAAAACCGATCTCTATTCCCTTAGATTAGAATACAAAAAAATTTTTTTATCATCTAAGATGTGAATTTAGACACTTAATAACTTGAGCCGCTATTACCAAATATGCTTAAGTTTTTTTATGTCTAAAATTTATAGCAAAAGAAAAACCCTGGCTTTGCCAGGGTTTTTTAAATTGCTCCGAAAAGCTAAGCAATAATGTAGGTAATTCCCATTCCTAATACATATACAGTAAAAACCACAGGAGTGTATTTCAGATATGCACCAAAAGTGAGTCCTTTCACCTTGCTCATCGCAACAACACCTGCAGCAGAGCCAATAACTAGTATTGATCCGCCGATTCCAACTGCATAAGTCATAAGCATCCAACCTACTTCATCGAGCGGTAGGTTGGCCTTAAGCATAGCAGCAGTAATTGGAATATTGTCAACCACAGCTGACAGGACACCAATGAAGAATGTTGCAAGTATTGGGTTCATTACTTCATACAACATGGCAAGTTTTCCAAGCAACTCAACCTCTTTGAGTGCACCCACGAGAAGCAGGACACCAAGGAAGAAGAAAAGTGCATCAAACTCAACATGTTGAACATATTCAAGGACTTTCACCTCATTTTTTGTTTTTATTTTGTCATGTGCAATCACCAAGAACATCACCGACAAACCAGTCAAGAAGACAAGCATCGGAGGGAGGTGAAAAGCCACATGGCCTGCTAAAATTGAAGCAATCGTCAAGATGAAAATTACAGCAATTTTAGTATCCAAAGGATTAAGTGATGCTCCTTCCTTTTGGATTGTGATTTTTCCAGACAAACCTCGTGCAAGATAGACATAAAGTACCAAACTCGTGATCATTGCAGGAATATATAAACGAAGTAACTCAACCATATGGATTTTCCCTGCAACAAAAATCATGAGAGTTGTAACATCACCCGTAATGAGTGGAAGACCACCTGCATTTGCTGAAAAGATGATCATTACTGCGAACCGAATAAGAATATCGACATTGGTGCCTTTCATCACAACAAGAACGATACTCAAAGCAACCAAAGTTGCTGTGAGATTATCGGCAATACCACTAAAGATGAATGTAAATACCCCCATAATGAGAAGGAACTTCTTTTCTGTCATCTGTGCAGGCAGTGTTTTCATTACTGCCATTTCAATCCACTTTCGCTTATCAAGATAAGCAACAAATGTCATAGCACAAATGAGAAATAGCCAAAGCATCGCAATTTCAAGAACATACTCATGAAAAGCATGTTCCATTTTTTCAAATGCTTCTGGACTTTTAAAGTGTTCTTCAATGAGTAAAAGAACCCATGCTGAGAGACCAAAAAACATACTGGTCTTATATTTCTCAAACCCAATTTTTTCCTCAAAGATGATAGCTGCAAACGCTACCAAAAAGAGGATTAGAACTATGAACTGCAAAATATTTTCCACGGTATTCTCCTATAAAAGCCAAAAAAAAATTGCATCATTATTTATAATAATATTAATATAAAAGTCAAATACAATTCTCTACTTTACTTTTTACATAAAATATATACTATAAAAATAATTAAAAAATAATTAAAAACAATGAAAGAAAAAATAAAAAAACTAGAAAAATTAATTAAAAAAGCAGATAAAATACTACTTATTAACCATATAAGAATGGATCCTGATGCTTTTTGATGACTTGCTAGTTTTTACTATATATTAGAAAAAATAGGAAAAAATGTAAAGGCAGTAAATGATATGTTACCTCCTGAGAATTTTGATTTTTTAGAATCAAGTGACATAATAGAAACTGATTTAGATATAAAAAAATTCAATACAGATTTAATTATAAGTTTTGATGCTGCTAGTTTATGACAATTAGGTGAAACTTATACAAAAAACGAAAATATTTTTAAAGAAAAAGATTTCGTAGTTATAGATCATCACATGACAAATCCTTGATTTTGAAGTATAAATATAGTAAATGATAAATATTCTTCAACTTGCGAACTTACATTTCATATAATTGAAAAAATCTGATTTACTAAATATATAACTCCAAAAATTGCTACACTTTTAACTGCTTGAATTCATACCGATACAAATATTTTTTATAATCAAAATACTAGTAGTTCAACTCTAGTAACTGCAGCTAAACTTATGGATTTATGAGCAGATTTCAGAGCTCCAATGTATAATTTCTTCCAAAAAGCTACATATAATAAAACAAAACTTGTTTGAATAGTATTTGATAAACTTCAAAAAAGTGATGATGGTAAAATAGTTTGGGCAAGCATAACTAAAACAGATTTTGGAAAAACATGAACTTGAGACGAAGATACTTCTGGTATAATAAATAGACTCATAAATATAGAATGAGCTGAAATAGCATTTTTAATACATGAATTATGAGATGAAGTCAAAGCAAGTTTTAGATCAAAAGAGTATAGTGTATGAGATTTTTGTGCTAATTTTTGATGAGGGTGACATAAACTTGCAGCAGGTTTTAGAACTGATAAAAAATTAAAAGTAATAGAAAAAGAAATAATTGACAAACTTAATTGTTTGTTATATATTTAACATAACTTAAGTATATTTATTAATTTAAATAAATGAAAGAATTACGTAATTGATTAAGAAATCATATTTCATCTTCTAAAAATACAGAAGCTAGCAATATAATTATTATTGAAGATTTAGTATGATTAACTTGATTAGAAATTTCAGAAATTATTTGATTAAATAATCAAATTTCAAAAATGGAAAGAAAACCAAATGTAGTATTAAATGTACTTGATTTTGATGATACTCTTTATTCAAGAATTCATCAATTACAATTACCAATATTACAAGATAATAGATGAATAAGATGAAATGAAATAATTAATAATGAAATATGATTTAATAATTTTATAGAAACTCAATATAGTGAAAATGAAGTTGTAGAAAAATTAAGACAAATAATTGAAAACCAAAATACTATACATAAATCAATAATATTAACTGCCTGAGAAAAAATTTTACAACTTGCTAAATGTGAAAAAGTATGAATATGATTAGATAAGTCTAGAGTAATAGTAGTAGATAATGCTAAATCAAAACCTATGAAACTAGTTAGAGAAATAATTAAATTATGATATATTCCTGGAAAAATTATAGTTTATGAAGATAGACCTGAATATTTTTTAGGAACAAATGGTATATCATTATCAAAATTATTATGAATTGAAATTGTAGTTAATCATATATTTTTAGATGAGGTACAAACAAATAAAATAAAAGAAATAAAACAAAATACATTTAGGCTTAATTGTAAAAAGTGTGTGGCTAAAATAAGGAGTATTTAGTATAATAAAGCCAAATACTCCTTTATTTTTAACTATGTTAAATAAAAATAGCCATAAAATCTGTAAAAAATGTAAATCAAAGGAAATAAAAAAAGATTGATTTATGAGATGAAAACAAAGATATAAATGTAAACTTTGTG
>CAYQAV010000069.1:0-9695 GCA_964415565.1 uncultured Candidatus Peribacteria bacterium
AAGCCGAATTTTTAAAACCAAAAATGGTTTGAGAAGTAAACTAAAAAAAACAGCAAGCTTTAGCTTGCTGTTTTTAATAAATATCTTTCCAATTCAAATCGAAAATCCTTTTCTTCTGTTCAAATTAGTTTTCAAGATTTCATTTTTTTATCTAAATTTATTAAATCTATATATAAAAGTTTAAATCTGTTATATGAAATCTTATAATTTTTATTTATAAGAAAAGCTCTGCTTCAAAGTGATAATATTTGGCTTATATTAGAGTTATTTACCTTTTCTTGTTTAAGTTTTATTATATAAATACTTGTTCTAAGATTAGCGAGTAAATTGTTATAAAATGCATATATATTTGTATCATTTAATATGATATCAATCTTTTTTAATGCAGAAATAATATTGTTATTTAATAAATCATCAATGAGTAAAAATATATTTTCTTCTAGTTCCGGAATGATATTATTTACTACATCATTTTCATCTATATAATCCTTTAAAATAAGTAATTTTTGTAATTCACTAATTATTTTATTTAGATTTCAAGATTTATATTTGATAAGTAAATTTAATCAAGAAGTTGAAATTTTATTTCTAAATTTGTTATTAATGACATTTATAACTTCATTTTCTGATGTAGCATTGTACTCTTTTATTTCACTTATTTTTTCTAATTCTTTATATATTTTTTGTCTTTTATCTGGACTTGGATAATTAAAAAGAAGTATATTTGAATCAGGAATTTTATCTAAGATTTTGTATAAAAATTCAACTACTTCTTCTTGTAAATAATTGTTTAAATCAATGATTACCAATTTTTTTTCTCATAAAAAACTACTTGATAATATATGTTGAGAATATGTATCAAATTCCATTTCATTGATATTTTTTAGATGAACTAAATTGAAATCACCATATTTTTCAATAAATTGATTTTTCCAATTTAAAACATTTTCCATTACTAAATAATCAGAATTTCATGTGAATAAATAGATCATTTTTATAATTTTATTATTTCATTAAGCTTTTTTGAAGGAGAATCTTTAATCAAATTTATAATCTTTAATATTGAAATTAAAGAGTTTTTTAAATTAATTAAATCTCTAGGAGTTGTTCTATTTAAGGCAATTCTATTTAAAATTCAATTAATATTTGAAATACTTGATAATTCAGTTCTAGTTTTATCTAAAAGGATCTTATCTTTTAAAAATTCTTCTACAAATTCTTGTCTTTTTTCTATTTCTTCTTTATCATTTAGAGGTTTAAGTATTGATTCATACATCAAACTTCATCACATACTTGTTTTTGTTTTATTTAAAATTCAAAACAAAGTTCCTTCTTTTGTTGATTTTGTAGCTATATTGTAAACTAAATCTAGATTTTTAATAGTGGATTCGTCCAATTTCATATATTTTGATAAATCAAGATATGAAATACTATTTAAGAAATCAAAATCACTTTTTTGATTATTTTCTAAATATTCAAGTAATAAGCTCGAAGCTCTGATTGCTTCTTTATATTGTTCTATTCAAAAAGCATTTAAATTTATAGTTTTAAAATGATTAATTAGGTTTTTATAAGCTTCAGTTTTTGGTTCGTAGAAATAAATATTTAATAAATATTTTCTCTCTAAAATCTCCTTTATCTCTATATTTGAAAATAGTTTTTTTTCTAAAACTACTTCTTTTGGTGCTAATTTAAATAATTCAGATTGTAATAATTCAAAACTTTCAAATTCACAAGTTTTCCATTTATTTTCTCAAATATTTAAAATACTAAGTCAAAATGTATTGTTTGTTCAAGAAATAGAAATTATATTTGAATTATTTGTTTCGTAGTTTTCTCCTTCTAATCAAATAGTTGCAGGTGTAACAACTCTGATTATTTCCCTTCTTACAATTCATTTTAAATTTGGATCACTTACCTGTTCAGCAATTGCAACTTTATATCAAGCTTCAACAAATAATGGAAGATATTTTTCTTTTGCATGAAACGGAAATCAAGCTAGAGGAGTAGGTTTTGTAGCATTTTTGTTTCTAGAAGTTATAGCAATTCATAAAACCTTGTTCGCAATAATTGCATCATCATCAAACATTTCATAAAAATCTCACATTCTAAAGAACAAAATAGAATCTCTGTTTTGCTCTTTTAATTCATAATACTGACTCATTGCTGGTGTTAAATTTGAATTTCCCATTTTTTTAAATTAAAACATTATTTTAAATCTATCTCTTCTTGAAAAAGTATTTGTTTCATCTACATCTCTTGATATTGATAAAAGCATTCATAATCAAATCATAAGTGATAATAGAGATGAACCTCAATAACTTACAAATGGCAATGTTATTCATGTTAATGGCACTATATTTAGGTTTACTCACATATTTATAAATGCCTGCATTAAAATCCGTGATGAAAATCATATTGCTGCAAATTTTGAAAACTTATCTTTTACTCTTTTAGCTATATATAGTCATCTGTATCAAATATACATATATAAAACTAACATAGTTGTTCATCATAAAAATCATAATTCTTCAATTATAACCGAGAATATAAAATCTCATTGTACTTCTGGTAAATATCAAAATTTTTGAATAGATCAACCAAATCATTTTCATGCAAATCAACCACTTCAAATAGCTATTAATGCTTGTTCTGTTTGATAATTAATTGTTTTATTTTTAATTGCTTCTTTATTATCAGACAAAAAATTATCCATTCTTTGAGTTATATATCAAAGTGTATTGTTATTTTTTCAAGTTACCTTATCATAATCTCAAATACTATAGATTGATAATACTAAAAATGCTCCTAATCATATAGTAATTAATAAATGTTTAATATTCATTCAGGCATAAAAATACATGATTACTGAAACTGGTAATATAACCATTATTGTTCAAAAATCAGGTTGCATTCAAAGTAAAAATAAAACTCAACCCATAATAGTCATAAATTGTATAAATCATTTTTTGAAATCTTTTAAATTTAAGTAATATTTTTTAAAAAAAGATGCTAAAAAAATAATTAATCATACTTTTAAAAATTCAGCTGGCTGAATAGTAAAAGGAATTCAAGGAATAACTATCCATCATTTAGCTCATTTTAAACTCATTCAAATAGTTAGAACAACTATAAGTAAAAAAATAGTAAAATAGAAAATATATTTTGAGTATTTTTCAAATAATGAATTATTAACTTTTGTTATAATTCATAATAAAGCAATAGAAACAATAACATGAGTTATATTTCTAATAACATAAAAATAGTTATATGCTTCATCAATATATCATTTTTGTGCTTGTAAATCAGTTACTCTAAAAGAAGAATAAACTGAAACTGATGATACCATAATCATTCAAAATATAACTAGTGCTAATACACTAAAAAAAAGTTTATAGTCTATATTTTTCTTCATTAAAAATTTGTTATATCTAAATAATATTGTTGTATATTTATATCAAATGAAAATATTAATCCTTTAATAAATAGAAGTAAAAATATTACTATTATAGGTGTAAAATCAAGTGTTCAAAAACTAGAAGGAACCAAATCCTTTATTTTTTTATATATTGGATCAATTATATATCATACAAATTTTGGTCTAATTTTTAATCAAAATAAAACAAGCCAAGATAATATAACATCAAATATTACAAAATATTTAATTATGTCTGCTAATAATAATATAGATACCAAAATAGTTTTCATCTCTTATTTGTTTATTAATTTAATATATGCATCTTCTGCAGCTTTTTCCTGAGCTTTTTTCTTACTTGAACCTTTTCAAATTCATTTCAATTCTTCTTTAAAATAAATTCAAACTGTAAAAATTTTATCATGATCAAGTCATTCATCAGAGATAACATCATAAGTTGGTGTTACATCAAACTCTGCTTGTGCTAATTCTTGAATTGAAGTTTTAAAATCTTTTGTTAAGTTATTTTTAACTACATCATTTACTATTGGATATACATTTTTATAAATAAAACTACTGGCAATTTCCATTCAAAGATCTAGATATATTGCTCAAATAATTGCTTCAACAACATTAGCAAGTAGATAATCATTTTTTCTTCACCCAGATTTTTCTTCTCATTTTCATAATAATAAATACTTAGAAAATTCTAATTTTCTAGCTACATTTGACAAATTTCTTCATCTTACAATTGCACTTCTTATATCAGTTAATTCTCACTCCGTTTTCTTAGGATAATCTTTATATAAATTTTCTGTCACAACTAATTCTAAAATTGCATCTCATAAAAATTCTAATCTTTCATTATGTTCTGGTGCAAAATCTTGTTTTTCGTTAACTATAGATCTATGAATAAATGCCAGTATATACAATGAAATATTATTATAATTTATACTTAATTCAGATAATAATCATCATATTTTTTCAATATAAATCGGATTTTCTACAGCTTTTTTAGTTATTACCATATTTAATTTTTAAAAAATAATAAAAAACTAAAAAATTTAAAATTAAAAAAAAATTTTTTAACTTCATAACTTTTTATTTTCCTTTATTATATTACTTTTTAAAAGCAAAAAGTAAAGAAAAAAACACTATTTTATTTTTTTAAAATAGTGTTTTTTTCTTTTTTAAATATAGAGTAATTATATAATTTTTCATAATTATCCCTATATTTTTCTAATTCATTATGATCGTGTAAAACTTTATTTAAAACTCAATTTACGATTTTCTTTGCTGATTCATCTCAATATACCTTAGCAACTTCTACAGCTTCATTTACAGATACTTTTCAAGGTATGTCTTCAGTTATAAAAAACATTTCAGCCAAGGCAATATAAATTGGAATTATATTCACAATATTCATTTTTTCAAAATCAAATTTTGGAGAATATTTTTTTATTACAAAAATAAAAAATCACTCATGATATTTTATTATTTTATTCATTTCTTTTAAATATTCTTCATCTCTTTCAAAGGTAAAGATTTCATCAAAAAATGAATTATAAAACTCTGTTAAATCAATTATTCAAAATGTACTAGCATACAATTCTTGATATAATAATTTTCTAGTCTTTTTACGATTAATTATAGAGATCATTTTAAAGAGCATAAATATATATAGTATAAAAAATAACATAGATAATCTTTTATATATCTATGTTATTTTTAAAAATGTTTTATATTCTAGTAGTTTTTTTGTTAGTTTTTTTAGCAATAACTTGTCTACCATTATAAACACCGTTTTCATCAACCATATGTGATAAACCATTACCTTCTTTATTTAACATAACTCTATCTTTTAATTTTTTAGCCATTTTTAAAATCCAAGCTGTAGTTCTTGATTTAGTCTCAGATTTAGAGTGTCTCTTTTTTGGTCCAATTGTCATTTTTACAAATTAATTAATAAATTTTTTAAATTACTTGTGGATTTTATAAATTTTTTCATAAAATGCAAATTTAATTTGAAAAAAAAATATATAAATGTATATTTATAATGAATATATCGTATAATTAATAAATTGATGAGAAAAATTTTAATAATTGAAGATGATAAATGAATATCTAGTTCCTTAAAATTATATTTAGAAAATTCAAATTTTCATGTTTTTCTTCATGATGAAGGATATAAGGCAATTGATGTAATACTGGATATAAATCCTGATTTAATAATACTTGATATAAATTTACCTTGAAAAAATGGTATAGATATAACTAGAGAATATAGGCTTTTATGAAATATACCAATTGTTATGCTAACTGCTAGGTCAAGTGAACTAGATAGAATTAATTGATTAGAAATTTGAGCAGATGATTATATCGCAAAACCATTTTCTCCAAGAGAATTATTAGCTAGAATAAATACAATTATAAGAAGAATACCTGAAAATAAAGAAAATTATTTAATTATTGATGAATCAGATTTGATTAAAATACTTGATATTGAAATAAATTTAAATAAAAAAACTGTAAAAAAATGAAATAAAAGTATTTCATTAACTTGAAATGAATATGATATATTAAAAAAACTTTTTGAAGAAAATTGAAAAGTTGTTTCTAGAGAATATATTATGAAAGAAATAATATGATATGATAATTATTTATATGATAGAACTATTGATACTCATATAAAAAATTTGAGAAAAAAGCTTGATGCAAAAGATTTGATTCTAACTATTAGATGAGAATGATATAGAATTAATATTTAAATTTTAAAAATGTCATTATCTAGAAAATTTATACTTGCAATTGTTTCAACTATATTATTTATTACTACAATAAATATATTTGCTTTTTATATTTTTTATACTACTTATTTAAAAGTTTATTTAGTTGAAAAAATAGAATCAAGAGATAAAATAACTATTGAATATATAAATGATGTAATTAAAAAACAAACTATTGATGATATCGATAGTATATTTACTGACACTGAAATTGAATTTTTTGAATTATTAGAAAATAATGATTGAAAAATTCCACTTAGTAAAGAAAAAAATGTAGATATAGTTATAAATTATCTTGTAAAAAGCTGAATTGCTCCTAAATATATAGAAGAAATTATACCAACTGATAATTTTTGAAAAGTTTTAGAGGCTATGAAAGATAAATCAACTCCAGAGTATAGATTTGTAAATAAATTAATGCTTTCTATCCTTATTACTAATATAATTTCAATTACAATTTCAATTATTTTATTGATAGTATTTATTAGAAAAACTATATATCCTATTAAAAATATTACTCAAAATATAAAAAATATTCAAGCACAAAAAAAATACTGAAAACAATTTGAAGAAATAATTTATTATAATAAAAAAGATGAAGTATGACTTTTAGTAGATGCAATTAATAGTTTAAACAAAAGATTAAACTTACAAGATGATATTAGAACAAGACTTTTAGCAGATATAAGCCATGAATTAAAAACTCCAATTACTTCTATACAATGTTATCTAGAATGAATTTCAGATTGAGTTATAAAACTTGATCAAAAAAATCTAAATTCTATTACTTATGAAATGAAAAGATTAATTACTCTTGTAAATAAAATAATGGAATATGAAAAACTAGATAGAAAAAAATTAGACTTAAATTTATCAGATTTTAACGTTAATGATTTAATTATTTCTCTTGTTGAAACTCATAAAAAAAGATTAAGAGAAAATAAACAAAGAATAAAAGTAACTTGAGAAATTGATGTAAATATCAAAGCAGATAAAGATTTATTTATTCAATTAGTTCATAATTTAATTTGAAATTTTTTGAAATATTCTGGTAAAAAAACATTTCTAAAAGTAAATATTACTAGAAAATATATAGATTTTAGTGATGATTGAGAGTGAATTAAATCTTCAGAAATACCTTTTTTAACTGAAAAGTTTTATCAATGAAACATTGAAAAAACATGAGATATTGATACTAGATGAATTTGAGTTTGATTATCAATCGTAACGAAAATAATTGAGAGTCATAGCTGGAAATATGAGATTAAATCTGATATTTGAAAATGATTTAGTTTCAAAATATATATATAATAAATCTTCACACAATATTCACATTAAAAATTTTGTTATATTGTAAAAATTAGTATCGTATACTTACGAGATTGGGGATATCCATAAAGTTAAAGCCTAAATAATTTTTAATTTTCCCCTTTCTTTGTTAATTAATTCAAAAATGTTTAAAAAGTTATTTTTATTTATAATTTTGTTTTTCATAATTTCCTGAACTAAATCTTATGCTTGAGATTTGGTTATTTCTGATCAAACAAAAACTATAAGAGAATTAAAAGAAAGTATAGATTGATTAGATAAACTAAGAAATGAGCTTTATACTAAATTACAAAATTTTTCTCCTGATCAAAATTTAAAAACATTTTTCAGAGAAGATTTAACTATGATTGATTTAGAAAGTTTAAAATTAATAATAGAAGAATATATTAATAATAAATCATTATTAGAAGCAGAATTATTGGATAGTTCTAAAAAACTTCTTGATGTTACTGATATAAGAATTAAATTACTTTGAGAAAAAAAAGAATTATATACGAAAATGACTCAATTTATAAAAGTTGAATCATATCAAAATTATCTTGATTTTATTAAATCAGATACTTCAATATATTCAGAGAGAAAAGAAATTGATTCAAGTATTTACAGAAAACAGGAAATTATAAATAATAAAGTTACAATTCTTGAAGAGAAAATAAAAGAACATAAAAGTTATTTAGAAGATTCATTAAAAATATTGGTTGAATGAAGAATGGATGAAAAATTATCCATATTATCAAATAATAAAATTTTTCTTGAATTAGATAATAATGATAAGACTAAAATACTTGAAAAAACTATATTTAAAATAAAAAATACTATTGAAATTTTGAAATTAGATTCTTTAAAAGATGAAATTTCTACTTTTATTAAAATTAATAATGATAAAAAAATAGATATATATAATATAGTTTTAAAAAAATTAGAAGATTTCAAAAATTCATATAAATAAAAAAGATCAGTATGATCTTTTTTATTTATTATATTTTGTGATTGAAAAATTGTCCTAAATCTAATCTTTCATCGTCAAATTTAAATAACTTTCAATCTTTTTTTAACATTTTTAATACCTCATCAACAATTTTTTTAGAAACATTTTTTCAATAAAGATGTTCTTTTTTTATCATTGATTTATTTGAAATCGCTCATTTAACTATATCAACAATAAGCATTGAATTAATTGGTGGGGCTATTAAATTGGTCCCAGCTAAAATAGTTTCAGTTCTATCAGATCAAAATCTAACAGTTACACAAGGAACTCATATTATATTTGCTTCTTCTTGCATACTTCAACTATCTGTAACAACAGCTCAAGCTTGACTAATCATATCAATTACTTCACAGTGATGTGCTAAAGCTGGTCAATATGCAAAATTATCTTTATATTTTTCTTTTAGACTTTTTATATCTTCTCTAAGCCCATAATTATCAATTGCAAATTCACTAGCATAAAGTCATAAAAAACAAACATAAACTCAGTCTTGAATTAATTTTTTTATTGCATTATATATAACTAAGAATCTTTCTTTTTTTTCTGTATTTTCCCTTCTATGGATAGTTATAAATAAAAAAGGTTTTCATTTCATATTTGGATATATTTCAAATGCTCTTGATAATCAAATTTTTTGTTTTGAAATTTCAATAGCATCAGCAACAGTATTTCAAACAACTTTTATATATTCTTTTGGAAATCATTCTTTTATTAAAGTATTTTTATATAATTCAACTGGAGCTGCAAAAAATCAAGTTGAAGCTTCAATTCATCTCGTATCAAATTGTTCTGGATATGGTTCTATACTTCATGTTTCATATATATCAAAATCTTGAAGTTTTTTATAATATTTTTCCCAATTAAATTTACCACTATCATAATTTTTAAATAAATCATGATAAAATTCTTTACTTGGAGTAAAAGTTCTAATTCATGCCTCAACATGAACAACTGCAAATTTATTTAAAAATGCAGCTTTATCAGCAGTTGTAGCAGTAAGAGTATCTCAATGCACGTATGGAACTGGTATTTTTTTATATTCAGCAGATAATTCTACCAAAAAATCTCATAATCTATCTATAACAAGAGAAAACTTTTTATGAATTGGTCAAAAAATATTTAAATTTACATCAACTTCCATATTGAATTCTCAAAGCACTCACATACTTAAATTATA
>CAYQAV010000070.1:0-18089 GCA_964415565.1 uncultured Candidatus Peribacteria bacterium
TGATTTTGTAGAAAAAATTAATAACACTTGTTGAGAATTTAACTCAATTTTTAAAGAAAATTTATCCAGTTTATTAAATAATAAAATCCAAATAATTAGATAATAGTTATGCTAAGATTTCTAAATGTTTTTAGTATAATAGAATTACATGGAACAATTATAGTTTTGTTTCCACTTGTATCTATTGTATTTTTTATATGAATACTTCAAATTTATAGTTTTAAAAAATATTATTATCTTTATATCACATTTTTAATTTTTTCTATTATCTTTATTTTAAATGTGTTATGAATAATAGATTTATTTAAGATGCCTTTTTGAATACAAGAACAAATAAATTTGAAAATAGATTTTTTTAAACCTGAAAAAATCTATTTAAGTCATTTAACAAATCCATTTAATATTTGAGTTCCGCTTATTTTTTTACTTCTTAGTTTATTTTTTATTAATTTTAGAAAAAATTTATATCTATATTTATTTTTAGTTTTTTCTATATATATTCCACTTATTTTTTCACTTTATTTTTTTAATAGATATGAAGATTTTAGATATATTTCTCTTATCTCAGCAATATTTAATATATATATAAGTATTTTTATTTATTATACTTGGTTTCTTGTTTTTAATTTTAAAAATGATCAAAAATATATTGTTTTGATTTTATTAACTCTGCTTTTTATACCATTTCAATTTCCATATATGTTGGAAGTAAAGCCATTTACAAAAACTTCTCAAGCTGATTGGCAAAATATAGAATGAAGTAGGTTGCATTTTAGAGCAGCACAACCTGATAATTATAAAGCATTTGATTATATATTTAATAATTTTGATAATACTCCAATAATTAGATTACCAGATTGATGACTTAATTGGGATGATAATTATTATTTATCTAAGTATTTGGAAAAATATGAATGAAAAAATTTTATATTTTATAAAAATAAAGAATTTAGTACTAGTTTAGAAGAAGTTTATAATTTCAGAAAAAAAGATAAGATAAATTTAAGTAATAAACAAGATTTTTTTGGTATAATAAATAGATATAAAAAAGTTATAGTAATTTGAAATAATAGAGATTTAGTTAGTAAGGAAGTTATGGATTATTTAAATACATCATGTGTAAATATAGCAGGTGATATAGGTATAGTAAAGTATAGGATATTTGCTTATGCACACCCAGTTGATAATTATTTTCCAAATGTATTTATATGTGAAAGACAATAAAAAATAGTATTTTTAAATACTATTTTTTATTTTAAATTTGAATAAGTTTCATCTAGCTCTAATAGATATTTTTTCAAACTATATTTTTTTACTTCTTTTAATCATCACTTAATTAAATCTTTTTTTAATTTTTCCTCAGTAAATAATTCAATTATTTTTTCGCTTAGATCAGAAGGGTTTTGTTTTTTAAATAATAGAGCACTTTTTTTATTTATAATTATTTCACTTAATCATTCTATATTAGATGCTATAAGTGGACATTCACAAGCATTTGCTTCTATTCATGTTAATCATAATGGTTCCCAATGACTTGGAAAAACAAAGACATCAATCATATTGTAAAAGATAGCCATATCTTTTATATATCAAATAATTTTTACATTTTTTTGAAGATTGTTACTTATTATAAATTCAATTATTTTTTCTTTATCAGCTCAATCTCAAGCCAATAAAAATTTAAAATCATATCATTTATTTTTTAATAGTTTGGCAGATTCTAATAATTCTAACCATCATTTTCTTTTTATAAATCTAGCAGCAAATCATATAACAAAATCATCTTTTTTTAGATCATATCTTGATTTTTCTTTTTTTATATTAAAATCATCCAGTTTTTTAAATGTATTTAAATCAACAAAATTATATAAAACTATTATTTTATTTTCATTTATTTTAGTTTTATTCAATATTTGTTTTTTTGTTAGATTTGAAACTGCAATAAATAAATCCAATTTATTTTTAAATAAATTCATAAAAAATGGATATATTTTCCCATCTTCAAATATTTCTCAGTGTTCATGAAAAACTAGTTTTATTTTAGGAAAGAAAAATGTTTTTAATAATCATCAAATTATTTGAGATTTAGCAAGATGACAATGAATTATATCTATATCATTTTCTTTTATTATTTTTTTTAATTTAAAAATAGGAAAACTAAATTTAAATTTAGTTTTATTTTTTATTATATTTTCATGATTTATTTTTATACTTATATTTACTTTTCTAAGCGAAAAAAGGTATATATTTTTATCTGATTCTTGAGTTTCAAATATTCATTTAACAACTGATTGAGCTCATCATAGACCTAAATTATCAATTATATGTAGTATTTTTTTAGACATTTTTAATTATGTTATTTAAATCATAAACTATGTTTTCCCAATTATATTTTTTTTTCATTTTTTCTATATCAATACTATTTATTTTTATATTATTATAATTTTTTCACCAATAAATCAATTTATTTGCTAACTCAGTATAGTCTCAAATATCAAAAAATTCTCAATTATTTCACTCTATAATCATATCATTGTTTCAACTTATAGGAGTTGACAATATATAAACTCAACTATAAAGTGATTCAAGTATGGCAATACTCATAGCTTCTACTTTTGAACTACATATTTGAATATGACTCTCTTGATAATATTCTCTTATTTTTTCTTTTGATACCCAGCCTGAAAAAACTATATTATCTTGTAAATTATTTTGTTCTACAAAATCTATCATTTCATTTTTTAATGTTCAATCTCAAACTATTTTTACTTGAAAATTATCACTTTTTTCTTTTAATAATTTAATAGATTTCAACATAGTGAATGGATCTTTTTGATCTACTAATCTTCAAACAAAAAGTATATTAAATATATCTTTTTTCTTACTATAATCAGGATAAAAAAAATCATTATAACATCAATTTGGAAGTATTATATTTTTTTCTTTATCTCAAAATTTATCTGCTAATATTTTCATGTCACTAGTTAAAACTAGTATTTTTTTTGATTTTTCCCAGATTTTTTTTGTATGCCAATTTGTTAATATATGAAATTTTTTCATAACTTCAGGATAAAATCCAGGTATATCATGTCAGTGGGTTGAGATAATATAATCTAGATTATATTTTTCTTTTAAATATTTTGCTACTATTCAGCCAGGAATACTAAAAAAAGCAATTGATAAATCAAAATTATTTTCCTTTAAATATGATTTCAAAAAAACTATGCTTTTAAATGCCCAAGAAAGCATTTCAATCGGATTTGATTGAAATGCTTTCTTTCTAAGAGATTTTAATCTAATAATTTTTAGGTTTCAAATTTCTTCAATTTCTTTTTCTCATTTAAACCAAGTAGTAATAACAGTTACTTGATTTCATAATTTAGCTAATCATAGAGCATATTGCTTACTTACAACTCATGCTCAACCTCATAGAGGAGGGAATTCATAGTTTAGTATTAAGATTTTTTTCATATTTTTTTAGTGAAATTCTTTTTTTCTGAAATTATGTAAAGAGGTCTTTCTCTTGTTTCATTATATATTCTTCAAATATATTCTCATAATATCCACATAAAAATGAACATTAATCACATAAATCATAGAGATACTACATTTATCCATTTATAAAGAGGATAATCAGCTCAATTTATAAAAAAATCATAAGTTATATATAAAAAAAATATATTTGATAATATGATTAAAAAAAATCATATTATAGCTCATAATTTTAAAGGAATAGTTGAAAAATTTAGTATTCAATCCATCGCTAATTTAATCATCTTTGACCAACTATATGATGTATTTCATATGGTTCTTTCAGGTCTTTCATAGTTTATAAAAGATGTTTTAAATCACATCCAAGCAAACATACCTCTTATATATCTATCTTTTTCTTTTAAACATTTAAAAGCATATAATACTTTTTTATCTATAAGTCTAAAATCTCATACGTCTCTAGGAATCTGTGTATCTGAAAATTTTGAAAGTAATTTATAATACAAAATAGCACTATATTTTTTAAAAAATCTATCATGTCTTTCTATTCTTCTTGCATAAATAGTTTCAAATCATTTTTCCCATTCTTTTACCATTTTTAAAATAAGGATAGGAGGATCTTGCATATCAGCATCCATACTTACTATTAAATCACCACTTGCTTCCATATATCATGCAGTAAGTGCTTGTTGATGTCAAAAATTTCTACTTAAACTTATACCTTTTACTTTTTTATCAATTCATGTTATTTCCAAAATCTTAATCCAAGTATCATCATTACTTCAGTCATTTACAAAAATTATTTCGTACTCGTAAAACTCACTTATACTAGATAATATTTTTTTTAATGCCATATAAACTAGAGGAATATTTCATTCTTCTCTATATGCAGGAATAATTATAGATATTTTTTTCATTATTATAAAAATTAGAAATTATCTAACCCAAATAGTTCTAGTATTTTCCCAATCCCATCTTGAAGTTATAGAATTATCTTTTGCAGAATAATTATTACATAATGTATGAATAAATTCTCAAGTCATTCAATACTGATTCATTCATCCTATATTAAAAATCACATTATCTTCTCATACATTTTTATAAAATTCACATCAAGAAAACATTTTTTTCCAAGAACCAAGAGTAGATAGAGTTCATTTTACAGATACGTATCATCAATCATAATTTAAATCCCATGATGTTCCAGCAGGAGTTTTACAATTTGCAACATTTGACATTTTTTGAGGATTATATCAAATATCATCAAATTTTACATTTTTTAATATCCATGATAATTCACTTTTTAGAGTTGCAGTTTTATCACTTACTCAAAAATCTTTTGTAAATATTTTTTCAATTATAAATCTAGAATATATGTTTTCATCATTAAAACATGTATTTTTTCACTTTTTATAATAAATTCTTGTCCAACCACCTCAGTCACTTTCCATATCACAATATACTTTTAAATTTTTACTTTTATTTGAATTTAAAGTATCATCTGTCATTGGATTTATATAGTAAAATCAGTTTTCATTCCATCATGCATTTTTTATTTCTAAACAAGAAATAGCAGTTGAAATAGGTAATTTTGATACAAATATTTTTAAATTTTGTTTATCACCAGTTAATATATTTTCATTATCAGAATATATGCTATATGAATCTAAACTAGTTAATACATCAACTCATAATTTAGTTTCTTGAATAGGTCTAGAAGTATTGTTTTCTATTGCTATACCTATTTTATCTCAATAATTATATGGAATTCTATCACTAGTTGGTTTGTATTTTTCTTCATTATTTGATTCATAAAATGCCATAAGTTGAAATTTTTGTTTAGTTTCATCTGTTGCATAAGTATAATAATTTAAATAATTAAATAATTTACTTTTTTTAGGATCATTTATAGTTTCTATTCAAAGTGCTTCAAATACTTTTTTTCAAGCGTTTCATTGATAAGTCAATATTTCACCATTTGCAGTTATATTTACTGCATCATCTGGTAACGGATATGTTTTGTTTTTTGAATGATAAATTTTAAGTTCATCATTTATTTTTAATAAATCTACATATCTTTCAGCATCTCTAGTATTTTCATTTGACGAAAGAAAATAAGAATACAAAATAACAAGAGAAATTATAGCTATTCAAAAAGATATAATAACTTCTGCTTTTTTAAATTTTGCTCATTTTGTTAAAACTAAATTTTTTATTTCTTGGATTTTTTTCATTAAAAACATATATTTTATATATAATATTTAAATATTGACATAATTATAAATTAAATATAATAAAAGTCAATAGAAATATTATTCTTTTGAACTAACTAATTTAATTATAATTTATTAGTATTTAATACGATAAAAATGAGTGATTGAATTTTTGTAAAAATTTATTTTTTACTAACCTTTCTTTTTTTATTTTTAATCTCTATGTGAAAGTTTATTCATATAGAATTTTTGTATTTAATAATAATAATTTTCTTAGTTTTGATTTTACCATTAAAAACAATTTTTTCAAATTATTTTCAAAATATATTTTTAAGTAAAAAAATATTATTTTTAATATTTTTAAGTGCAGTTTGATACTATATTTCTATAGATATAACAAGTTTTTTAATTATATTTATTTACATATTTTTTGTTATTTTCAAAATAAATTATCACAATTTATTTTATTTTTGAATTATATCATTTTGTTTATTTATAATCAGCTATATCCTAGGTTTTTATATAGATATATATTCAAATTTTTATGCTTTTAGTTTTTATTCTTTTGGTTTATGAATCATATATTATTTAATAAATTTCTTAACAAAAAAATACAATCTTAGTTTTAAAAAATATTTTAAATTAGTAGATATATTTTTACTTATATTTATAGTTTTATTTTTGTTTAGTTTTTATTATACACAAATTATTTCTATACTTATATATGTTTTATTTATTTTATTATTTTTACTTGATAAATCTTATTTTAGAAATATCAGTTTAAATTATGATGAAAATAATTATCTACATATTATTATAATTTGATTATTTTTTATTATATTTATACCAATTATAAATGATTTTTTAGTTTTAGAACAAAAAAATATGATATTTTTATTTACTTTTATTTCATTTATTATTCTTTATTTTGGATTTAATAATGTTTTAAAAACAACAAAAAAATAATCGCCTAGGCGATTATTTTTTTGTTAAAATTTTCTTTTATAAAATCAATTATTTCAGAATCTTCATTGTCATCAAATTTACGAGCAAATAAATTATTTTCTAAAGATAGAAAATTTATATCTTCTTTTGTAAATGTTTTAGGTCTCAATTTTATATCTCAATCATTTACCCAAATTATAGATCTTTTATCATCATTTATTATGTTTCAATCAAAAGATGAATTCATTAGAAGTGTTTGAAAATATGATTCATCAGGAATTAGAGTATTTATATAATAATCTTCATATTTTTTAGTTTCTAAAGAATTACATATAAATTCACAACATTTTCTATTTAAAATCATCCATTGTCATCAAATATAGGGAATAGTATCTTTTAAAAAATCTCTTTTTTCATTTTTAATTTCATTTATATAATTTCAATTATCTATAAAATAATTTTCTATTCTATTCATTGTATCTGGTCTATCTGTAATTTGATTTGATACTTTTATATAATTATTTTCTTTATTTTCTTTTAAAAAATATTTTATTTCATTTTGAGATTTTACAGGATAATCTTGACCACTTAGGTTTATAAAAAAATCCCAATTTAGTCATAATCCTAATAATTTTTTAATTCAATTTAATTCTACATTTACCATACTGTATCATCACCAAACTATACTTTCACTTTCCAAAATATAAGTATTTTCAAAATCATTTATAAAATTTGTTACTTCTTTGTGTAAATCTTTACTAGTTTTTTTATCTATATGAATTAGATAATAATTATTTGGATTATAAATTGATTTAAATAATCTTTTAAATTGCTTAGGTAAGCGATGCACAAGTATAAGATATGCAATAGTTATTTCTTTATTATAATTTTCACTTTTTTCTTTCACATTATCGGTGTTTGCTATCATTATTTTCAGGTTATGTTTACTAAAGAGTTTGTAAAATACTACTTACTCAAAATTTACTCTGCAATAGTATTTTATTATATGCTTTTAAATACTTAATACAAGCTTATAAAAAAAGCTTTTTAAAATTTATATTTTGAAAAAATCATTTTTTTAGCTAAAATAATAAAAATTAATAATAATTATAATTATGAAACAAAAAACAATTTTGATAACGGGGTGAATTTGATATATATGAAGTCATGCAGTTGTAGCATTTGAACAAGCTTGATATAAAACTGTGATTGTAGACAACTTAGACAACTCTTGTCTATCATCATATAAAAATATATGAACTATTTTGGGTTATAAACCTGATTTTTATGAAGTAGATTTAAGAGATAAAGATAAATTAAAACAAGTTTTTGAAAAATATAAGTTTGATTGAGTCTTGCATTTTGCTTGATTAAAATCGGTTGGTGAAAGCTGTGAAAAAACACTTCATTATTTTGATAACAATATTGTATGAAGCTTGAGATTATTTGAACTTATGCAAGAATTTAGTGTAAAAAATATCATATTTTCAAGTAGTGCAACTGTTTATGATTGAATTATTTATGAAAATGAAACTTTTTCTTGAGCATTAGAAGATGACTTAATTTGAAATACTTCAAATCCATATTGAACTACTAAATTTTTACTTGAAACAATACTTACAGATTTATCTAAATTTTCTTGATTCAATGTGATTAATCTAAGATATTTTAATCCAATTTGAGCACATTCAAGTTGACTTATTTGAGAAAATCCAGATTGATTACCAAACAATTTATCTCCATTTATCATGAAAGTTGCTACCTGAGAATTACCGTATCTAAATGTTTTTGGTGATGATTATGAAACAAGTGATGGTAGTTGAGTTAGAGATTATATAGATGTAGTTGATTTAATTGATGGCCATTTAAAAGCATATGAATTGCTTGAAAATCTAGATTTTTCATGATTTATAGATACTTTTAATTTATGAACAGGTAAGTGAGTAAGTGTTTTTGAAATGATTGAATCATCAAAAAAAGCAACTGGTAAAAATATACATTTTAAGATAGCTCCAAGAAGAATAGGTGATTTAGCAAGTGTATATTGTAATCCTAGTAAGGCTAAACATATACTTGATTGGGAATCAAAAACAACTCTAGAAGAAAGTTTAAAAAATAGTTGGAAATTTTATAATAAATAATAGATATAATAATAAAAAATTTGAAACCTAAGTAAAAATATATATAATATTACTTAGGTTTTTATTATATAAAATAAATAATTATGATATCAGATAAAAATTTTGTATCAATTTCAGATTTGAGAGATAAAACATCAAAGGTTTTAAAGGACGTTTCAATAGTATGAAAAAAAATAGTTTTATCACAAAATAAGCCTATATGAGTTTTTTTAAGTATAGAAGAATATAATTGTATGCAAAAAGTAGCTTTTGAAAAAGAATATGCTACAAATGATGATATAATTGCATATAAGAAAAGTTCTCATTGAAATAATTGAGTAGAAGCTTTTAGTTTTTTAGAAACTTTGAAATAATATGTATAAAATAATACTAGAAAAATCAGTTCAAAAGTTTTTACAAAAGCATAAATGAGAAGAATTGATAATTAAATTTACAAATTCTTTGAGAATATTATCACTTGATCCATATGATAATAATTTGGATATAAAAGTTTTACAATGATTACCAAGTTGTTATAGATTAAGGATTTGAGATTATAGATTTCTTTACGAAATAATTGAAGATAATTTAATTATAACTTTTTTTGATGCATGAAATAGGGGAGATATTTATAAGGGGATAAAGTAAAACTTAACTTTATAAAAAAACATTATTTAGTTTTAAATAATATTTTTTTATTGATTTATTTCAATATTTCATTAATATAGGTTTATATTTAAATCTAATTAGATGATATTATGAAATATTTGGATAAAATATTAAACTCATGAAAAACAGTTTTTACTTATGATGACATATCTATTTTACTTAGTATAGAAAATAAAAATACTATAAAAAGTTTTATTAATAGATTGGTAAAATCATGAATTATTAAATCTGGTTTTAAGTGAATTTATACTCTTCATAAATACGATATATATGAATTTGCTTCCAAATTAAAGAAAGATTCATATATATCTTTTGAAACTGTTTTAAAACAGAATTGAATTATATTTCAAGACTATTCAAATACTATTTTTTTATCAAGTAATAATTCTTTATCAAAACAAATTGATAAAATGTATTTTAAATATAATAAAATAAAAGATTCTATACTTTATAACCCATTATGAATTATAAATAAATGAACATATTTAATTGCAAGTCCTGAAAGAGCTATTTGTGATAGATTATATTTATCATCAAATTATTATTTTGACAATTTAGAAAATATAGATAAACAAAAATTGAGTGATATATCTCAAATATATAATAAAAGAGTTATTTTAGAAGTTAAAAAATTATTAAAAAATGCTAAATAAAGAAAGACATAGAACATTGATGTTTCAAATTATAAAAGATATTTTTAATAGTGATATTTGAAAATATCTTGCTTTTAAATGATGAACAGCATGTTATTTTTTATATGCTTTAGATAGATTTTCTACTGATTTAGATTTTGATTTAATTGATAATACAAAAAATGTAGATGATGAATTAATAAATATATTAAGAAAATATTGAAATTTAAAAGTATCAAATAAAATGATTTTATCATACTGAGAATCTGATGTAAACATAAAAATAGATATAAATAGAAAAATATGGAAAAATAATTCATATGAATTTGTAAATTTTTATTGAAATACTATAAGGGTACAAGATAAATCTACTATCTTTGCAAATAAACTTGTAGCACTTATAGAAAGACACACAAATAGAGATATTTATGATGTTTATTTTATGTTTACTAACATATTTAGTATAAACGAAAAAATTATTATTGAAAGAACTTGAAAAACTAATAAAGAGTTATTAATACAAATAAAAGAAAAATTAGAAAAACTTCCTAAAAATTATAAAATACTAGATTGATTATGAGAAGTTTTGGATGAAAAACAAAAAGCATTTGTAAAAAATAAATTGGTTTCAGAATTATTAGGGATTATTGAGATGAAAATAAATTTTTGATAATTATTTAGTTTTAAATAATATTTTTTTATTTAGTTAAATTATTTTTTATTCACATTCTACTACTATTTATTTTATCCCGTTTTGTAAAATCTCTTCATTTAAAATACATAAACCAAGATTTTAAAATTAAGTAATTTAAAAATATAAAAAAATTAGATATTTTTAATACTGAAATATTAATTTTAAATATATAAGAGATATATAAAATAATTTGAATTAATAATAAAAATTTAAAGAAAAATATTTTTATTAACATTATATTAACTAAAAATATTAATATCATTAAAAATGGACTTATTAATGGTAAAACTTTGTGTGAAAAAAATATTATTCAATATCTTCATTTAAAAATTAATTTTATATTTAATAAAACTGAAGTAATTGTCTGTACTATTATTCTTGTTTTTTGTTTTTCAACATCTTGAGCTATGTCAGGTGCTTTTTCATATACAAAAGCTTCTTTTTCATATAAAACTCTATATCAATTTTTAATTATAAAAAGTGATAAATTAAAATCATCAGGACATCATTTTGTATACCATTCTTTATCTTTTACTAAATCTCTTCTAAAACAACTTATTTCTCAACTCATTGATATTACAGAATAAAATTTTGATTCATATATTCTCATAAATTTTTCTATTCTCCAATATAAATCTCATCATTTACTTTCAGTAGTTCAACTTTGATCTATTTGTCTCATTGCTCAAGTAACTGCTCATATATTTTTATCATTGAAATTTCTAATTATTTTTTTTATAGTATTTTTTTCGAAAAATGCATTTGCATCACTTGATATAACTATTTCTCAATTACAATTATTATCTACTGCATATTTCATAGCAAAAGCTTTTCAATTATGAGGAACTGTTACAAGTTTTATTCATCTATTTTCATATGATTTTACTATTTCAGCAGTTTTATCTGTAGAGCTACTATCAATAATTATTATTTCAATTTTATCTTTAGGGTAATCTATGTTTAATGAATTTTCTATTTTTTCAGCAATTGTCATTTCTTCATTTAAACAAGGAACAATAATGCTTACACTTGGAAAAAAATTATCATCTATATTATGATTTTTACTCAGGAATTTTCAAAAAATATAAATCAATAATATATATCAAATATATGTATATATAAATAGTGATAAAGTTATGATAAAAAAATATAACATATTTTGTAATTTAAATTTTAAATTTTAACATTTCATCATATTCATTTTATTCAGTGAATTATTCATATGAATGCATATTTATAATTTTTAAATCAAAATGATAATGGGAATAATATAATTAAATATCATATTAAAAATATATAAGAACTAATATATTGCAAATAATTTGAATGTTTCTTTAAAAATAATATTCTATTTCTAAACATAAGATAACAGTAATATGGTTTATCTTTTTTATTTGCAGTTTCTTCTTTATGATAAATATATCATTTATTTATAATATTAATTGAATATCATAATTTCTTAGTTCTTAAACAAAAATCACTTTCTTCATAATAGGCAAAAAAATTATCATCAAGTTTTCATATTTGATTAATTAAATCTTTTTTTATAAAAAAACATGAACCAGATATATAATCAATTATATTATTTTTATCATATATTTTATATCTTTTTGAACTTCAAGTATATAAATTTATTTTATTTCAAATTGATTGTATAGAATTATCTGGATTTCTAATTTCTGGTCAAAAAACTCATCCATCAGATATTTTTCATATTTTTTCTATAAAATCTCATAAAAAATTATTTGGAATAATTGTATCATTATTTAATAGTAAAATGTATTTATAATCTTTTTTTAATATTAAATCAATATTAAAATTATTTCATCATGTAAATCATAAATTAGTATCAGAATTATTTAAAATTATAAAATTTTCATTTAAATATGTATTTTTTATTTTTTCAAATTCACTATTTGATGATCAATTATCAAGCAAATAAATATCAAAATCTTGAAATTTTGATATTTTTAATGAATTTATACAATTTATTGTATCATTTATATTATTCCAATTTAGAATTGATATTGCTAGAGTTCTCATCTTCTTTATAAAAAGTTATTATGAAGTCTTCAATATTATTTGAAGAGAAAAAATTAATATTTTCTTTTATTTTGTCTATAGACCAATCCCACCAATTTATTTTTAATAATTTATTTATAATTTGTTGTTCATATCTATATGAAATAATTTTTGCAGGAACTCATCATACTATTGCATAAGGAGGCACATCTTTAGTTACTACCGCTCACATTCAAATAATTGCTCAATCTCATATGTTTATATTTCATAATATTTTACTATTTGATCATATTAAAACATCATTTCATATGATTGTTTTATAATATATATGATCATCTGCAATATTTTTTATATCTAATTTAGATAGTATTGGATAGTTTGTAATATTTTTTTTATGAGCTCATCAAATTATCTCAATATTTTGTCATATAGAACAAAATTTTCATATTCTAACATTATTAAATATTGAATTTATATTATTTGAAAAAATTCAATCAAGATAACTATTAATATATGTATAGTCTCAAATATTACTATTAATTAAGCAATTTCATCATCAAATACTTACATTATTTCATATTTTTGATTTTTTAATAAATGATTTTGGAGATATATATTCAGAATTTCTATATAATAATTTATATTTAAAACTATTAAATATATAAAAAAAATATAAAGGAATAAATGGTAATGTTTTATATAATTTTTTCATAAGATTTATTTATAAAATATTTTTCGTATAACTTAGCATATATTAAGAATTGATAATTAGATATTATAAAACATAATATAATTCATTTAATTCATCTTAAAAATTGTTTATGTATTATTCAAAATCCAAAAAACCGTTGTATTGGTTTCCAAAAAATAAAAAATATTATCTTATGTTTTCAAATATTTCATATCTTTTCTATTTCAATAGATGAATAACGATTCATTTTTTCAGTTAAAACTTTTATTTCATTTCATAAATATTTTAAATCATTATTTAAAATATTATTTTTTAAATATCAAATTTTATTAGATATCAAATTAATATAATTATGAATTTCATTAGTTAGTTTAACTCAAGATTTTTTAAATAATCTATATCAATATGATTTAGACCCAAATCATCAAAATATTATTGATTCTATATAAATATTAAAAATATCAAATTTGTTATTATTAATATTTATAATTATTTCATCACTTAATTCTTTTGTTATTTCTTCATCACAATCCAAAATTAAACACCAATCTTCATTATTTAATAAATTTTCAACAATCCATTTTTTATCTGGATCAGCATATCATTTATTCTCATGAACATATATTTCACATCAATTTTCTTTAGCAATATTAGTTGAATTATCAATGCTACTTTGGTCAACATAAATATGTCTAATTTCTATTTTAGACTTTATATATTCAAGTGATTTAAATAATTTAGGAAGATTAATTTCTTCATTATATCAAACAGTTATGATATTTAATTTTGTCATTATTTATTTATTAAAATATATAGGGAATTTAAAATTATTTTTTATATTTATAAAAATGTATATAAAATATATTGGAAATAATATTAATGAAAATATATATAATAAATTTCATATTTCATATTTAATAAAATTATATATTTCTAATAAAGAAAATCATTTGATTCAAATTCTTTTATTATTTATAAATATAAAAAATATTTGATTAATTATATATATATTAAATAATTTTATGTTTATTTCTTTTTTTGTATATTTTTTAAAAATGTAAGGAAAATACTTTAAAAAATCACTATACATAACTAATTGTTTTTTAAATGTTGTTTTGTTTTTTCAATCCCACCATTTAACTATTCATAAATCTATAAAATTAATTCTATTAAAATATACTATATATTCATTTAAAAATTTTAGATCAGCTAAAAATTCATAATTTTCGTCAAATTTCAATTTATATTTATCTACTATTTTTTTTAATATAAAATGAGTTTGCAATGGAGCTAATCAATAATTGCATCAAAGAGTAGATATTGATTGATTTAAAATATTTTTTGTATCTAAAAAAGTATTTTTATTTTGAGCTTGGTGATTATGTATATTATTTCAAATTTGAATTCAAAAAACTAAGCAATCTAAAATATTTAAATTATTAAAATATTTATTATAGTCAAATTTTAATAATTTATCTCATGACATTAAAATTAATATTCTTTCTCATAAAGCTAATTCTAAAACTTTATTCCGATTTCAAATTCTTCATACATTTTTATCATTAGCTATAAAACGAATATTTACAAACTCTTTTTTTAAATCTTCTACTATTTTTATAGAATTATCATCAGAACAATTATCAATAACTAAAATCTCATATTCATTTGTGTCTAATATCAAATTTTTAGTACTTAATATTGTTTCTTTTAATAATTCTCATCAATTATAATTTGGTATTCAAATTGTTAATTTCATTTTAAAATTTTTATTAATTCATCTAAATTATTTTCCCGAGTATAATTTTTAATACAATGATTATGTATATCTCAATAAATAGTATTTATGTTTTCTTCATAAGTTAATACTACAGCACTTAATAGATTTTTTTCATACTGTTCTAAGTCATTTACTTCAGATATAAATAATCATTTATTATAATAATTTTCTTTAATTGTTCAAACATCTGTTGAAACCATTATATTACTATAATACATTGCTTCATATTGAACTAAAGGATCTCATTCAGAAATTGAAGGTAAACTAAAAATTTTTGCTTTATTTAAATAACTATATAATAAATTTCTATCATAAATACTTCATAAAAACTCTAATTTAATTCATTTAGTAATTAAGTTATCTATAATTTCCTTATTTTCAAGTAAAAAATCATAACTCTTTCATGAAAACTCTCATAAAGTTTTTCATATAAATATAATTTTCCAATTTTTTAGTTGTTCTCATAAATTATATAATGATTTTAACAAAAAAGAATATCTTTTTACATCTTCATAATATATTCTTCATAATGCTAAGATTATATTTTCTTTAGCTTTATAATTATTTTGAATTTTATTTTTCTCTAAACTTAATGAATTTTTAATTAATAATATTTTATTTTTATAAAAAATATTATTTTTAAATATATTTAGTAAATTATTATTTTCAAAACTTAAAAAATCTATTTTATTTAATAAATATTCTAACAATTTTTTATATTTTTTATTTAAATTTATTAAATTATTAATTGCATAAATATTAAAATCTCCTTTAATATATACTTTTCACTTTTTATTAATCAATTTATATACTAAAGAAAATAGAAAAGAATGGCTATATAAATGAAATAATCAAAGTATTTTTATTTTTCTTAAGCTTTTTACAAAATATAAAATCATATAAAAATAATTTTTATGAACAATAATTTTTATGTTTTCATTATTTAAATATGGATTTATAATATTTTCATCAGAAGAAATAAAATTAATTTCTAGTTTTAATCAAAGTTTTGATGATAATTCTAAAGGAACACAAAAAACATCTTTATAAAAAAAATCATTAATTAATTTATCCTTAAAATAGAAATGTAACATTAAGTATTTTATTTAGTAAATAAAAATATATATTTTTTAATATATTTAACAAATATAAGAAATATTGAAATTATTATTAAATTTATATTATCGGTCTTATAAAAAATGTAAACTCCTAACAATAAAAATGCTATTAAATACAATAAAATCCCATCAAAGGGTATATTTTTATTTAAATTTTTTTTATAAAAATATGGTATAGTTCAAAAAAAACTTAATATCATAGAATAATATATGTATATATCTTTATCTACTATTTTAAATAATTGAAAAAAAATTATTAATTTAAATAAAAATAATAAATAAAAAGTTATAAATCTAAACTTAGTATTTATAATATTATGTATAAAAAATACTATTCCTATTGTAAATAAAATTAATATATGTGATATAATATTTATTTTCATAAAGTATAATATAATATATATTATACTTATATAAAAAAATCTTATTAAAATAATATTTAACCAAGGTAATTTTATATTTTTAAAATTAAACCTTTTAGTTGAGTTTTTTTCTTTTTCAGATAAATAATCATTTTGTATATAAAAAATTTCATAAAAAGTAATAAATATTATAAAACTCATAATATATATTATTGAAAAAATAATATATTGTTCTATTTGTAAAAAAATTGAGTATAACAAAATAATAGGTAAATGTAATGTAAGAAAATATCAAATTAAATTATTAAATCATTTTAGATTATAATTAAACCAATAATAAGTTGGTAAATAAAAAATTTTATTCATCATATTTAGTAATATTGTTTTTATAAACTAAAAATCTATTTTCTATTACTTTCCATTGTCTTAAATCATCTATAGAATCTGAGAAAGCAATAGATGATTTTAAATCAATATCAATATTATTAATAATATTTAATAATATTTTTTCTTTGCTATTTTTATTCAACAAATCATTTGAAATAAATCAACTAAAAAATCAATCTTTTTCAATCAATTTTGTTCAGTAGTAATTAATTATTCATAATTCTTTTGCAATTTTTGAAATAACTAATTCCATAGATGCAGATATTAAATAAATTTCATAGTTATTTTGTTTATAATAATTTATTTTTTCAAAAATATTATTATTAATTTTATTATTTAGAACTTTTTTATAATATTCAGAAAGTTCTAATTCTAGAACACTTTTATTTAATCAAAATAAAATTATAAATCTATTTTTATCAAAAAAACTATATAATTTAAAAAATATACATATTTTATTAAAAAATATAAATAAGTAATATCTAATAAAATATTTATTTTTTATAAATTTAAAAAACTCAATAGTTGTATTGCAATTATATATCGTAAAACAAACATCAAAAACAGCTATTTTTTTCATTTTTCAAAAATAAATAATATAAATTCACTTCAAATATTTTTATATGATCTTTTATAAAAGAAAAATTTAGAAATTATTTCTGATAAAAATCTGGCAAAATCTCTAATTAATAAATTAAAAAGTGAAATAAATATGTTTATAATATTTAAAAAAATATTACTTTTATTTCATATAAATACATAATTTTTTCAAATATATAATTTTATATCACATTTAATAGGACTAAATTTATCAATAATATAATCTAATACATTAAGCTGCTTTATTCATAATATAGATAGTTTATCACTTATTGAACAAGATAAATTAAATATTTGCTTTATCATATCTGATGAAAAAGAAATTTTATGTGTTATATCAATATATCTTAAAAAACTAGAATAAATA
>CAYQAV010000071.1:0-6600 GCA_964415565.1 uncultured Candidatus Peribacteria bacterium
TGGTTTAATATTTTTGAAAAAATCAGATTCATGATAAATCTACAAAAGTAGAAATTTTTTGGGTGGTTTAATCTATTGATAAATGAGAGGTAAAACCTATCTACAAAAGTAGAAATTTTTTGGGTGGTTTAATATTTATATAAATGTACTGAGAGTCAATTAATCTACAAAAGTAGAAATTTTTTGGGTGGTTTAATAATAATGCTAGATTATTGAGTTAGATATCTACAAAAGTAGAAATTTTTTGGGTGGTTTAATGAAAAAATTAAATACATAATTAGTTATATCTACAAAAGTAGAAATTTTTTGGGTGGTTTAATTTACCACATATTAATGCTTCCTTTGCATCTACAAAAGTAGAAATTTTTTGGGTGGTTTAATCGAAACCGTTCTACTAATTTCTCTTCCATCTACAAAAGTAGAAATTTTTTGGGTGGTTTAATAGTTACTTGTCATTTTGAAATAAGCGATCTACAAAAGTAGAAATTTTTTGGGTGGTTTAATAGCACTTTTAGCTATAATAAGCTCAAAAGATACAAATAAAATATATTTCAATTTTATGACTTTTGGCTTATTAATAGTAAAGTGTAAAAATTAAGACGCAGGTTTACAATTTTTGTAAACAAATTTTAAAACACACAACATAACTTCCACTTTTACAAAGTTTTTAACTTTATAAAAGATACAGATTATTTTAATGAACTTTTTATTATTATATAAGTTTAATTTAGTTTTCAAATTTATTATAAAAAAAGTATTTCTTCTTCTTCTAATGCAGGTTGTCAGTATCTAATAACTTTATCATTATTTGCTTTTGAAATAGGGAATAATAGTATACTATCAGCACCTGTAAATTTTTTACTATATACTTCTTCTATTTCTCTTTTTAAAATATTTAGTATTCTTTCACTATTTTTAATTTCAAAAACACTATATTGTAATCTTCTTCCATATTTTTTTAGAAGTCTACCAAATTTTGTTCTTGTTTTATCATCGTGTATATCATACGTAACTATTAACATAATTATTTATTAATATTAAATTTTGGGAACTCGTTTTTTCATTTCATAAAATATTTATAATATTCTTTTATAAATACAAACATTTCTATTTTATAACTAAGTAATTCTTTGAAAAATATAGCATTATATTTTCTAGATTTTTCCCAAGGTAAAACATATTGTCAATTTTGAAATTTAAAATCTTTTTTATCTATTTGTCACAGATTATAAGCTTTTAATAATGCTTTATCTATGATACATCTAAAAGGTTCCATTAAATCAAGTGCAAGTGATTTTCTTGCATACCAAGTACGATGATAAACTCAATAGTAGTTATCAAATCAATATAATCTTAATAATGCTTCTATAAAATGAAATAAATATGTATAACCAATATCTAAAAGTAAATTTTTTATATCTATCTTTGTTCTAGGAGCTCTTTTATACCAACCAATTTTATTGAAATAATTTATAAAAAATAATTTTGACACATTTCATTCATATCATAATAGACTTTCATAATTATCTACACTATCAATTTTTATAATTATTCAGTTTATTTTTGTTATATCTCATTTTAGGTTTAAATCTTTTTCTCTTATAGCTTTTAGTAATTCAAGTTGATTATGAGTTTTATTTTTTATGATATTTTTAGCTATTTCAAGCATTTCTTCCTCACTTTTTTCATATTGTTTTTTTCTAAGCACGAAATTTCACTCAGTTTCATTTCATATTACTAAATATGGAGTAAAGTTTTTTTTCATTAAAACTAATGTTACTCAAAAATCTTGAAATTTCCTTATTAGGACACTTGTTATAGTAGTTTCTCATATTAAAAATATAGCAAATATTTTATATAAGCTAATTTTATTTTTAATTACATTTTCTTCTTTTATAACTAAATTATCATTTTCAAAATTTATTTTTTTTGTATCAAAACTTTCTATAAAAAGAATTTGTTTTTCTTCAAAATCAGGTAGTTGAAGCATATATATTTATTAATCAAATAATTTTAATTGAGGGTAAATTTCTCAAATATAATAATCACATAGTTCTCTATAAATACATCTTATACATTTACTAGTATTTTGACTCCATTTTTTAGTACTTGGATCAAATTTTCTATATTCATCTAATAATTTTTGAAATTTTAAAATTCATAGACTGTCAGGTTTATATATTTTATATTTTTTATTATCTTTCATACTATAAATAGAAATACTTTCTACATAATATCATAGTTCCTCTAAGCAAAACATTTGTCACCAAAGCTGATATCTGTATCAAATATAGATTTTTTCTTTATTATTTTCATCTTTATGAACCTGATTTTTTCTTTCAATTAATTCTCAAGTTTTTGTATTAAATAAATCTATTTTTCATGATATTTTAAATGCTTCAGAATATACATCTAATCATTGAAGTATAAATTTGCATGTAGAATAATGTTTATTATCAATAGTCTCGTGAGCAATAGTTCATGCAATTTGTGCCTCGTCTTGATAAATCTTTTTTTTATAACTATCATATAATGTATGATAATAAATACTTTTAGGACAAAACATAAAGTCATTTAAAGTAGAAAGTTTGATATATGATTCCATAAATTTTTGCATTAAAAAATATGCTATTTTTATAAGAATAGCATATTTTTTAAAATTTTGGAAAATTATTTAGATTTTTGAGGTCCTTGAGTAAAATTATCCCAATCAATATCACTTACATATAAATTAGGTTTTTCAAAATTTTTTTCAATTCTTTCAAGCATAATTATTCATTTTCTAGCAATATTATAAGCACCATTTGCATCAGCATTATAATATAAATTTTGAAATCAATTTTTACTATGATAATTACAACTCGGACAAATTATATAATCTATATTATTTTTTGAATCTGAATTTCTAAGTTGTAAAAGTAAGTTAAATTTTTTAGTTAGTTCTGAAAAAGAAAATCATTTTAAATATTTAATTTGTTCATTTATATTTCATTTTAAATCTATATTTTCAAATAACTTTTTCAATTCTTCAGTTATATTTATATTATCAATCTCTTTTGTTAAAGTATTATATTTGAATCTTGAAAAATTGCTATTTACTACAAAACTTGCTTTATTTGATTTTTGTTTAGCTTTTTTATCTTGTACTATTTCATAAGAAAAAATAAACTTTTCTCAATCAAATTTTATATCTATTTTTTCAAAAGCTTTCCTTTGTTTTTCTTTTGTATCTGAATTTAAAATATAAATATTTTTCCTAAATCAGCAACAAGGACAAGTTGTAGAAGTATAATTTGCTCTTGTATAAAACATTATTCAAGATTGTTTATAATTCGCTATATCTTGATAATCTGACACTTTTGGTACAAGTTGCAAAGCTTTTAAGATTCCTAAAATTTCATCATCTTTTTTATCTTTTCTTGTCAAATAATTTAGTTTTTTAGCAAGAGCTAGTTCTAATTTTTGATAAATTTGTTTTTCTATTTTTTGTCTTCATCTTTTAAAACCTTGATTCAAATCTTCAAAAACTATAATTGCATTATGTTCTATAATAAGTTCAGCTAACTTATTTACAACTTGAGAAATATAACCATTTTTTAATTCTTTTATATTTTCTATTTCTAACCAACTTACTCTTGCATCTTTTCTTGAAAGTTCTATTTTTTCAAGTTTTTCAAGATAATTTAATCAATTTACATTATTTAAAGTATCTATCTCATAAATCTTTCAATTTTTATCTATAACAGAATAATAAGCTAAATGTTTTTCTCATCTATCAATTCAAATAATTTTTATATCTTCATTTTTGTTTAAATATTCATTTATTATTTTATTAAATCAATAACTATCTCCAGCATTTGCATTTAAAGTAATTGATAAATGAAGCATTATTTTATCTTTTGCATATCTTCTATGATCCAAAACTTCTTTTTTTTCTCAATTTTTATCAGTAAAAAATATTTTTTCTTCTTTATTAGAATCTTTTATTAATCTAGTTTTTTGTTTTAAATTATCCGTTTTATCTCTAAAAAATATTTCTGCTCATCAACTTAATTTTATAACTAAATTTTCTAGATTTTTTTCATCAAAAAGCAATTTGAAATATGTAGTATGAATATTTTCTTTACTTCAAACCTTTTTCGTTTCTGAAAAATCTTTGCTATAAATTTGAAATAGATATAAATCTCCTGAATTTACTTTTTCATCAATGAAAATTGAATCTATTTTTGAAAATTCCAAATTATACATTTTTTTCTCAATATCATCATAAAAAGTTGCTAATTCTTCATAATCTTTATTTCTAATTGATTCTAAATCATAAAGATTTGAATATAAAAATAAAACTCAAGATTTATAGTAATTTATTAATCTTTTTAATTTTTGTAAATCAAACTTTTGTCATTTATCTTTTGATTCTTGAAAAATATCAAATTCTGATTTTATATTTGCAATTTCATCATTATATCAAAAAATATTTTTGTATTTTGATAAATATTTTTCTAAATCCTTTCAAATTAAAGAATCTAATTTTTTTTGTAATGGAAAAACAAGTCTAGGAAGTTGTCTATAAACATTATTTAATTGTTTATAATTCATCTTTTCATAAAAATCTCAATCTTTATATTTATAATTTTCTAAAATATTTCTATTTTTCAAAATTCATAAATAAAATTTATTTTCTTTTTGTAGAATAATTCAAAGTCTTTCCTTTTCTTTGTCTTTGTCCCAACCAGTTAGAAATTGAGAATTTTCAAAATTTAGTTTAAATTTATCTGTTTTAACTTGCTTTTTTGTAATATAGTTTCTAACTAAATTGTAATCTTTCCAAATTTCAAAGTCATTATAATAAAGATAATAATCATTATAAAAATTATTATCAGTTTGTATTTCAAAAATATTTATATCTTTGTCTTTTTTATTTTGCTCTTTTTCTTTCTTTTTAGCTTTTTCTAAAGCAAAATATTTAATCATTTTATAAAGTGATAAAACACTATCAAAATAATTTTTTATAGTTTCAACTTGAGTTTCAATTTTTTCAAATTTCTCTAAAAATAATTTTTCTAACTCTAAAGTATAATTATTTATAAATTTAATATTTTGTTTAAATTCATAAAAAAACACATTTAAAAAATTTTGATAAATATTTTTTTCATAATCAATTACATTAGCTTTTAATTCTTTATTATTTTCTTTAAAATAATAATTTTTAAAAATATCTTCTAATTTTTCATATTTTATTTTTATAAAAGCATTTTTTAATTCTTCAAAACTCACAAAATCTTTCATTTCTCATTTTTCAAAACCTTCTTTCAAAATATAATCCCAACTTGCAAAATACTTGTTTGAAATAGTATTTATAGAAACTTTTGATAAATAGATTTTATCAAGTTCAAAACTAGAATTATTTTTTATAAAATTATTTATTATTTTTTCTGCTTCTATTATTTTAGATTTATTTTTTTCTAAACTAATTTTTACAAAATCTAATAATTTTTCATCATTTTCTATTTCATCTATAAAAACTATTTTTTCTTTTTCTGAAAGAATTTGTTTATAAAGTAGTTTAAATTTAGGAAATTTTATATCTTTGGAATTTGAATGAGTTTGATTTTGTTTAAATAAATTTATTTTTTCATTTACTCATTGTATTTTATTTCAATTTTCTAGAGAATATCATCATAAGATTTTGTTATAATTATAAATTCAATCTTGAAGCAAACAAGAATTATAAAAATCTAGTTTAAAAACTTGTTTTTCTTCTTGTGAAAAGCTTTGTGATATAAAATCAGGAAAATTATTTTGAAATTTTTTAAAATCCTCTAAATTTTTTACAAAAGTAATGAGGTTTTCATCAATAGCTCTTGTTGCAACTGCTCAAGCTCTTCAATCTTCTGAATAAAAATTCTTTCTTGATTCTTTAAAATTTGAAAAATAAGTAAAAAATTTATCAAATTTTTTAAATAGTTCTTTTTCTTCTGGATAAAATTCTCACATCAAATCTAAAACTTCTTTTTCATTTAAAACATCTATTCATCATTTTTTTAAAAAAGTATATTTTTGTTTCCACTCATTTCATTTTGACTCAAAAAAACTTACTAATTCTTTTTTTAGATTTTTAGAAGATTTTTCAAATTCCTTTTGTAAAGTTTTATTTTTTTTATTTTCTGGATTTTTATTTAGTTCAATATAAGAATTATAAAAATCTTCAATTAAATTTAAATATCAATTTTCTAATGATTGTTTTACAAATTCTCTATGTAAAGAATCGAAAAATATTTTTATTTTATTATAATTTTCTTCAACTTCTTTATCTTTTTGAATAACTCAATCAGTTTCAAGATTGTTTAAAGTTTCTCAAATAGGTCTCAACTCAAACCTCAAAGTCTTACTTAACTCATATAAATTTGTAAATTCATTAAAATTATATTTATTGCTCATATTTTCCATATCTTAAATAGTAAAAATTAGGAGAGATAATTAAACTATATCTAAAGAAACAAAAAAGTAAAAAACATATTGTTTTTTACTTTTTTGATTTATAAATATCTCATCTATATCATATATCTAAAATATAATATGTATTTTCATCTATTTTTTTAA
>CAYQAV010000072.1:0-4166 GCA_964415565.1 uncultured Candidatus Peribacteria bacterium
CTTGAATTAATTGAATTAGCTAAAAAAATTAAGTTAGAGAAAGATAATTGAGAAGAGCTATGACTTGATGAAAACGAAGTAGCCTTTTATGATGCATTAGCTGATAATGAAAGTGCTAAAGCATTAATGGATGACGAGATACTAAAAGAAATGGCTAGAGAATTACTGAAATTAATTAAAGCTAACACTACTATTGACTGGACAAAGAAAGAAAATGTTCAAGCTAAACTTAGAGTTGCTATTAAAAGATTACTTAAAAAATATAAGTATCCACCTGATATGGAAGAAAAAGCTATTGATATAGTTATGAGACAAGCCAAGTTAAGTTGTGAAGAAATAGTAAGTATTTAGTCTACAAAATAAGATAATACAATACTATATAAATTTTATGATAGATAACTATCAGAATTAAGAACCACTTTAAAAGTGGTTCTTTTTATTTCTTTAATTTAACAACTATGTGAAATATGAAAGAATACTATATGGACTTATCTAGAGATATTACAGAAGAAGAAATGTTTGAGTTCTTATATGAACTAGAGAAGCAAGATAGTAATAACTATATTTGATACAATGAGGTTTGTGAAATTTTTAATTAGAAGTCGTTAGTGAAAGCTATCGGCTTTATTTTATTATTTAAATTATATACATATGAAAGCATATGAAATTTTAGTAGATCAAATAATAGAGAAACTAGAACAATGAATAATCCCATGGAATAAACCATGGGTATGATGAGTTCCCTCTAATTACATAAGCAATAAATCATATAGATGATTTAATAAACTTGTATTATCTATAAATGATTTTGAAGATAATAGATATTTAACTGCTAAGCAAATTAAAGAACTATGAGCTAGTATTAAAAAATGAAGTAAGTGAACTAAAATATATTACTTTAAAATAAATGAATTAGATGAAACTGAATCTAATTCAAAGAAAGAAGTTTATAATATTCCAATGATTAGATATTATACTGTATTTAATGTAGAACAAACTGAGTGAATTAATTTAAAAGTTAATGATACAATAAATAAAGATTCTACTAAGTTATATAAAACACAAGAAATAGTAACTAACTATAAAGATAAGCCATTAATTAAAAATTGATTAAATGCTTCTTATAATCTTTTAGATGATATTATAACTATACCTAGTTTATATAAATTCAAAAATAACGAGGAATATTTTTCTACATTATTTCATGAATTAGTTCATAGTACATGAAGTCAAAATAGATTATCTAGATTTTGACTAAAAGAGTTTGAATATTATTGAAGTGATAATTATTCAAAAGAAGAGTTAGTTGCAGAATTAGGCTCAATGTTTTTATGTATGGAAGCATGAATACAAAATGCTACACTAGATAACTCTAAAAACTATATAGCTTGATGGTTAAAATATATTAAGTGAAATAAAAAAGACTTAATATATGCATCTATGCAAGCTGATAAAGCTATTAGTTATATTAAAAATGATAACAATATAGCATAATCTTAAAAGCATACTTTAACTAGTGTGCTTTATTTTATATAATTAATTATAACATTATGAAAGATACTGAACTAGTAAATAATACAGAATCAAATACTGAAATATTTGATATTGAAAAAATTAAGAACTTATTATTTGATACAGAGAATACAATAAATATTAAATGAAAAAGTTATATTAACAAAAAAGGCTATAGAAAATTAGCAATAGCTTTTAATATAAGCATTGAAGTAATATCTGAATCTAGAATAAAAGAAAATGATATTACTATATATGATTTTACTGTTAGGGCAACTACTCAGTTATGAAGATTTTTTGAAAGCTCAGCAAGTTGTTCTTCTAATGAAAGGGACTTTGCACATTTGAATCATGATGTAAGAGCAACTGCTCAGACTAGAGCAACAAATAGAGCTATATCAGATTTGTTAGGAATTACTAATCTTACATATTATACTTCTTGATGAAATACTAATAGTGATAAGATTGAAAATAAACACTTAAATAACCCTGTGGTGAGTTCTAATACAACAGATACTAATCTTATTACCCAAAAACAAAAGAAGCTCCTACAAACCTTAATAAGTGAAGTAATTGAAAATGAAGAAGAACAAAAATCATATACTGAAATATTAGATGAGTTAACAAAACATGAAGCTAACTTTCATATAAAAGAATTACTTGATATAAAAAATGGGACTAATTAATAGTCTCATTCCTTTTTTACCACCAGCCTCCCCAACCACCACCTTAATATAGTTGCAAATATAAATCCATAATTTAATTTGTAAAATATTTAAAATCATATATTATTGCTTGTGCCAAAATGAAACATAATGCTTTAAAAAGCAAACATGAAAAAATATACAAGAAAGGGTAACTTAGGTTACTCACCTTTTATTGAATATTTTTTCATGAAAAAGTTTTGTTTTGGCAAACATAAAGAGTTCTTAAGTTACCCTTTTTTGTTTGCTAAAACTTTAATTTTTAAATTATTAAATATGAAAAAAATAATAATAACATTATTTTTAGTTTTAAGCTTATTTATATATAAGCCATTATTTGCTTACGATAATGAAAATTTTGCAAAATGAAATAATTACTTTGCTGCTTGAGACTATGATTTAGCATTATATTATTTATTAGAATGAATAAAAGAAGACTATACTTCTGATGGATTATTTTGAGTAGCATCAACATATCAAAAAAAATGAGAATATATTAAGGCTATAGATTATTATAAAGAAGCATTGAAAAATTATGATTCAAATAAATCTAATTACGTTAAAGATTACATGATTAAATATGGTCTTTGACTATCATATATGGAATTACAAGATTATAAAAATACATTATTTTATTTTTTATCAATAAAAAATAAAATTGATGAATTAAATTTAAATTCAGAAATTCCAATAAATGCACTTATAGGAACTACATATTCCTATTTAAATGATTCGCTGAATACTGAAAAATATTTTTCTCTAGCTAAAGAAAAGAAAGAAATGTCATATCTATATGATATTGAACCTGAAATTAAAAAAACTAATTCATGTGGAATAAATTCATATAGTAATTGAGATTGAAAATGTTCTTGTGAAGAATGATATGAACGGAGTGATAAAAATGATTTGACGAATTTAAACTGTAGTAAAATAGTAGAACAAAATAGTTACTTTAAAGAAGAGTATTTAAATCTTATTAGTAAATGAGTAAAATCACAATGAGATGAAGATTATGAAAATGCTATTAAATATTATAATTTATCATTAGAATCAAAATATAATGCAGTAGCATTAGCTCAATTAACTTCATTATATATTGAATTAAAAGATTATGATAATGCTTTATTTTACAATAACAAAGCAAAAAAAATTGCTATATATGATTATGAAATTGATGAATTTAATAAATATGATTTTATAATTAATGAAGGAATAGATATTAATATTGCTAATTATTTAGCGACTCAATGAATTATAGTTAATCATTCAGATAATACTAAATTATATAATTTAGATAATAATGTACTTAGGCAAGAAATAGCATCTATTTCTTTAAAGCTTTGATGAATAGAGAAAAAAAATAAATGTGATAATCTTTTTTCAGACATTAGTTCTATAAAACCAAATGATTGGGTTTGCTTAAATATAGAACCATTACTAGAAAGATGATTAATTTCAAATAATAAAAAATTTAGACCTGAAGAAAATATTACAAAAGCAGAAGCATTGTGAATGTTAATAAAAGTTAAATGACTTGATTATAAATTAGTAACCAATAGTAGTAAGACATGGCAACAACAAATAGCAGAGTATGCTGTTAGAGAATGACTAGTTGAAGATTTTAATGATTATGATACATATGCTACTAGAAAATGGATATTTAAAGTTGTTGATAATATTATTACCAAAGATATAATAGATTCTTTGGAATGATTAGAGTAATTTATTATTGGCTATATATTTATAATTATAAATGGAAAATGATAATTAATATTTTTATTATATAAATATAGACTATGAAAAAATACTTAGAAATACTTTGAATATGATTTTGATTAACTAGAGAAGAAATAAAAAAGGTATACCAAAAGAAAGCAATGCTTTATCATCCAGATGTAAACAAAGCAGATGATTCTGAAAAGTTAATGATGGAAATAAATTGAGCATATG
>CAYQAV010000073.1:0-6053 GCA_964415565.1 uncultured Candidatus Peribacteria bacterium
TGATTTTGTAGAAAAAATTAATAACACTTGTTGAGAATTTAACTCAATTTTTAAAGAAAATTTATCCAGTTTATTAAATAATAAAATCCAAATAATTAGATAATAGTTATGCTAAGATTTCTAAATGTTTTTAGTATAATAATTGGAAAAGTTTATGAGTTACATGAATTTTATTTGATGAAGCTTGATATGATTTTTTAATTGATAATTATTGATTTACAAATAAGATATCTGCAAGAAATCATCAAAATAATGCAATTACTTATGCTCAAAATTTATGATTAAAAGTTATTTTAAATTCTTGGGATGTAGATGATATTTTTTGAGTAAGTTTTTGAGAATCACCAACAACATTAAATTCTAATTGATCATATTTATTAGAAAATTATGTATATAATCCAAATACACTACCAACTTATTATGATTATGATAATCAAACATTAAAAATTTCAAAATCATTGGAATATAAATCAAATTTAGGAATTGATTTATATTGTGTTTGATTGTTGCCAAATTTTACACTTATAACTACAGATAAAATTAATACATTTTATGAAAAATCAGTTTGAAAATGTGATTATATTCAAATAACAGAATTAAGTTTTTGATCTTCAAATTCTAAATTAGTTAATTATCTTAAAGATTATAACTAATATTAATATAAAATATTTTTAATAAAAAATCATTTTACTTAATTGTAAAGTGATTTTTGTTTCAATTTAATACAAAATAATTTATACTAATTAGGTTATATAATTAAAATATTAAAATGACTAAAAAAGCATTTACATTAATTGAATTGGTAATTTCAATGGTTATAATTATTATTATTTCTACAATAGTAACAATTATGTTTACTGGTTATTTAGTTTGAGTTAGAGATGCTAATAGAATCACTCAAGTAAGCAACATTAGAGATTGAATTTCATTGAAATTAAATGCATGAGAAATTTTAAAGCCAGAATGAAGTGTAGAAATTCAATTTAACTGAGAAAAAAAATCATATCAATGATATTTTTGACCAAGTCTTATAAAAAAAATATGATATTCTATGGATTGAACAGATCCTAAAGATAATAATTATTTTACATATACTCTTTCAGCAAATTGAAAATATTTTCAACTTATGACATTATTAGAAAAAGAGGAAAATTTTGTAAATGTTTGATATGAAAAAGTATTATTAATTGATAATAATGATAGAATTCCATTTATTGTATGAAGTAAAGAAATATGAATATTTTTTAATGAAGATGTAATTCCTATTCATGAATACGCTAATTCTCCTTTAAATATAATTACTTGAAATACTGATACATATAATGTACTTTTAAGAAATGATAAAATAGTTTCATCATCTTGATCTACTTTGTTTGCGGAAATTCAAAATGTAATTGCTAATTATGGTGACAATATTTATTCTTGTTCTCCAGAAATTTATTTATATGCTAATTATACAATTTGAAATCCAACTGTATCAAATACTCCTTGGCAAAATTATAGTTCAGCAAGTCCATGTTATTTTTCATGTCAAAATTGATTTACTTGGAATTTAAATAAATGTGAACCTGATATAAATAGTAGAACAATTTCTTGTACATGATTAGTTTCAAATGCTTTATGGAATACAGCAACACAGGTTAATCAAGTTTGGGATACAAATATATGAGATTTTGTTCCAACAAATGTTTGAACATATAATACTATACCATCAACATATTTATGTAGATTTAAATGCTTAAATAATTATTGATGGAATTGAACAACTTGTGAACCTTTAACACAAAATTGAATGTGTACATGATTAATTTCAAATGCAGAATGGAATACTGTTTCAAGTATTACTCAAACTTGGGATTGAAGTTCATGGACTCCTAATTTAAATTGACAATATAGTCTTGTTTGAAGCACTAATGATTGTAATTTTAAATGTTCATTAAATTATACATATGATTGAACTTCTTGTTTAGCTGATTCAAAAAATTGAAATTGTATTTGAAATCCTAATTTTTCAACTTGGCATCAAGAAAGTATTACTCAAACATGGAATTGAAATGATTGGTTACCAAGTATTAATTGACAATATAGTAATACTCCTATTACAAATGAATGTAAGTTTAAGTGTGATATAAATTATACTTGGAATTCTACTACTTCTACTTGTGATGCAGATACTCAAATAGTAACTTGTACTGGTTTACCTTTAAATGCAACTACAAATACAGTATCAAGTATTACACAAACATGGGATGGTACTTCATTTATCCCTTCTTCTACTTTTGTAAATAATACAACTTCAAGTATAACAGAATGTAGATTTAAATGTGATTCTTGATATACATGGAATGGTACATCTTGTGCAATAAGTCCTATGGAACAATTTAAATTAGTATTAATATCAAAATGTTGAATATTATGAACTACTTTTGATACAAACTTTAATTCATCTACATGAGTTTATACATGAGATATTGATTGTTCATCTGCATGACTAGTAAATGCTGATTTAGATAAATTTACTCCATTAATAAGAGTTACTTGATTTCTAAATTTAAATTGAAACTCATTAACTAATGTATCTTGATTATCATCATTGAAGTCAGTTTGAACAAATCTTAGATTAAATAATAATAATTTGACATCTATTTCAAATTTATCTCTATTAAATAGTGTTCCTAATCTATATTTAAATAATAATTCTTTATTATCAAATCTAACTTGAATTCAAAATATAACAAATCTTACATATATTGATATAAGTAATAATGCTTTAACAAATTTATCTTGAATATCAACATTTACATCATTAACTCATATAATAGCAAATAATAATAATATTAATGATATTACTTGATTAGCTTCGTTAAATAATATTAATACATTAAATTTAAGTTTTAATAATATATCTACAATAACAACACTAAGTTGAAAAACAAGTATTAAAGATTTATATTTAAATAATAATAGTTTATCAGATATATCTTCTTTATCATGACTTGCTACTAATTTATTATATATATATTGAAATTCTTCTATAACAAATTTATCAGCATTAAATTGATATACTTCAATTTCTAAAATACTTGCATTAGATGATAAAGATTATACTACAAAAGTATCAGCATTATCAACTGTTTGTATAAATTGGACAATTAAAAATGATTCATTATCTGAATTTTTAGATATTACAAAAGTATGTAAAAATCCTTCATGATCATTTACAAATTTTGAATGAGATCAACTTTGATTATGGTATATATGATCATGAACAAATAAAAATTGATCTTGAGATTGATGGTATTTTGGTTCTTGATATACTCCTTCAAATTATACATGACCTAGTGCATCTTATGATTGAAATAAATATTTATTTATAGAAACTAGTTATAATAATAAATGATATAGTAATAAAACATCTTATTTATATTATAATATAAATGATAATTCAAATTTTGTTAATTTTTATTATCATGCATATTGAGCTGATATATGAAAAATGAAATTACAAACATATGATTGAATTTCACGGCAAACTGAATATACTATAGATTGACAAAAACAAACAAGTTATACTAAAGCATGGGAAAAAACTCCAGATATTACAATTCCACCTTGAACAACAGAAATTAGATTATTTTATACTTCTTGAGGTAATTATCAATGAGATTTTGCTGTTGATGCAATTACAGTTTGAGAAAAATAAAAAAAAAGAATTAGAGATTTTCTAATTCTTTTTTTAGTTCATTATTTATTCAGGTTAATTTTAAAATAGAGTCTATTTTAGAGACATTAATGAATTTAAGTATTTTACTAATAATTGGATTTTTATTTTCTATATCTAATATTCAAAGTAGGGATTTTATTTTTAGTTTTGCTAAAATTAACTTAGTTAAATCAATTTTTTCATAAGTATTTATTTCTTCTATTATTTTAAATACTTCTTCAAATGATAATCATTCAGGAATTTCTCTATATATTAGGGATAGAGTTTCTAAATAATTATTTATTTCACTGAAATTTTTATCTTTATTTAAATTGAATTCTGAATTAATTTTTATGTTTTTAATCTTGTGAATTTTCTTATTTACACTAGTTATTATTTCAAAATTTATTACATATCATATATCTATATTTTTTTCATTTTTACTATATGTTTTATTAGCTTTAATTTTTCAATAAGTTTTTGTAAATAGAGTATAAAGTAATTCTTTGTCTTTTATTTTTTCTCAGGAACTATTAGAATTAACTTTATCTATTTTTAATACTATTGCTTTATCTTTAAATATGCTCAATTTTTAATTTTTTAATAAATAATATTGAAATATATAAAATATAGTATATAATCTACACATAATTTAATATTTTTCAATAAAAATATGCAAGAAGTTTTCTTAACTGAAAAAGAAGTTGATACAATGATATTAGCATTAATTAATTTACATTCTGTAGAAGTTGAAGTAGATACTTCAAATTTTTTAGATTTACTAAAATTTAGTTTATCTTTAAATACATTAGAAAAAAAGAGAGTTATTGATGCTGTTCCTACATTAAGTCAATTTCAATTCGATGAATTAACTAAAGTTTTTAGTGAAGAAAGAGAAAAATTTAGAGAACTTGCAAAAGAACATCCAGAAGATATAAAGAAACTTGTTTGAAAACAACAAAAAGAATGGATAGAATTAGGTGATTTATATAAAAGTGAAATTGAATTAAAAGAAAAAGAATCAGAAGATAAAAATAAAATAGACGATATTAAATCATCACTTTGATTATAGTATGAATTACAATTTTTGCATAAACATAGAAAAACAAAATAGAGTGGATATATTTTTATCTACTCTTTTTTCTGATTTTTCTAGAAGTTATATTCAAAAAATAATTGATAGGGGACAAGTAAGTGTTAATTGAAAAATTATAAACAAAAATGTAAAAATAAAAAATAAAGATGAATTATTTATAACTATTATAAATGAACATTTAGAAGAATTTAGTCCTGAAAAAATAGATTTAGATATTATTTTTGAAGATGATAATATACTAATTATAAATAAAGATTCAGGAATAAATGTTCATCCAGTTCCATGAGAAAATTGAAATAAAAACACTTTGGTAAATGGTATATTATTTCATTGTAAGGATAATCTACCATCAATTTGATGAACTCATAGACCTTGAATTGTTCATAGATTAGATAAGGATACTTCTGGTATAATACTTATTGCAAAAACTGATTATATGATGAATTATTTATCAAATATTATAAAAAATAGGGAAATAACTAAGAATTATATAGCAATTGTGTCTTGAATATTTAAGGAAGAAAAATTTAAAATAGAAAGTTTTATTTGAAGAGATCCAAATGATAGACTTAAGATGACAACTAAAAATCCATTAAATCCAAAAGAAGCAATTACATTTTGAGAAATTATTTGATTTATTGATAATAAATATACAATATTAAAGATAAACATAAAAACAGGTAGAACTCATCAAATAAGAGTGCATTTATCTAGTATTTGATTTCCGATAATAGGAGATAAAGTTTATTGAAATAAAAAAATAAATACAGAAGTTTCAATAAAGTACTCTTTAAATAGACAAGCACTACATGCTTATGAACTTAAATTTAATTTGTATTGAAAAGATGTTTTTTATATAGCACCATTAAAAAGTGATATGAAAAATATAATTTGAGATTTAATTTAATAATTTAAAAACTATGAAAAAAATATTTTTATTAATAATTATGATCTTTGTTTTGATTTCTTGTGGTGAAGATTTTAAAGAAGCATGAACAATTACAACTGATTATGTAGATACTCTTCAAGATACTGTAGTTGATGCAAAAGATATAAAAGTTATGATGGAAGCAGGACAATGAGACATGCAAAAACAAATTGATGCAGTAAAAAATTAATAAAATAAAGACATATTCTTTTTAGAATATGTCTTTATTTTATTATTCAATTAACAGCACTTATATTGAAGCTATAATTCATTTTTAAACTTCAAATTAATCAAATATATGAAGCATTTCAATCAATGATTATTTT
>CAYQAV010000074.1:0-7347 GCA_964415565.1 uncultured Candidatus Peribacteria bacterium
AAAATTTGTTTGGATTTTTTAGTGAATATAACCTCTTAAAAGGTGGAAATATAATAGGATTATTTAAATTATTTTTATTATCAAAATGATCTGTTAATCAAAAATCTGTAAGTATAAATTCATAATCTAGATTAAGATTTAAGTTTCTAAAATTAAAATTTAAATTTTCTCTTCAAAAATTAACAAAAACAAAAAATTTATATACTTCTCTATTTTCTTGAGATTTTAGAATATCTGAAACAAAAAATAAACTTGCTCAAGTATTAACTAAATCATCAACTACTATAATTTTTTCATCATTTACTTTTCATTCTATTTGATTTCACAATCAAGAAATTTTTCTTTGTTTTCTTACTATAAAAGAATTTACATTATATCACCTTTTAATTCATTCATATAATATTCATCATATAAACGGAACTGCTCATAATTCCAGTCATCAAATTTGAAATGGGAACTCATTTTCATACTTATCCCAAAAATAAATTGAAAATTTTTCTAAAATATTTCATACTAAAAATCATTTGCGAAAATCAAATATCCAATTTCAATTATTATTTGTGAAATAAAAATTATCGTTAGTTTCTTTCTTAACTAAAATATTTTCTATAATAATATCTTTTAATTCACTTTTAATCATGCTTACTAGAAATTATATAAATATATTCATCACACATAACAAAAGACTTATATATGATTTCATTAATATCAAAATTCTCTAAAAGTATATCAAAATTATCTTTATTTTCAATACTTATTTTGCTTGTATTGTATGGTGTAAATTTATAAAAAAAAATTTTAAACTTATTAGCTAATAAAATATCATAATTAATTAGAAAATTATAAATCATATCTGATTTATAATTTTTACCTACAACTAATTCAAATGTTAAATAATTAAATTTTAATATATTACTTGTTATATTAGATATATTTTTTAAAAGTAATTCTTCATTGTATTCATCTTTTTTAAAACTAGTACGGAAAATAAATTTTCCATTGACATTTAGTTTAGACTTTATTTTTTTAAACAATAATTTTTTATCATTATTATCAAATAAAAAAAATATTAAATCTCATAGTATTAAATCATATTTTTTATTATCTAAATATAACCAATTAGTTAATAATATCTTTTCATTATCATTTCATACTGAATTATTTTTAATCATATTTTCTGATATATCACAAACTGTTATGTTATGATTTTTATATTCATCCCTAAATTCTTTAGTTGATCATAATATAAGTATATTCATTTTTTCATTAATAATATATTTATTAATAACTTTAATAAATATATTATTGGGTCTCCATGGATAAGTATATATATTCCAGAATTTTCACAAATAATCAAAATTAGGCATATTTATTAAATTATTTAACTAATGAATTTAAAAATTCTTTTATTTTATCAGAATAAAAATATTTATAAACTATATCAAAAAAATCTTCAGCATTATAATGAGTCCAATCTTTACCTAATAATAAATAATTATCTTTCTTTATTAAAATTCAGTCATAAATTGCATTATATTTACAATTATTTTCTATAAATTTTTCTAAATCAATTCAATATCTAACTTTATAAAAATCTGTATTAATTTTTTTCATTTTATCTAAATCACTCATTATATTACGACGAATCATATCATCTTTTGAAATTATTGAAAGGTTTAAACTAGAACCCGTATAATTTCTAAGAATATTCATAAAAAAATTCTTTCAGTATAAAAAACTTATTCAGCTATAACCTAATCAAATAACTGATATATTAAAATACTTTCATTCTGAATTTCTATTATATCAAATTATATGTTCTGGTGGTTCAATATATTCATATATATTTTCATTTCAAATTTGATTATTAACATAAAATCAATTTTCAAGTAAAGAGTATTTTATATCCTTAGTAACTTTAGATATTGTAAGAGAGTCATAATTTGTTTTAACTACAAGATTTTTTCTTTTTCAACTATCAGTATATGAATATAATGATATATGATTTGGTTTTATTTTTTTCATATATAAAACTATATTTGATATATAAAAATCATCAAAAATATCTTCTTCTGGAAGTCAGACTATTATATCAATATGTATATTATTGAAATTTTTCTTTCTTAAATATGAAATTCTCTCTTCAAGTTGTTCAATACTATGTAGTCTTCATATTTTTTGCAAAACTAAATTATTAACAGATTGTAATCAGAATCATATTCTATTAATTCAACTACTAAGCAAAAAATTAATTTTATTATCATCTATTGAGTCAGGAGTTGCCTCTATAGCAAATTGTTTTAAATTAGAGAAATCAAAATTATCCTTAATTGTATTTATCAAAAAAGTTAATTGTTCTAATGATAAACTAGTAGGAGTTCATCATCAAATATATATATTATCTAATTCTAAATCACTTTGTTTTAATACTAAAGAAGTATGTATTATATCTTTAACTAATTCATTTAAATAGTTATTAATATTTGTTTTATTTAATTTAAAATAAATACAAAAATTACAGAAATAATCACAAAATGGAATATAAATAAACAATCAAACCTTCTTATTTAAAGAGTTTTTAGACCAATAAAGCAAATTATTAAAATATTCTTTATTATCTATTTTTTTTGTTGTATAAATATTTGGCGGGTATGCAAACCACCAAGAACAACTAGATTTTCAAAGATGATCTTTAATTTTAGTTAAATTTTCCATTATTTTATATTACATCATAATTATAAACAATTCTTTTAATACTTGAGTGATTATTTAATTTTTCATTTTTATAAAATTGTTTATTTCAGGAATAGAAATTTTCAACTATTCTATTATTTATAACTAAATCCATTTTTAAATATTTTTCTGTTTTTCACTTACATCAATCACAATTATCAACTATAGTTAAACAATCCATACCTTTAGCTATTAATGCCATTGGACAATATCTTGTGACTCAATAAATAACATAAGGATAATATAAAGTTGAATTAAAATTATTATCAATAACAATTCATTGAAATACATTGTAAAGCTCTATCATTCAAATATTTTTATCTAAAAAATATTTTGTATAAATTTCAGAATCTATTGTTAATCTATCAGAGCCTAAAACATCAAAAGATAAATAATATGGGTCCTTTTCTTGAGTTATCAAAAAATTTCACCAAATAATATCTATATCAATATTATTTTTATAGATTTTGTATAATAATCAATTATCATTTACAACTACTTCTAATTTTTTAAATTTATTTAATTTAGTTATTATATTAAAAATATTATCAATATTTTTATTAGAAATCAAAGGAGTTACTATTGTTAAATTCTTTTTAAGTGAAAAAATTTTTTTTAAGAAATCAGAACTTTTAAAAAAATATAGAAAATTATATTCACAAAAAGCATCTCAAATATAAAGTCTACTATATTCACTAAAATCTTTATTTAAATCAGTTTTTTCAGTTATTAAATAAGCTTTTTCCATGTTTATTTTTTATAATAATAATTATAATATTCACATTTTTCAAAAGAACATTTATTTCCTATTTCTTTTTCATAAATATTCATTGATCATTCTACAAATTCATAATAAGTATTTGTATTAAATAATTTATCTCTAGCTCTTTTAACAAATTTTAAATCCTTCATTATAGTAGAAAGAACTTTTTCTCTTCAAACTATTTTTAACGAAACTATATTTTTTATATTTTTTAATTTTCATAATATACATATTTTACAATGTATGTCATTATCTAAATCATTAAATCATTTATCTAATTTTTTATCTTCAGATTTATAATTTTTTTCTCTAAAACAAACTGGACTAATTCACTTTTTTAATCATTCAAAATGTAATGAAGAGCAAAAATTTCAATTACTATTATAACACCAAGTATTTTTTACAAATATTTCAAATTCTATGTCTGGAAAATATTCACAAAGTTCAATAATCTCAATAAAAGATAAATTTCTAGGTAAAATTATTCTTTTAACATTATATTCATTAATCCAAAATAAAATAGACTCTTTATTTATTGCTTGATTTAATGAACTACAATGTAATGATATTTTTTTATCTACTTTTCTTATAATTTCAGCAATATAAATATCTTTAAAGATTATAGCATCTGGTTTTAAATCAACTATTTTTTTTATTTCATTTTCAATCATTTCATCATTTAAAAGAGATGGTGGTCTATTTACAGTAACAAAAGTTCAAACATTTTTTTCTTTTGCAAAATCAATAAGTATTTTTGCTTCATCATAAGATTTTATATTTGAATAAATATTTCTTCAATTAAATGAATTTCAATAATTATATGTATTATTCCATTCTTTTGATGATATTCAAAAATATATTTCTTCTGCTCACGATTTAATAAGTTCAATTCAGCAAAATAAATTTTTTACAGGTACTAATACTTTCATATATAATAAATATTAAAATAAATTAATTACTATTTTTAAAATAAATTAATAACTCTTTTTTCAAATTAGAAACTATATTTTTATTTGATAATAAATTAATTTCTTCATTTAAAATAATATCTCTAAATATATTTATCAAAATATCTAAGTCTTTTTCTTTTCATCATAGAAAAGTAAACTCTTGTAATCATACTCTAATACCTACTCTTCAATTTGAAAATGGTAATGGTAAGAAATTTACAAAAATTCATATATTTGATAATTTTTTAAAAAATATATTTGATTTTAAAATAGGTTCTGTAAAAAATAATACTTGATGATTTTGTGAAAAATTTAATCAGTCATAAACTAATTCAAAACCTAATTCTTTAATCTTTTTAGAAAAATAAAATGAATTTTTTATTATTTGAGATGTATATTCATTCCACTTTCAATCCATTTTAGAAAGTACTTTTCATAAAATAAAAATATTTATTGGATTATTATTTGAGACTAAGAAATTTAAATTTTCAATTAACTTATTATATAATAATTCATTATTTGATGTAATAAATGCTTTTTGTGGTCATGGAATTGTTTTATGAGTAGATCATCAAAACATTAAATATCAATCATTTAAAGGATTACAATGAAATCATGAAATAACAAAAGCTCAATTATGAGATATATCATTATATGTAATTATATTATTATTATCTACTATATCTTTTATTTTTAAAAGTGATATAGGATAAATTCATGTCATTTGGTCTACATATATCAATTTAGGAATATCTTTTTCTAATTCATTTCTAAATAAATTAAAATTTATTTTTTTTGTATTATTATCAAAAGGAATATATTTAATCCTTAATCATAATTTTTCAGCAATTTTAGTAGAAGAACTATGTCATCAAAACTCAACTGGAATAAAATAAACTAAGTCTCAATATTTTGTAAAACTCATAAGAATACTTAATAATGCATTCATTCATGATAATGGAGAAATTGTTAAAAAGGATGATTTTAAAAGTTTTTTAAAATCATTAATTACTTTTTCATGTAACTTAGTTATTTGTTCATGTCATGGGAAAGATTTTTGAAATAATTTATTTTCCAAAAAACTATATCTTCATCAAATATCAGAAAAATAAATATCAGAAAAATCATAATAAAAAGAATAATTTTCTGAAGCTATTAGTGATATACTATTCAAAAAAATTATATTTTGTTCTTTTATATTCACTTATAATAAATTAACATATAAATATATCTAATTATCATTTAAATAATAATTAATTTTTTCATAAAAATCATCCCTATCATTATCATCATATAAATAGAAAAATGAAAAAATAAAATAATTAACTACTGAATTATTAAACTTAAAAGGTAAAAAATCTTCATAATTAGATTTTAAATAAATATTTGTATCATTAGATTCAATATAAGGATAAATTCTTTTTAAGATAGTCCTAATATGTTCAATATATCAATTATTATTAAAAATATTCATAAGACTATTTTTATTTATTCATAATCTTATATTTCTTATAAAAAACATTTTTAATACTTTATAGTAATCAAAATGATTAAATTTATATGAAAAATCTCATAATTCAATTAGTTTATTATATTCTTCTAAATTATTTGCATTAAATTTATAATAATAAAATTTTCAATCTTTATCAAAAAAATTTCAAACTGCTCATATTCAAATAGAAATAGTATTAAGTAAAAATCTTATATCATAATTAAATTTTGATTTATTGTATGGAAAATTTCAATCTAAAACATTTATATTTTTAATTCAAACATTTAATATACTAGTTATTACTCTTTTTCATAATTTATTATTAACATAATCAATAATGTAATTAATATCATTAATTACATTATAATCAACTACATTTGTATTATTTGAAATATCTTGATTTGAATATAAATCTATACTATCTGGCTTTAATTTTAAAATATGGACTAAATTATCATTCAAAAAATTATCAATATTTTCATTTTTATTTAAACCATAAATTAAATCAATATTTATAGATGGAAAATTATATTTCCTAAGTATTTTAAAAGCATTATATACTATAATATTTTTTTGATATCTATTTTGGTCTTGAAGAATATCATAATTAAATGATTGCACTCATATTGAAATTCTATTAACTCATGATTCTAGCATATTTTTTACCATATCATCAGTTATCTGAGAAGGTGTGCTTTCTACTGTGAATTGAGATTTATTATCAGTTTTAAAATGGGATTTAATTTTACTTATTATTTTATTAATATGAATAGGAGTCAATAATGTAGGAGTTCATCATCAAATAAGCAATGAAGAAATATAAGGTTTATTTGGTGTTTTTAATATATAATAATCAATTTCTTTAAGTAATGAATTTGCATATCTATCCATACTTTCATCAGACCTATCATTATCAACATAATAAATACAGAAACTACATTTTTTAACACAAAATGGAACATGAATATAAATAGAAATTTTATCAGAATCAAAAAGATTAGAAAAATTAACAGATTTTTTATCAAATATATAATATTCTTTTCTAACAAATGCTGGATAAACAAAAGCCCATAATTCAGCATTATGGTTTAATAAAATATTAGATATTTTTATAATATTATTTTTTATAAATTCAACATATTTTTCCATTTTTCAAATTATTTTTTAAATTCAATTAAAGGATAGAAACATTCATTTAAAGAGTATTTTTCAACATGTAAAATATTCCTTAAAGAATATCAATAATCATTAAATATATTAATCCAATCATTTATACTAAAAACATTTAGAAATCTTAGCATAACTATTATCTAATTATTTGGATTTTATTATTTAATAAACTGGATAAATTTTCTTTAAAAATTGAGTTAAATTCTCAACAAGTGTTATTAATTTTTTCTACAAAATCA
>CAYQAV010000075.1:0-3703 GCA_964415565.1 uncultured Candidatus Peribacteria bacterium
TATTGTATCTTCTGAAATCTGTAAAAGTTTTTGTATTTTTTTGTAACTTATTCATTCTAATCTGAATCTTATACATTGTAATCTTTTTAAAGATTTTCGATCTTTTTCAGTTTTTTCTCTTCATTCTTTTTCTTTTATTTCTTGCATATTTTTTTTGGTTAGTATACTAATTTATTATACCTATTTATACTAAGAAAGCAAAATATTTTTAGTATAGTAGGAAACATTTATGTTTAAATGATTCTCAATTAAAAAAATCTCTTATTTCTTTTCATTCATTTCATATATAAAATTTAGCCTCTCAATTTCAACTTCATATTTTATTACTTCTAAATACAAAACAATCAGGGACTGTCATTTTTTCTTTTGTATCAATTACTTTGAAATTTTCATTATTAATATTTAAAAAATTTTCCATATAAATTATTTAAGATTTAATTGTTTTATTATAGCCATTAAAACTGGAACTACTATACTATTTCAAGCTTGTTTATATGCTTGAGTATCACTAACAGTAATTTTAAAATTATCAGAAAATCACATTAATCTAAAACATTCTCTAGGTGTAAGTTTTCTAATTAAAGGTCATTTAGTTATATAATTATCAACTCATGCTCTATGCATTTTATGCATAGAATTTAATAATGGTCTTGCAACCTCCAAATCGGTTTGAGGTTTGGAATAAAAATTTTTAGTTCATGTACTTAAAACATAATCTTTAACTTTTTCTGATAAATAATATTTTTTATCTACATCTTTTTTAGGTGTATGTAAAATAAAATCTCAATGCCAATTAAACTGCTGATTAGCTTTCTGACATAATGCAATATCTCAATTAATTTGAGTATACATTTTTTTAATATTTTTTTCTTTTGTAACAAAATCAATTCATTTTTCTCATAGAAAATATTTTGAATTTGGATTATCCTCTAATAAATCTTGCATTGTTATTTCTAATTTTTGAGGTGTTGGAAAATCAAAATGCATTTTTTTATCTTTAAATCAAACAACAAAAACCCTTTCTCTATTTTGAGGCATTCAATAATCTTTTGCATTTAATATTTTATAAGAAAATTTGTAACCTAATTTTGTAAAATTTTCCTCAATATATTTCCATGTTTTTCAATTATCATGATTTAATATTCATTTAACATTTTCATATATAAAAATTTTTGGTTGTGATTCTTTTACAATTCTCATGAATTCAAATATTAAATTTCATCTATCATCTTCTAGTCATTTTCTCTTTCAAACCATAGAAAAAGATTGACAAGGACTTCATCAAATAAGAATATCTAATTTTCATTTATATTTTTTTCAATCTAAATGAAATACATCATTATACCAAGATTCTTCACTTATTTTATAATTATCAAAATATGTTTGTTTACAAAACTTATCTACATCACAAGCAAATAATATTTCATGTTCTACTCATAGTCTCTCTAAAGCATGTTCAAAAGCTCAAATTCAACTAAATAATGTTCCTACTTTTATCATTTTATTTTTTTAAAATTATTAAATAACTAAATTCATTCAAAGCTTATCGCTTATTTTTTTTAATTTCAAATAAGTTATATTAGTTTTTCATCTTTCAACCATACTAATATAACTTCTATCAATTCAAGTTTTTTCAGCTAAATCAGACTGACTAATATCAAGTTTATCTCTAGCATCTTTTATTTTTATTCATAACTCAACTAATAATTCTTTTTCTTCTTTTTCCATACTAAAAATTATTAATAATATAGCTGAATATATTCAGAAATTGCTAAAAATCAATTATTTTCTTCTTTGTAGAACTTATTCCACAAAAATCTTTTGACTTATTTAGAAAAATGATTAAATTGTATCTTGCGAAAGAAAAATAATCCAATTTTTAAGTGAACAAATTTTAACTTAAAAAAACAAATATATAGATGGGGTAATTAATACCACATTCCCTTCTATGTTGTTTTTTTAAGCACATAAATTGGTTTGTTTTTCTTTCGCAAGAGGTATTAGTTATCCCTTTTATGTAAGAAGAATAAGCATAATAAAGGTAGATAATTAATATTATCTACCTTTATTTTTTATTTTAAATTTTATGAAAAAAATATTGAAAATAATTAGTATATTTATTTCTTTAAATGTATTAGTTTTTATTTCTTCTTTCTTCTTTTGGGATTTTATGTTTTGAAAATTAAGTAATGAAACACCTTATTTAAACCCATTAATTTTTTACTGAATGTGATTATTTTTAATTTTCTTAAATATATTTTTAGTAAATACATATATAAAAAAGTTTATATCTAAAAGAAATTTAAGTATTGTTTTAGCTATAATAACAATCTTATTTTGTGCTTATATATCTATAAATTGAGAAAATCATGAATTTAACAGAGATAAAGAATTAATAGAAGATGAAAAAGACTTATAAAAATTTATTTACTAATAAACTACTATGAAAAATATAATAAAAGTAATTTTAATAATTTGAATGATTTTTATATATATGAATAAAAGTTATTCTTTCATTTTTCCAGAATCTACAAAAAGTTATCCAGATTTAAACTATATTGAAATTGATTGAAATAAATATTGACCTTATAATTTTTTAAATGTTCAAGATTTATGAGAAAATTGAGTAACTTTTTCATATTATGAAAATTGAAAATGGTATTGATACTATAAATGAGAATTTTACTGACCTTTTGATGAATCATGATTTTGAAGTATGTTACAATGATGAAATATACCATGAGTAAAATATAGACCAAATGTAACATTTTGAAAAGAATTTTATTATAAATCATGAGAAAAGTATTTTTGAGAAAATAACGAAGAAATTACTTTAAACTCTGAAAATAATAATATTGAATCAAGTATAAACAAAAGTGATGTAAACGAAGAAGAAAAGACATTTAAAGTAATTTCTTGATATATGTTTAATAGTTCAGTTGATATTAATTGAAAAAAATATTGACCTTATGATGTATTATCTTGATGATATGACTTATGAGAAAATTGATTTTGATTTAGTTATAGTATTTGAAATAAATATTATGCTAACATTAATTGAAAAATAATATGACCAGAAAATGAATATATTACAATTATTAATCTTTGAGAAGAAATTTGATATCATTTTTGATGATATCGCTATATGACAGACATATACAAAGATTGAAAAATATTTATAAAAAACTGAGCAAAAATAGAAATAAAATGAATAACAGCAATAAAATATACTGAAAATAATTCTGAATACTTTTATTATAATTGAAAGAAATATTGACCTTATAAGTCCGTTAGTATTTACAATTGAAAAACTAAATGACTAGTTTTAGTAAAGTATGAAGATAATAAATTATATGTAGAAATACAATGAAAAGATTATTATATAGATTGAGCCAATGTAGATTATATAGACTTATGAGATGATTGATTTGCTATAAAATATGAAAAACATTTTAAAGATTATGAAAAAGAATATTATTTAAATATAAACTGAATTAATTATTGACCTTATGATAGTTTAGATAATTCTTGATTAAAAACTTTATGAAATAATAAACTTCTTATTTATTCTCTAGAATGGTGAACAAACCTATTATATATAAATAGACATTGAGATTATTATATTTGAAAATATGAAATAATTGATATATCAAATAAAAATAAAATTAATACTCCTTTATCAGAAAAAACAAAAAATCAAATA
>CAYQAV010000076.1:0-3877 GCA_964415565.1 uncultured Candidatus Peribacteria bacterium
CAGTTCATCGCGAACGGCCTTGATGCCACGCCGTCCGAGTTCTCCGAAAGCAAATCCATCCTTGATGGAAGCATCGGCGGCATTGCCTTCGGGGACCATCAGACTGTTTACAAAACCGTTCTCACTGCGCACGAGCTGCGGCTTGTAGCCGATCACCGGCTCACGGTTGCCCTTCTGGATGAAGGGCAGCCGTCCACTTCAGCGAGATAACCGCGGAAGTCGGTGTCGGGAACCGGCAAAAACAGGTTGCGGATCGTGGCTTGGTCGGCTATGGTCATCGGTGTCGCACATGCTGGCATCATCAACTCCTTTGGTAATGTTAAATGGTTTAAGGATAGCATTTTGCGACGATTTATGTCAAGCAGATTAGCGAGAAATCACTGAACACTGAACACCGAACACTGAACACGCCTGGACGAAAAGACCTTTTCGGACAGGCTCTAGCTAACAACCTTTAACCTGTAACCTTCAACCAGAAACCTGGAATATGATGAACACCATCGAATTTGATATGATCGGCTTTGGCTGCGGCTCCTGTGTCTACACGATCGAGAAGCTCGGTCGCAAGATCGCGGGTGTGGTCGACATCCACGCCAGCCTGGCCGACAAGCGCGTGCGCGTCCAATACGACGGCGACCGCGACGCCATCGTGCGCCAGCTTACCGATATCGTCAGCCGCATCGGCCACGAGATCCGCGAACGCCCCGTGTGACAAGTAGGACCAGGCACCCTGCCTGTCCAGCCGAGCATCAGGGAGAACAGAGAATGAGCAGGAAATTGACAGTGGCTGAATTGCTGGCGCTGAAGGGGAAGCGCCAGATCGTGCTGACGACCGCGTTCAACGGCTGGACGGCGCAGGCCGCCGAGGAGGCCGGTGTCGATATGGTGGTTACCTGGGGCCGGTCGTTGGAAGCCAGCAAGGCCTTGGTGGCGGAGGTGCGTAAGGCCGCGCCGAATGTGGTGATCGGCACCGGTCTGCCCATGCCGGAAGCCTACAGCAGCCAGGAGCTGGCAATCCGAACCGCCATGGAACTGCGCGGCGAAGGCGCCGACATCATCTATTGCTCGGGACTCGTGCCCGATAAATTCGCGGGCATGGCGCGCCAGCATATTCCCTGCTGCGGGCATGTGGGGTATCTGCCGGTCAACGACACCTGGCTGGGCGGGCCGCGCGCGGTTGGCAAGACCGCGCTGGAAGCAAGGAAAATGCTCGCAGACACCCTGGCGCTGGAAGCGGCTGGCTGCATCGCCGTGGAAATGGAGCTGGTCCCGGCGGAAGTGGCGGCCGAGATCACCAAACGCACCCGCATGCTGGTCTTCTCCATGGGCAGCGGCCCGCACTGCGACGGGCAGTTCATCTTCGACTGCGACATCCTGGGAACGAATTCCGGGCACGTCCCGCGTCATGCGCCGGTCTATGCCAACCTGATGAAGGAGGCGGTCAACGCCTTCTCGCGCTATCGCGAAGACATCGCCAACGGCGACTACCCTACCCCCGCGCACAGCGTAAAAATGAAACCGGACGAACTGGACCGCTTCCGCGCCGCACTGGATTGAGCGATCTTGCATTCGGTCGCGCCAGCCGTTAAAGTCCCCGGCTGTTTCGCCAACCCGTCAAACGAGGAGCCTCATCATGTTGATAGTCGCGATTAATGGTAGCCCGGACCCCGATGGCAACACCGCCTTCCTGCTCAAGCGCACACTCGCCGCCGCCGAGGCCTGCGGGGCGGAAACGCTGCTGATTCATGCCGCCGCCAAGATGGCAAGCATAAGCGGGACGCCGTTCTGCACGGTTTGCAGCAACCCCTGCGCGGGGGTCTGTTTCAAGGGCACACCGCTGGATCACGCCTACGAAACCATGGCGAAAGCCGACGGGATCATTCTCGGCAGCCCGGTCTATTTCGGCACGGTCACCGCGCAGCTCAAAGCCTTCTTCGACAAGACCCGTCTGCTCCGGAGCCAGAAGGGACTCTATAACAAGATCGGGGCAGGAGTAACCGTGGCGGCCTCGAAGTATGGCGGCCAGGAAACCACGATGCGGGCGCTACACGACATCATGCTGGTGCATGGGATGATTCTTGTTGGCGACGGTTTCGGCGAGGCCGACTGCGGGCACCACGGCGTCTGCGCCCAGCGGCCCGCCTCGGCGGACAACGATGCCATCAAGCGCACGGATCTGCTGGCCGCGCGTATGGTGGAAGTCTGCGGTGCCACCGCCGCGCTCCGAAAGTGAAGGCAACAACACCACACGCCCGTCCTGCCGTGTTTCTGGATCGCGATGGCACGCTGATCGAGGATCGTGGCTGGCTGCGCGATCCGGCGAATGTGGTGTTCTTCGCCGATACATTCGATGCGTTGCGCGAGCTCCAGCAGTTGGCGGAACTGTTCATCGTCACCAACCAGAGCGGCATCGCCCGCGGGCTGCTGACGACTGACGAGGCGGATCGCGTCAACCGCCAAACGGTCGAGCGGCTGGCGGCGGAAGGAATCCATATCCGCGCGGTCTACACCTGCCCGCACCAGCGGGAGGACGGCTGCGACTGCATCAAGCCCGAACCGGCCTTCGCTTTGCAGGCGGCGGCCGATTTCAATATTTCTCCCGAATACTCTTTTACCATCGGCGATCACCCTCACGATGTCGTTTTTGCACACCGTTTTGGCGGCAAGGGCATCTATGTCCTGACCGGTCACGGACAGAAGCATCTATCCGAGCTGGGACGGCGAGACGGCGTGGCCGCCACGCTGGGCGAGGCGGTGGCACAGATCCGCGGGCTTATCGTCGAGCCGCCACGGAATTACATCGGGGCATCGTCTGCGGCCGCGCTGATCCGGGATGGCGGGGTGGTCGCGATCCCAACCGAGACGGTCTATGGCATGGCAGCCAATGCGCTGGATGAGCAGGCCGTGCAGCAGGTCTTCGCGATCAAACAGCGGCCCGCACTGGATCCGCTGATCGTGCACCTGGCCGATGCCGACGGGTTGGACACCGTGGCCGCCGAGGTGCCGGCAGCAGCCAGAACGCTCGCGGCAGCATTCTGGCCGGGACCGTTGACGCTGGTGCTGCCAAAGCAGCGCTGCATTCCGGACCTGGTGACCGCTAGGCTCGCTACCGTTGCCGTGCGTGTGCCGGTGCATCCGCTGGCCCGCCGGATCATCCGCGCGGCGGGGTGTCCGGTAGCCGCGCCCAGCGCCAACCGGTTCAGTACCATCAGCCCGACCTGTGCGCGGCATGTCCATGCCCAGTTCGGCGATGCGCTCGCCGGGATTGTCGATGGCGGCCCCTGTGCGGTGGGCGTGGAATCGACCATTCTCGGGTTCTGGGACGACCGGGTCTGGCTGCTACGGCCGGGCGGCATCCCGCTCGAAGCGATCGAAGCGTGCATCGGACCCGTCACGCCTTACCGCAAGACCGGCCCGGACGATATCCGTGCACCGGGGTCGCTGCCACGCCATTACGCGCCCTCCACCCCATTGGTCTTATTGGAAGCTGATGCCCCGCTGGCACCCGCACCCGGCACGGGCCAAATCGTCTTCGGGCCTGACGCCCCCGCCAGCGGTGACCATATCGAGAATCTCTCGCCCACAGGTGATCCCGGGGAAGCCGCCGCCAGGCTGTACGCCGCCTTGCGGCGGCTCGATGCCGCCGGCCTGGACCGCATCACGGCCCGCCGCCTGCCGGACACCGGCCTCGGCCGCACAATCAACGACCGTCTGCAGCGCGCCGCCACCGACAAAGACTAGCCAAAAATATTTGAAATTTGTTTCCGTGTGCAGCGCTGTTTGTGCATTTCAACGTGTGGCGTGGTGCGAGTGTTCAGGGGTTCAGCGTTCAGAGTTCAGTCCTTTTGACCACCTTCGCTCTGACTCAGGCAAGTGC
>CAYQAV010000077.1:0-9768 GCA_964415565.1 uncultured Candidatus Peribacteria bacterium
CTTCTATTTGAGTCTTATTATACTTTATTCAAGCCATATTTGTTATTTTTTTAATTAATATATTTTAGTATATTTATTTTTTACACTAAAAAAAGTAGAATGTCTTTTTTTTACATTCTACTTTTTGGGGTTCATATCAAATTACTAGTCTTTTTATTATTATAATGTTATGTCTGAATAAATTCATTTATCAATTTTTTCTTGAATTTTAATTTCTTCATCTTTTTTAATTGTTGTATCAGCAATCATAAATACCCAACCTCTTCTAGCATCAACATTATAATCAGTAAATTTTGCTTTAATTACTCATTTTTCAAAAGAATAATCAACAATTTGTTCTTGCCATGATTTAGTATTTTTTGGATTATAACTATAATCAAAACCTATAGATCTAATAAGCATTCATAGAGTTTCTGCTTTAGTTATATTATTTTCTGGTCTAAAAGTAGTATTTTTTGAAATTAATCATTTATCAACCAAAGGTTCTATACTTAAACAAGCCCAAGTATTTGGTTTAGCTGCAGTTACATCTGTAAATATTCCATCACATCAACTTTTTTTTGGTAATCAAGCAACTCATCTAGAAACTGCTGCAATTTCTTGCCTTAATACAAAATCATTTAAATTGTATTTTGAAGTATCATCTTTATGATTGTTTATAATTCATCTTTCTGCCAAACTATTTGCAGCTTCTACATCTGTTGTAGAATATTTTATAGCTGTATAAGCTCAAAAAACTGATGAAAGTACAAGAAATGATAATAAAAATAAAATTATTTTTCTCATAATTTAAAAAATAGATAGTAAAGTAATATCTACATTATATTACAATTAAATATATATCAAAACAAAAAAATAGATTATGATTTACATAATCCATTTTTATTTCATTATATACTTAAGTTTTTTAATGCATTTATTCTATCATCTAAATCTGGATGTGTAGAAAATAACATCATAATTCCAGATCTTCATTTAGTAGAAATCTTCATAGTTGCAAATTTTGAATCATCTTTTCAAGTTATATTTTGTAATTTTTTTAATGCTTCTAAAGCTGCAATCATCTTATCTTTACCTACATATCAAGCACTTCCTGCATCAGCTTTGTATTCCCTAAATCTTGAGAACCACATAGTTATAAGTGAAGCTAATATTCAAATACAAATTTGTAATACCATATTAACAACAAAATATCATAAAGAACCAAATTTTCAATCAGTAACATTATCAAAAATATTTGCTAAGATTCTAGATATAAAAACTACAAAAGTATTTATTAATCATTGTAAAAGAGTCATAGTTACCATATCTCAATTTAAAATATGAGCCATTTCATGAGCTATAACTCATTCTATTTCATCCTTATTCATTATTTCTAATAATCAAGTTGAGACAGCAACTAAAGAACTATTTTTACTTGCTCAAGTAGCAAATGCATTTGGTTCATTTGATTGATAAAATCATACTTCTGGCATCTTTATATGATTTCTTTCTGCTAAATCTCTAACTAAATCAAAAACTACTTTTTCTTTTGAGTCTAGATTTGAATAATCATTTACATCAACAACTTGAACTCAATAAGCTCTTTTTGCCATCCATTTAGAAAGAAAAAGAGAAATAAACGAACCAGAAAATCAAACTATAATTGCATATATAAAAACAGATACATAATCAGTACTATATCAAATAATAGTAATTCAAAATACATTTTCAGCAATTGCAATAACTATTGTAATTACAGCAATAATTGCAATATTCGTAAGGAGAAACAATCAAATTCTTTTAAACATTTTTATTATTAATTATATATTAAAATTGTATATATTTTATAGTCATAGACTAATTTGTCAAAAATTATTTTCAATTTTCACTTGATTTTTACTTTTTAAAAACATATCAATTATTTCCAAATCATATTTTAAATTATGACCAATAATCAATAAATCAAGTGCAAAAATATCAACTATAAATTCTTTTAACTTTTCATCACTAACTTTTTTTCAATCGTGCATCCTATTTATATAATAGATTCTTTTATCATCTATGTAAATAGAAATACCTACTAATTCAGCTTTCATAATATCAAGTGATGTTGTTTCAGTATCAAAAGATATTTTTTTAACTCATGAAATTGTAGAGTAAAGTTTATCTAAATTTTCATCATTATCAATAATATAAACATTTAATCATAAATCTTTCCAAGTTTGTAATTTATTAACTCAATTTTCTCAAATAAGAGAATTGAACTCATATTTATCAAAAAAACTTATTATTTCTTCATTTAAAAATGTTTCAGGTTTAAATAAATAATTATCAAGGGAAAAATTAACTAACTCAACATCTAAATCAATTGTTGCTAATCTTTTGCTAAGAAATGCATCTTCTTTTGATGAAATTAATTTTTCAAATGTTTTTCATTTAAAACAAACATTAAGCTTTTTTATAGATTCCTCTTCTAATTCAGGAAGAACATCAGTTAATTTTTCTCATAAATTAACTCTTTCAGCTACTTCATATATAGTTTCAACTTTTCAAATACAATTAATTAAATCAATTGCTTTTGCTGGTCAGAAACCATCAATTCATGGAATATTATCTGCTTTATCTCAAACTATAGATAAATAATCTATGATTAATTTTGCTTCAATTCAAAATTTTTCTTTTGTTTCTATTGGTCAAAATTTCTTTTTTTTCATTGTATCATAAATCCATATATTACCTGAGACAAGGCTATATAAATCTTTGTCTCAAGTTAATATATCAACTTCTATATCTTTTTGTCAGTTAAATTTTTTAGCCAAAGTTCATATAACATCATCTGCTTCATATCAAGAAATTTCTATAGTTTTAACTCATAATTTAACAATCATTTCATCTATAAGAGCCATTTGACTTCTTAGATTATCTGGCATACGATCTCTTGTAGCCTTGTATTCACTATATATCTTATTACGAAAATTATCACCTGGCGCATCTTTTACAAAGATTAGATAATCTGGATTTTCTTTTACAAGTGTACTTGCAAAAAATTTTGCCATACCAAAAAGTGCATTTACTACAGTTCCATCTTTAGTTGCAAATTCTGGTAAAGCAAAAAACATACGATATATAAAACTATTTCAATCTATAAGATAAATTTTTTTCATAAGATTATGATTTTATTAAAAATTATATTATAATAATAAAAATATAAACTAATTTGTAAAGAAAATAAATATAAGCATAAAAAACTTTTGACAAATAAATTATAGATTAATATAATAAAAATCTTAATTATGGAAATAGGTTCATAATTAAGACTAAAAAAGGAGAAAAACATGTTAAGTCCAATTAGTACTAATAAGGCAAGAAAAATGATTGAAAAAGCATTAGGGGTTCCTAATGTAAGCCTAAAAGCTGTGAAATCTTACTTTATCTGTATCTCGGGCGATGAAAGCCCAGGTGTTACAAAATATTGGGAACAAAAAATGGAAATAAAATAATTCCATTTTTCTAAAAAAAGACGGGTATTCCCCGTCTTTTTAAATTTTTAAATTATTTACTTATACAATTACAAGTATATCAATCAAAAACTTTATTTTGACCAACATTATTAGCATTACATAATGTTCAAGCTGTATTCACAACAACAGGACCTGGAACTATACAAGACCAAGAATATGTAGATGTATTACATTTTTTTACTTGACCACTTCAAGTCTTTTTAATTTCATTTCAATACATAATAAAAAATTCGTATGTTCATACAGGAGCTTGATTAGCTCAAAATGTAGTTACTACAGTACTATCTGAAACCCATTCATTACTTGTAAAACTTCTAAATGCTGATACATTTGTACAAGCTCAAGCTCAGGCAGGTTGAGCACAACCTTTTGGATTAGAACTTTTATTTAATCAACCAGATACTACATAAATATTTTGTTCCATACAAGCACTAGTTCCATAAGTTGGAAAAGTATTTCCCACTTTTACAGTTTCATTTCAAGTAAATGAAGAAGTACTATTTGTACAAGTATTTCAATTTCTTGTATATCATGGAGAACAAGTCCATTGACATGATTGTCAAAGATCAGTGCTAGTTCATTTAGTATTATTTACATAACTCCAGGTATCACTTCATACCATTCAAAAAACTGATGTACTTTTTATTATTCAGGCCCCAGTTGGTGCTGTTCATGCGCATGATACTGATCAACCAGAAGAAGAAGAAGAAGATGATGATGATGATGATGATGATGAACTAGATGAAGATGATCAAGTACATACACATGTAAATGATGTTCATCTATCATTATATCATTTTACTCATATATTTGAAGTACTACATGTTGTTGTTGGGTTTGCTTCTGGTCAAGCTACAAATCAATCCCAATAACAGTTTGTATTTGATGAAGTAGAAGGTATAAGTTTACCATATCAAACTTTTATTATTTTATCTCAATATGACGAATAAAATTCATAATCTCATGCTGGAAATGTATTTGGTGGAATTCATCATGCTCAATTAGATACTATACGAGTATCACTAAACCACTCATTTGGTAAATAATCTCTAAATCAGGCTACATTATTACATCAAGTTGTTCAAGCTAACTTAGCACATCCTTTAGGTGGGGTAGTTTTACTAACTCAATCCAGTATTATAAATAATTGTTTATCTAAATATATTGTACCATTTAATTTACTTAAATCATTTGGTCATGTATTACTTGCATACATCTTTCATGAAGATATTCAACTTACCGAACATGTATTTCAATTTCTTGTATATCATGGCGCACAAGTCCATTTACATGCAGCTCAAAGGTCTCAATCTTTATTTACTCAACTTCAATTATTTATAAATAACCATTCACTATCTTGAACTCATCAAATCATTGAAGTACTTTTAACTACACCATCTCATATTGGAAGAGTTCATAAACAAGAAACTGTTGATTGTTTAATATAACATCTATTGCTTGCTGAAGATACAACACTTTTTGTATAACCAGGTGCACAAGTCCATTGACATGATTGTCAAAGATCAGTACTAGTTCATTTAGTATTATTTACATAAGTCCAAGTATCGCTTCAAACCATTCAAAAAACGGATGTACTTTTTATTATTCAATCTCATATTGGCGCAGTTCATGCACATGATGTTGATCCTCATGATGATGTTGATCATCATGAAGAAGAAGTTGATGAGGTTGATCATCAAGATGATGTTGATGATGAAGATGTTCAAGTTCAACAATCTCAAAAAATTTCACACAAGAAACTTTCTACATCAGAATTTTGTTTTGTAATATTAATAATATTAGTAAGTCATATATTTAAATACTCTATCATATTTTTTATATCAGAGTTTGAAGAATACTTAACTCCTAAAGAGGTTAGTTTATCATTTATTGTATTTAAAAAAATTAAATAATTAACTTCACTATTAAAACTAGATTTAGAATCTAGAACTTTATTTAAAAATAAATCTAATTTAGCTTTATTTGCTACATTTGTAATTGTAGTTGGTAAAATATTATATGATACATTTGAATTTACCTCTGATCAAAAAAGTATAAATACTGTTAAAAAAGTTAAAATAAATGAAAGTAATTTATTCATAATAAATATAATTATTAAATACAATGTAATACATATTATATATTAAATAATAAAACATCTAATTAATATTAGAAAAAAGTGTTGACAAAATAATATAATATTTTTTTAAAAAATGATTAGTTTTTTTTGATTTAATAAATAAAATTAATATAATCTAAAAAATATAGATTAAATTTAAAAAAAGTGATACAAAATTTTAAACTAATAAATATAAAAAATCTGAATTATAATATATATGAATTAGATTTTGAGGCTGAAAATATTTTTAATTTTAAACCAGGTCAATTTATAACTTTTTTAATTCCAGTATGATGAAGAGCATATTCTATACTTGAAGAAAATGGAAAATATTTGAAATTAATTATAAAAAAATGGGAATTAGATGAATGAGGTAGATGATGAAGTAAATATTTATGTGAATTAAAAATTTGAAATAGTATAAAATGAATTGGTCCAGCATGACATTTTATACTAAAAGAAAATAATAAAAATAAATTATTTTTATGAACTGGTACAGGTTTAGTCCCTCTTTATAATCAAATAATTAATTGACTAAAAAATAACGAAAAATGTAATTATAAACTAATTTTTTGAACAAGAAATAGTTTAGATTTATTTTTTATAAAAGAATTAAATAATTTAAAAAATATATATAATAATTTTGACTTTGAAGTTTATCTCAGTAGAGAAGAAATTTCTTGATATAAAAAATGATATGTAACTGATTTTTTAAACTATGAAATTAAAAATAATTTTGAAGAAATTTATATTTGTTGAGCTCCTTCAATGATAGATTCATCAATTAATATACTAATTGAAAAATGATTTAAAAAAGAAAATATTTTTACTGAAAAATATTAAAAAATGATTAGAATTTCATTCTAATCATTTTTTAATAAATTAAATCAAATATGTTTAATGCATTTATATAATATTCATCTAAAAATTCTTTATCATCTCAAATAACTATTTTTATAGCAGAAAAAATAGAACCATTATTTAATTTAGTATTTTTTTCTATTAAATCGTAAGAATTTATATCAATTATATCAGCATAAAATTCTCTTTTTAATTTTTCTAAATCATTTACTTTTTTATTTCAAACTGATAAACAAATACCATTTAATATAAGTCAAAATTTAACTAAATCATAATTTTCTCAAACAACACTATTAACAAAAAATGCCTTATCATTATCTTGTAAACTTGTAAAAGTATTTGGAATTACTATATCACCAGATTTTAATTCAAAATTTAAAAAAAATTTAGAATCATCTATATTTATAATTTGATTATAAATATAATTTTCCTCTAAATGAGAAAAAATTAAATCTATATTATTTTCAATCTTTATAAAAACTAATTTTTCTTTTTCTTCTCAATTTAAAACAATTTTTTCATATAAAACTATATCATTTTCATTATTTATTTTTTCTAAACTATACTTAGCAATTGCTATTTCTAGTATTCTTTGGTTTAATGATAATATTATTTTTGTAGATATCATTTATTTATTCTTATTTTTTAAAACAAAAATAAGTTTATAAATATATTTATTTTTGTAAAGTAAACTTGTAAAATATAAACTTTGAAATAATATTTAGTGATAATAATTAACTAATATAAAAATGAATCATTACTTAATACAAATGTTTTCATTTTGAATAGTAACTTTTACTATTTGAATGATTATAATTCCATATTTCATAAATTTTTTAATAGAATTTAAACTTGGTAAGCAGATAAGAGAAGAGGCAACTTTATGAAAAGCTGTAGAATTTTTAAAGTTACATAAAAATAAAACTTGAACACCTACTATGTGATGAGCTATAATTCTTACAATAACTTTTTTAATGGTAATTTTAAGTATTTTTTTACAAGAATTTTGACTTATAAATAACAATTTATTAAATCAAAAAGAAACATACTTATCAATTTTCACTCTTGCAACAGTTTGATTTTTATGAATGATTGATGATTATATGAATATAAAATGAATAGGTAGAACTAAATGATTATCTGCTAGTTTTAAAATTTTTTGGCTAATTATATTTGCATTATTGTGATCACTTTGGTTTTATTTTAAGCTAGATTGGTGAAATATATGATTAAATTTATGAATAATTCATGAAATAAAATTATGAATTTGGTTTATACCACTTTTTATATTTGTAATTATAGCTTCTGCAAATAGTGTAAATATAACTGATTGACTTGATTGATTAGCATGATGACTTTTATTATTTGCATATAGTATTTATGCTTATATAACTTATGACCAATGATTATTTTTACTATCTACTCTTTGTATTACAATAGTTTGAGCATTAATTGCATTTTTATGGTTCAATGTTAAACCTGCTAAATTTTATATGTGAGATGTATGAAGTTTAGCACTAGGAGCAAATCTTTGAATTATGGCAATGCTTACAAATACAATTTTTATACTTTTTGTAGTTTGAGCAATATTTATCTTTGAAACTATATCAGTTATAATTCAATTAACTAGTAAAAAACTAAGAAATTGAAAAAAAATATTTAAAATAGCTCCATTTCACCATCATCTTGAAGCAATTTGATGGAGTGAAGAAAATGTAGTTTTTAGAATTTGGCTAATAGGTTTAATATTTTCAATTTTTGGAATTATGTTTTATATATTACAGAAATAACAAAATAAATATTATGTTATATATTTTAAAAAATTTACTATAAACAGTAAATTTTTATATTTTTTTAAATTAAAAAATGAATACAATAAAAATTATTATCTTACTAGTTTGATTTTTAGATATACTTTGAATAGGTATTTTTATACCTACATTACCTGAATTAGCTAAATATTACTGAATTAATGCTCATAGTATATCTTATGCTATTGTTCTATATGCACTTTTTTCATTTTTATCATCACCTATTTTATGACAATTATCTGATAAATATGGTAGAAAATCAGTACTAATTTTATGTATTTTATGAACATTTATTGCAAATTTAATTATGAGTATAAGTGATATTTTTATAATATTTATAATTGCAAGAATTATTAATTGATTTACTTGATGAAATATAAGTGTATTACAATCAATGTTATCTGACATATCAATTTCAAAAAAAGATAGAATGAGTAATCTATGATTAATATGAGCATTATTCTGATTATGATTTATAGTTTGACCAATATTATGATCAATATTACTTCCATTTTCAATAAAAGCTCCTTTTTGGTTTATGACATGATTAGCAGTATTTGAATTTTTTATAGTAATTATTTTTCTAAAAGAAACAAATAATAAAAAAGTTAATAAAAAAATAAACTACAATCCTACTAAAACATTAATAAAATTTTTGAAAATTCCTAATGTAAATCTATTTTTAGTTTCATTTTTTATGCTTATACTAAGTTTTTCTATGTATCAATGAATGTTTCCAGTATATTTAAATATAAAATTTTGAATACCTTGAAATATAATATGATATATAATGGCTTGAATTTGAATACTGATTGCTTTTAATCAATCAGTATTATTAAAAAGGTTTTGGCTAAAATATTTTCACCTTAAAAACTTATTCATAATTATAAATTTTTCACTATTTATATTGTTTATAATATTATCACTTATAAATTATTTTCCAGCTTTTTTATTTGTATTCTATATAATGGTATTATTTTCATGAGTTGTAAATCCAATTTATGTTTGAGAAATAGTTGAATCGACAAATGAATATGATAGATGAGAAATTATGTGAGTATTATCATCAATGCAATCAATAAGTATGTTTATTTGACCTAGCATTTCATGAATATTAATTGATAAAAATATATCTATTTTTATTTGATGAGCATTAATAATATTTATAAACTTAATTTTCTTGAATAAATTGTATAAATTACTAAAATAAAAAATATGTGATTTAAAATGATAAATGAAGGTTTTATTTGTGATAACTGTGGTAAAACGGTAGACAGACACCCTGAAGGTAGTGCAAGAAACCACTGTCCTTTTTGTCTTCATAGTAAACATATGGATGAGAAATTTCCTTGAGATAGAAGCTCAACTTGTTTATGAACTATGAAACCAATAGATATAGATCATAAAAAAAATAAGTGATGGATGATAAAACATAAATGCAATAAATGTAATAAAGAAATATTAAATAAAATTG
>CAYQAV010000078.1:0-7402 GCA_964415565.1 uncultured Candidatus Peribacteria bacterium
TTTTACAGATTTTATGGCTATTTTTATTTAACATAGTTAAAAATAAAGGAGTATTTGGCTTTATTATACCAAATATTCCTTATTTTAGCCACACACTTTTTACAATTAAGCCGAAAAAATTGTAATTCATGTAAAATCTACACTTCATGTAAATCATGATGATATATCTCATCATGTAAGATCTATTGGATCATCTCATAATCATCATGTAAAATCTCCTAAATTTCCCAATGTTCATGTATTTAAATCTATTGGTGTAGTTTCAAAATCTCAATTACTTATTCAATATCAAAATAGTAATATCATTATGATTATAATTTTCCTTCTCATAAATACTAAGTTTTAAATCATAAAAACAATTAACCAACTCATACTAATCATTTTTTATATTTGTAAATTATTTTAGCTATTTTAAGCCAAAAAATAACCTAATGAAATTAATTATACTCATGAGACATTAAATTCGCGTTAAACAGTATATATTTTAGATTGACAATTATATACTTTAATGCAAAAAAATAAGTTACTTAAAAGTAACTTATTTTTTTGCAGAAGTTTATTAATTCTCTTTTATTTTATATAATCACTTAATTCATCTTTTGATATAGTATACTGAACTCAAGTATCTAAGTTTTTTAGTTGTAGCATATTATTATTAAGCTCTTCTTCTCAAATTATAATAACAAAATTTATCTTCTTATTATTTGCATATTTTAATTGCTTCACTATTTTTGCTTCACTATCAAGATAGATCTCACATGAAATACCTGATTTTCTAAGTGTATTTAGTATTTCTAAATTAGCTTTAAATGTATCATCTCACATATTTACAAGCATAACTTTTGAAACAGTTTTTCTATCTAACTCTATTTTTCAAATATTATTTAAAACAGCTATTAACCTAGATAATCCTATACTTCAACCTACTCAAGGATAATTATTTTTTGTAAAATTTGATGCTAGATTTTCATATCTACCTCCTGAACTTACACTTCACATATTTTCAGCTCAAGCAATAAAAGTTTCAAAAACTGTTCAAGTGTAATAATTTAAACCTCTAGAAATTGATGGATTTATTTTTAAATATTTTTCCTCAACTCATAGAGAAATTAAATTGTTGTATAAATATTTTAATTCTTCAATTCAAGTTTTTAACAATTCATCATCAAATTGTGAATAAAAAGTTAAAATCTCAAAACTTGTTTTTTCTTCTCAAAATTTGATAAATTCAACTATTCTATCAATTTGAGTATTATTTAATCAAAGTGAAATAAACATTTCTTTTAATTTATCATGTCTTACCTTATCTTTTTTATCAATTATAGAAATAGTTCAAGCTATATTTTCTATTTCCAGAGTTTGTAAAAAACCTGATAGAAATTTCTTGTTATTTATATTTATAACAAACTCTCAAAAATCTAACTCTAGTAGAGAATTATAAACTGTAGAAATTACTTCTACATCAGCAAAAAGTGGTAGATCAGAGTTTCAAATTATATCAACATCTGCTTGATAAAATTCTCTATATCTTCCCTTTTGTGGTCTTTCTCATCTGTAAACTCTTCCTATATGTTGTCTTCTAAATGGAAAAGTTAATTCTCATTCATATTGAGCTACATAACGGGCTAAAGGAACTGTTAAATCAAATCTAAGTCATAGAGAAGAATCATCTCAGACTTCTCCATTTACTCTATGAATTGCATAAACTTCGTTATCATCAGCTCATTTTGCAAGTAAAACATCTAATCTTTCAACAATTGGTGTATCAATTGGTGTAAAACCTGATAAACTATAATTTTTTTTAATTATATCTTTAAATTTTTCTTCTATTAATTGTGCTTCTGGTAAATTTTCACCAAATCATGAAATAGCTTGTGGTTTAATCATTTTTTATACTTAATTTTCTAAATTAAATATATTTTAACTAAAAATTGTAAAAAATAAACAGATTTTACATATAAAAAGTTTATTATTTGATTTTATAGATAAAATATAATAAAATAAAACTAAATAAAATTAAAATTTAAATAAATAAGTATTTAGAAAATGTTTAAGAAAAAAATTGATTTGAGTGCTTTAATAAACAAAAACGAACAAGAAAATAATACTACTAGTAATGATGAAACAATTACTAATTCTTTGAGTGAAGAAAATACAAATATTGAACCAATCATAATTGAAAAAAAAGAAGATATTGAAATTGATAAAAAAGATGAAAATAATTTATTAATAAAAGACAAACCTAAGAAAAAAATATGAATCAAAAAAAATAGTGCTGATGATGAAACAATAATTAATCAAGAAAAAACTATTGAGATAGAAATAGATGAAAAAAATGAAGATGATATTAACTCAAATGAAAAAATACAATACAATTATACTACTACAGTAGAAACAAATGAAGAGAATAAAAATATTGAGCAAAATATAGATGAAAATCAAGAAAATATTGATAATTCTGAAATAATAATAAAAGATGAAAAAAAGAAAAAAGAAGAAAAAAAGATAGAAACTCCTGAAGAAATAGAAAAAAGATATGAAGAAATGACTTCTAAGATAGAAATTAAAAAAGAAACAGCAGAATATAATAAAGAAGATAACTCTGATTTATTTTGAAATTATAAAAGTGATTTTGAAATTAAAAATAAAGCTGAAGAAAAAATACAAGATGAATTTTGAAACAAGATAGAGAAATTCGATTTAAACAAAAATTGAAAATCTGAAGTATCAAATAAAAAAATAATAATAATTATTTTTTTAGTATTAATTATCTCTATTATTTGAAGTATTAGTTACTTCTTCAATGATATAAAAAAATTGATTATAAATGATAATATAACTACAAATACTTGAGATACAAACTCAGGTATAATTGATACAATTGATCCTGAAATAAAAGACGAAGTAAATGACTATATTGAACAAATAAAAAAAGATAATTCAGAACTTACTCCTGAAGAAATAAAGAAAAAAATTAATGATAAAATAATTGAAATTTATTTAAAAAAGGCTATGACAAAATAGCCTTTTTTATTTTATATATAAAAATATACTACAGTCAATAGATTTTATTTAATTATTAATGAAATAAGTGATAAAATGAAATAAATATAAAATATAATAAATATTTAAAAATGTTACCAACTGTAGAAGAAATAAATAAAATGCCATTAAAAAAAGAAATTTGAGATATAGTAGCATATATATGAAATATTTTTAAAATGGCTATTGATATATGAGCTTCAGATATACATATCGAGCCAAATGAACATTTTTTATTAATAAGATTTCGTAAAGACTGAGATTTTATGCTTATTGATAAAATTGATAGAGAACATATTTCAGCAGCAGTAACTAGACTGAAAGTTTTATCAAAAATAAAAATTGATGAAAATAAGAAACCTCAGGACTGAAAAATAGTATATTACTATGAAAAAGAAAAGAAAAATATAGATATAAGACTTTCTACCCTACCTACAAGTTACTGAGAAAAAGTAGTAATGAGAATTTTAAAACAAGAAGAAACTCTTATAAATATTGAAGCACTTTGACTAATAGATGTAAATTTAGAAAAAGTTAGAACAGCTCTTCAAAGTAAATATTGAATTATACTTGTTGCATGACCTACCTGATCATGAAAATCTACTACTTTATTTGGTATATTAAAAAACTTCAATCCACTAGAATTAAATATATCTACTTTAGAAGATCCTATAGAATATGATATAGAATATGTAAATCAATCTCAAGTAAAACCTGATATTTGATATTCATTTTCAACATGACTAAGATCACTAGTTAGACAAGATCCAGATATAATAATGGTATGAGAAATCAGAGATAAAGAAACTGCAATTTTAGCAGTTGAAGCTGCTCTAACTTGACATTTGGTTCTATCAACAATACATACGAATTCTGCCCCAGGTACAGTACAAAGACTTATAAATATGGGTGTTGAACCATTTTTACTAGCTTCAGCTATGAAAATGATAATAAGTCAAAGACTTTGAAAAAAAATATGTGATTTTTGTAAAAAAGAACATAAAGCCACTGAGTATGAAATGAAAAAAGTAAATGAATTTTTATGACCAGTTTTAGCAAAAGAAGATTTAGAAAATGCAGTATTTTACAAATGAGAATGATGTGAAAAATGTAGTTGAACATGATATAAATGAAGACTTGGTATACATGAAGTGTTAATAGTATGAGATTTCTTGGAACCTCTTATCTTAAATAAAGAAAGTGCAAATGCTATGAGAGATATTTCAATAAAGCATTGAATGATTACTATAGTTCAAGATGCATTAATAAAAGCATTACTTTGAAAAACTACTATTGAAGAAGCACTAAAATTAATTTAATAAAATAAAAATATGTTTGATTTTTTAAAGAAAAATAAAAAAATTGATACAAATGAAGTAAAGGCATTTGATTCAGCAGTAAAAGCTATAGAAGTATTTATAGCAATTTCTGAGTGGTGAAATGCAAAAAAAGCAATTGAAGAAATTTTATATAAAGAGACTGATGCTTTAAATAAATTTTTAGAAAATTATGAATCTGAAGATATTAGTCTAGAAAATAAAAAATTTATAGATAAAGAAAGAAAAGAATATAAAAGAAAAGAAAAAATTATTACAAATTTAAAAACAAATGTTAATAAACTTGAGAATAAATATATTAAAGTAGAAGAAGGTAAAAGATTTAAAATAAGATTTGAAAAAATAAAAAAAGAAATTGATAGTTTGATTTGAACAAAGAATCCTCTTTCTGCAATGAATTTATTACAAAAATTTCTAGAAGAAAATAAAGAAAATTCAATTGTAATAAATTTTTATAATAAAGAAAAATCAAAAATACAAAAACATATAGAAAAACAAAGAAAATTAGAAGAAGAAAAATTAAAGAAAAATACTAAATCAGAGGCAATGGAATTAATCTGAGAAACAGTAAAAATAGAAAAAAATGATGATGATAATATTGATGATAATAAATCAATCTTTAAAAAAATAAGTAAAAAATTAAATTTTTATAAAACATTAAAAGAAAGAATAAAAAGAAAAAGACTTCTTGATGAAATTAATATATTAATTGAAGAAGATTCTAGAATAAATAATGAGATTGCTGAAAAAAAATTAGAAAATATTCATAGATGATTAGTAAAAGAAATAAATAAACATAAAATTATTGGTTATGACTTATACTGAAAAATTCTTTGAGCAGATAAAATCTCATGAGATACATTTTGATTAGAAGAAAATAGTAAAAAATATAACTTCTTTTTATGAGATGCAACAGGTCATTGAATAAGAGCTTGATTTATTATTACATTAATTAATAAATTATTTAAAGAAAATTATAATAATGAATTAAATGAAATAGCACTAAACATAAATAATTGATTAAAACAAGATTTAAAATCAAGAAATTTTGTTACATGAATACTTTTTGAAATAAATAAAGAAAATAGCAATATTTGATTTGTATGAATGTGACATGAACCTATGTTAATATATAGAAAAAAAGAAAATATAGTTGAAAAAGTAATACCAGGTTGACTTGCCGCTTGAATAAGATTAATAAAAGATATAAATGATGTAAAAATAAGAGATATAAATCTTGTCGATTGAGATATACTTATAACTTATAGTGATTGAATTATAGAAAATAAAAGTATTGATTGAGAATATTATTGATTAGAAAAATTAGAAAAATGCTTTAAAATAGTAGCTGAATATGAAACAGATATAAAAAAAATATATGATTATATAATAAATGATGTAACTTTATTTAGATGAGGATCAAATTTTGATGATGATGTTTCAATGATAATATTAAAAAGAGATTTAAATAAAGATATAATTAAAGAAGATGATAAGTTTATAAATGAAATTAAAATAAAAGAATGACTTGATAAAACAGATATTAAAAATCTAAGATGAAAAAATAAAGAAGAAATTGAAAAAGAAATAGAAAATATAAGAAGAAAAAAAGAAACAGTAAGAATAATTAAAAATTTAGAAAACCTATATTATACTTGAGAAATATTAAAACTAAAAGAAGAAGCAACAAGATTTATAAAAGAATGATATATAGATGCTAAGATAAATTCATATTTAAGAAAAGCTATTGATAATGAAAAGAGTTATAGAATAGAACAAAAAAATCAAAAAATGCAAATAAAATATAGCATATTAAGTGAACTATACAAAAAATGAGATTATTCAACTGTAATCAAAGAAATAGAAGAAATAATTTCTAAAGATTGAAATATTTAATAAAAACAAAAATATGTTTTGAAAGAAATTCTATGATAGGTATTGAAATTTTGATAACCAAAAATTTCTTTTACTATTAGAAAATTCAAAAAGAGCTGAATTTAAATGATATTGAAAAAAGAAAAAATCGTGAGATATAGAAATCACATTATTTCAAAGTGTTTCAAAAAAAGAATTATGGCAATTTATAAATAAATTTTCAATTTTCTTAAACTCATGAATTGATGTAAAATGAGCATTGTGAATTCTAGTAAAACAAATAAAGAATCCATATATGAAAAAAATTGCTATTGAAATGAGAGATAATATAGATCATGGTATTGGTATATATGAAACTATGAATCAATATCCAAAAATTTTTGATGCACTAACTACATCTCTTGTATGAGTATGAGAAAAAACATGACAATTAGGTAAAATATTAGCAGAACTTGATACAAATTTACTTGAAAGTATTGAATTAAAATGAAAAGTAAAATGAGCCATGATATATCCTATGATTCTTTTATGACTTACAATAATGATGGTTGTATTTATGATGATATTTATTGTACCTAGAATTACAGCTTCTTTTGAAAAAGCATGAAGTGAATTGCCTTGATTAACTCAAAAAGTAGTAGCATTTTCAAATTTTATAGTAAATGATTGGTGAAAATTGATACTTATAATAATTTGAGCAATTATAACATTTAAACTTATAAATTCTACATATATCTGAAAAATAAGTTTAGCTAATATAGCAATTAGAATGCCAATATTTGGTTATGTAGTAAAACAGTCAAATATAGTCTTCTTTATAAAATCATTTACTATACTTCTTGATTCTTGAGTATTACTTCTTGATTCACTTAAAACTTCAAGTAGAGTAGTTACAAACTTAGCATATAAAAAAGAATTAATAAGAATTAAAAATGAAGTTGAAGTATGACTTACTATTTCAAAATCACTTTGATTAAATCTTGATTATGAAGAATCTGTTTATTTAAATAAACTATTTCCAGAGGAATTTGCATATGTAGTAAGTACATGAGAAGAAACTTGAAGTCTTTCTTCATCACTTAAAAAAATCTTAATTTCATCTCAAATTTGCAATTTATACTCATTATCTTTCTTTTTAAATTTATTTT
>CAYQAV010000079.1:0-3534 GCA_964415565.1 uncultured Candidatus Peribacteria bacterium
CAAAATCAAATAGATATAAAATCACAAAAAAGGCAATTATGAGTGCTATAGAAAATCCTAGAACAATTGATTTAAATTTAGTTGATGCTCAACAAGCAAGAAGAATACTTGATAGATTGGTTTGATATAAAGTTAGTCCAGTTTTATGGAAAAAAATAAGAAAATGATTATCTGCAGGTAGAGTTCAATCTGTAGCAGTTAAATTAATTGTTGAAAAAGAAAGAGAAATACTTGCATTTAAACCAGAAGAATCTTGGAAAATAAGTGTAGAATTATCATATGGTAATTTTAAATTTATATCTGTTTTATCAAAAATATCTTGAAAAGTTAAAACTTTTAAATCTAGAGAAGAAGTAGAAAAACTACTTTCAGTTCTTTATGATGATTTAAGTATTTTACAAGAATGTAAAAACAAAAAAGATAATGTTGAATTATCTATACTTTGAAATATAGAATTTGTTTTAGTTGATAGTATAAAAAAAGATAGTAAAAGATCTCCCCAGGCTCCTTTTACAACTTCAACACTTCAACAAGAGGCTTCTAGAAAATTCGGGTTTTGAGTAAAACAAACTATGATGATTGCTCAAAAGCTCTATGAAGGTATGGATTTGTGAAATAATGAAAGACAAGGTTTGATTACTTATATGAGAACTGATAGTTTAAATTTATCAGAACAAGCAAAAATACAAGCAAAAGAAGTTATAGAAAAAGATTTTTGAAAGAAATATTATAAAGATAGAGATTATAAAACTAAATCTGCAGGTGCACAAGAAGCTCATGAAGCTATTAGACCAACTGATTTATCAAGAAATCCTGAAAGTTTAACTTCAGTTTTAGATGCTACTCAATTAAAACTTTATACTCTTATTTGGAAAAGAACACTAGCTTCACAAATGAGTGATGCAATTGTAGAAGTTACAACATTTTCTTTTTCACCAACAAAAGCACAAAATCAATTATGGATCACAAAATGAGAAGTTATTAAATTTGATTGATTTATGACTCTTTATATAGAATCAAGCGATGATGAAAATGAAGATTTAGAAGAAGATGGTTGAGTTTTACCAGATATAGAGTTATGAGAAAAACTTATTTGAAAAATTATTAAATGAACTCAAAATTTTTCAAGACCACCTTCTCGTTATACTGAAGCATCTCTTGTTAAAAAATTAGAAAGCGAGGGGATAGGTAGACCATCTACTTATGCACCAACAATTTCTACTATTATTGATAGATGATATATAGAAAAAATAAATAAAAAACATCTTTCTCCAACTGAAATTGCATATACTGTAAATGATTTTTTACAAGAATATTTTAAAGATATGATGGATTATAAATTTACTTCAAAAGTTGAATGAGATTTTGATAAGATAGCAAATTGAGAAGAAACTTATGTAACTATGCTTGATAGATTTTGGAATAGTAGTTTAAAAAAAGATTTAGAAAATGCATGAGATAATGCAGAGAAAATAATAGAAAAAGTTTGAAAGGCTTGTCCTAAATGTAATAGTGATCTTATATATAGACATAGTAAAAATGGTAAATTTATAGGGTGTTCAGCATATCCTGAATGTGATTTTATAGATCAACCAGAATGAGAAAAAAATGCACTTGATGACCTAAAAAAGAAATATGAATGAAAACCATGTCCTGATGGAATAGAATGAACTATAGTAGTTAAAACTGGTAGATTTTGACCATTTCTTGCAAGTAGCGAATATCCAAAAGTAAAATGGATAGGGAAGATAAAAGATGATAAAGAAGAAATTCTTGAAGGAATATTAAAAGAAAAATGACTTTTAGTTGATACTGAAACGTGAGAAGAACTAGTTATAAAAAATAGTAGAAGATGACAATTCTTGGCTGCAAAAAATTATCCAGCTGTAAAAATTGCAAAAAATATTCCAAAAGATGTATTGGATGAATTAAATAAAAGAATTGAAGAAAAAAATATGGAAGAAGAAAAAGTTTAAGCTTCTTCTTTTTTGACTTAAAAACCAAAGTATGATTTAATATATGTATATTATAAAATAATTATATTTATATGAAATTTATTAAAAAATTAAAAAAATCAGCTAAAAAATGTAAATTATTAAAACCACAATATACTAGATGGACAGTTATATTATTTTTTTCTTTAGTTGTAGGTTTAAAAATCATTGAAAATACATCAAACGAGTTATATAATATTATTCTAATGACTCCAGAAATAACTGAATTTACTAAAATTCAAGAAAGTGCGGTTTTCTTTTTTATGTAATTTTAAAACAAAATTTTGAAAAAATAAGCTTGTTGGTATAATACCAACAAGCTTATTTTTTAACTATAAATGATAATATGACAACATATTATTTTATAATACGAGTCTAAGTTAAGATTATATAACAGGTAATTATTTTTAATTTTAACTTACAAATATGACTAATAGCGAATTTCCAAAAAAATATGATCCAAAAGCATTTGAAGAAAAACTATATGCTTCTTGGGAAAAAAATGGTAGTTTTAAACCTAAACCATCAACAACTGGTGAAAATTTTTATATACCAATGCCACCTCCAAATGTAACTTCTAAATTACATGTATGACATTCTGTTATGCTAACTATAGAAGATATTATGACTAGATATCATAGAATGAAATGAGATAGTACTCTTTTATTACCATGAACTGATCATGCTGGTATTTCTACACAAGTAAAAGTTGAAGAAAAATTAGCAAAAGAATGAAAAAATAAACACAATATTTCAAGAGAAGAATTTTTAGATGAATGTTGGGATTGGACTAAAAATTATGGATGACAAATTCAAACACAATTTAAGAAAATGTGAGCAAGTTGTGATTGGTCAAAAGAAAAATTCACTCTAGATTCAGATATGAATGAAAAAGTAAATAAAGCATTTGTAGATTTATATAACAAAGGACTTATTTATAAGTGAGAATATATGGTAAATTATGATCCTGTTTTAGATACAGTAGTATCTGATCAAGAGGTAATTTATAAAGAAGAAAAATGAAAATTATATTATATTACTTATTTTGTTTCATGAAGTGATAATGAAATAGTAGTTGCAACAACTAGACCAGAAACACTACTTTGAGATGTTGCTGTAGCTGTTCATCCAAAAGATAAAAGATATAGAAAATTACTTAAAGCTGGCAAGAAACTTATTTTACCTATATTAAATAAAGAAATTCCTCTTATTGCCGATGAAATGGTGGATATGGAGTTTTGAACTGGTGCAGTTAAAATAACTCCTGCTCATGATCCAAATGATTTTGAAGTTGCAAAAAGACATGATTTACCATTGAATAAAGTAGTTTTATGAAAAGATGGTAAAATGACTGATATTTCAGGTATATTTGCTGGTCAAGATTTTATGATAGCTAGAGCTAATATAGTTGAATTACTAAAATCAAAATGAAATTTAGTTAAAATAGAAGAACATATTTCAAAAGTAGGTTATGGCGAAAGAAGTCATGCTAAAATTGAAACTATTATATCAAAACAATGGTTTGTTAAAATTGAACCTA